>CAZSNL010000115.1:3915-8556 GCA_964608275.1 uncultured Hyphomicrobiales bacterium | reverse complement strand
GCCGAAGCCCATGGCCGTGCCGCCGCCGGACTGCATCTGCCGCATGAAGAAAATCCACACGCCGATCAGCAGGAGCATCGGGAACCACGACACGAAGACGTCGAGCAGCGACGGCACGTCGTCGGTCACCGGCTTGGCGGTGATGGTGACGCCCTGGTCGTAGAACCTGTTGACGAAGTCGGCATTGGCCGGCGCATAGGTCTGGAACGCGCGGCCGTCCGAGAAATGACCGGTGATGGTGTTGCCGGATATCGTGACGTCGCGGACCTTGCCGTTGTCGACCTCGGCGAGCAGCTGCGAGAAGCTCACCTCGTTGGCCGACGTGCGCTGTGCGGGACCCTGAAACAGGTTGAAGAGCGCCACGAGCAGGAGCGCGATGATCACCCAAACGGCGAAGTTCCGGAAATTATTCACCAAAGCTCCCTTTCACAGCGAGGAACACTACCTTCCGCCTTGCTGCCGGGGCAGGGAGGTCCGCTCGGTGGTCGCAAACTACCGATAAAATAGGCAGCGGCCGCATCTTTGCCAAGCATCGAACCCGGTCAATGTTAAGCGTCCTGGCGCCGTTTGAGGTGCGCGCCGCGGGGACAACTCGCCGAATCACGAAACCGTTCCTGCCGGCTTGCCGCCGTCCTGGGCGGGCCGATGCGGAGACAGCTTACGGACCAGGAACTCGGCCGTGAATTCGATCCCTGCGGGAAGTCCCGGCCGCCGCCAGCCAATGCCGGGGGCGGCCAGCAACGTGCCGTCCGCCCGGAACGCCGCCGTCGTTTCTCCCGCAATCCGCGGAATCGTGCGGCTGTCGGCGCCGATTTCCCGCCAGCCGTCGCGTCCGAGGGGAGCCACGGTGACGGCGGCGAACGCGGCGTCCTCGGCGGCGTAGCCGACCGCGAACCGTTCGTCCCAGGTCGCCGTCGTGCCCGGTCCGAGGGTTGCCGGCGCCGCCGCAAGCCGGCCCGGCTCGCGCATGATCAGCAGGCTGTCGCCGGTCCACGTGAGGCGGCAGCCTCCGAGCGTCCGCCCACGCCGCTCGCCGCGGCAAATTGACCGCCACAGGGTCTCGAGCGCCGACTGGGACGCGGCGCGGCTGGTGCCGCCGACGAGGTCGAGGCAGCGGCGCAAGGCGCGGATGCCGATCTCCTCCGGTTCGTCGGCGAACATGCGATCCCGAACGATGCAGTAGCCGGCCGGATCCGCGCTCACCCAGGTCGCTGCCGCGATATCGACGGCGTGCTCGATGGCCTGCCGGGCGCGGGCGAGGCGGCGGGCGGAGAGGGCGATCGAACGGGGCCGCAGGCCTGCCGCCTCCAGCATCGGCCGCAGCCGGCGCAGCCGGACGCGCTCGTAGCGCGGGTCCTCGTTCATCGGGTCGTCGATCCAGCCGATCTGCCGGTCGCGCAGGAAACGCTGCAGCCGGTCGCGGTGGATGCCGAGCAGCGGCCGGGCGATGACGATGCCGTCACGCTCGGTTTCGGCGGCGATGCCGGCAAGCCCGTCGAGGCCGCTGCCGCGGGCCAGCCGCATCAGCACGGTCTCGGCCTGGTCCTCGATGGTGTGGGCGGTGAGGAGGCAGGCAATGCCGTTGGCGCGGCACCACCCGGTCAGCAGGCGGTAGCGTGCCTCCCGGGCCAGCTCCTCGATGCGGGTTTCGGGCTTCTTGCCCTCCCAGACGAGGGTGACGTGTCGCAGGCCGAGCGCGGTTGCCGCGTCGCGCACGCGGCTCGCCTCCGCGCCGGAGCCCGGCCGCAGCCGGTGATCGACCGTCAGCACCGCAAGCCTGGGCGCGGCTGCGCCCGGTCGTTGCGCCCAGCATGCCGCAAGCACCATCAGCGCCGTGCTGTCGGCGCCGCCGGATACGGCGAGAGCGATTCCCGATGAATGATGGGCGTACGGGGCAAACAGGCTGTCGATGTCCGCCTGGGAGAAGCCTCGAGGCTCCCGGTCAGCAGCCAGTGCGCTTCCTTTCCGCGGCCGCCCGCTGCCTGATGGCATCCGAGGCTCCCGGAAACTCCTGCGACAGCTGCCCGAACGACGCGCACGCCTGATCCTTCTGGCCGAGCTGGCTCAGGGTCATCCCCAGCTTCAGCAGGCTGTCGGGCGCCTTGGGGCCCTTGTTGTAGTCGCGGTAGGCCTTGAGGAAGGCCTCGGCGGCGTCCTTGAACTCGCCGCGGACATAGTAGGTCTCGCCAAGCCAGTACTGGGCATTGCCGGCGAGCTGGTGATCGGGATGATCACGGATTATCGACATGAATCCGCGTTCGGCCTCGCCGAAGCGGCGCCTGAGCAGGTTCTCGTACGACCGTTCGTAGAGTGCCTCGACGCCGCCGCCGATGCTGCCGGTACCGCCATCGAGCGGCCGCGACACCACTTCCCCGGGCAATGCCGCGGTCTGCGTCTCCTCGCCGCCCAGCGCGCTCAGCGGAAGGGTGCCAAGGGTGGACGGCGGCGGCGCCTTGTTCAGGTCGTCGGTCACCGCGCCATCCTCGGCGATGTAGGCTGCGAACCGGTCGAGGTCGGCGCGGGCGAGATCGTCTCCGCCGGTGTCCGGCTGCCGGTCCGGATTGCCCGGCATGATGTGGCGCGGCGCCAGCTGCAGCGGCGCCGAGCTCACCGGTGCGGGATGGAGCGTGGTCGGCTGCGTCGCGGCGAACCGCGGTTCGGCAGCCGGTTCGCGGGTCATCGGCGCGGCATTGCCGGACCGGTCGCGCCGGCCGCCTTGACCGAGTTCCTGGAAGCGGAACTCGACGTCCTCGGAAAACCTGTTCAACCGGTCGCCGACCTGCTCCATGCGGAACGCGATTTCCTGCAGCTGGCCGACGATCTGCCTGAGCTGGGCCTCGACGTTGTCGACGCGGAGCGACAGTTCGGCGAGCGATGCCGGATTGGTGCGCTCGGCGCCGTGGAGCTGTTGCGGCTGGCCGCCCTGGGCCTGCAGCGCTCCCACCGCGTGTTCGAGCCGCAGGATGCGGTCGTAGAGCGCGTCCCACTGGTTCTGGGCCGATGCCTCGCGGCCGTCCGCACAGATGAGGATGAGTCCCGCCAGCAGTGCTGCGGCGGTCAGCGTACGCCGTCTTCTGCAGCTCGGCACGGCAGCTCTCCTTCCCGCGATCACAATGGGGTCATCCCCGCGCATCCATTACAGGCGAGCTCCTCGCGAAGCGCAAGAGCGGTGCCGCGGATCCCGCCGGGCGCATCGCGATCATATCGGTAAAAGCGACCAGATTGAGACCTGGTCGGCGTCAGGATGCCGCCGCGCCTGCCGTGATGACCGTGACCGCACGCCGGTTCTGCGACCAGCAGGATTCGGCGTCGCACAGCGCCACCGGCCGCTCCTTGCCGAACGAGATGGTATCGATCCGCGAAGGATCGACGCCCTGGCTCACGAGATACGCCTGCGTCGCCGCCGCCCGTCGCGCCGACAGCGCGAGGTTGTACTCCCGCGTGCCGCGTTCATCGGCATGGCCTTCGACCCGGACGGTCACGTGCGGGTACAGCTTCAGCCACGCAGCCTGGCGGCGCAGCGTTTCCTTCGCGGCGTCGGTGAGCGACGACTGATCGGTCGGGAAGAAGACCCGGTCACCCACGTTGACGACGAAATCCCGCTCCGAGCCCGGTACCGCCGGCTCGCCGCTCAGTTCCGGTTTCTCGGCCGAAGAGCAGGCTGCTACCACGACAAGAATCAATGCAACCCCGAGGGGTCGCAGTCCCCGAAATCCACGCATCATTTACCCCTGCTCCTTTTCGAACCGGCGGAGTCCGCCGGACTGCACCCACCGCAGTCGAAGAAAGCGCTATGATCCTACGCTGTGATGTCCCCGCGGGCGCCCGGGCGCACCATGCCGGTCGCCAGGAGGCTGTTGAGATTCGGCAGAACGCTTATCGCCATTGTTCCTAGTTGATCAAGGGCGACCAGGCAGGGTCGGATGCAAACGACTCTGTCTTGATCTGCTGTTCGTTGTAGCCCGTGAGATCCACCGACCACAGCGTCGGCCCACCATTTTCCCCTCGGGACTCCCGGAAGAACATGATCACCCTTCCGTTCGGAGCCCAGGTCGGTCCCTCATTGTGGTAGCCTTCGGTTAATATTCTCTCTCCGGATCCGTCCGGCTTCATGACCCCGATCAGGAACTTGCCGCCGAGCTGCTTGGTGAAGGCGATGAGATCGCCACGCGGCGACCACACCGGTGTCGAGTACCGGCCCTGGCCGTAGCTGATCCGGGTCTGGTTCGAGCCGTCCGCGTTCATCACGTAGATCTGCTGCGTCCCGCCACGATCCGATTCAAACACGATCTGCCGGCCGTCCGGCGAGAAGGAAGGCGCGGTATCGATGGCCGCGGTATTGGTCAGCCTCTGGGTGGTTCGGCTGCGAAGATCCATCGAATAGATGTTGGCGTTGGAGCCATGCTGCAGGCTCATGACCACGCGCTGGCCGTCCGGCGAGAAGCGCGGCGCGAAGGTCATGCCCGGAAAGTCGCCGACGATCTCGCGCTGCCCGGTCTCGATGTTGTAGAGGTACACGCGCGGCTTGCCCCCGGCATAGGACATGTAGGTGATTTCCTGCGACGTCGGGCTGAACCGCGGCGTCAGCACCAGATGGCTTCCGTCGGTCAGCCGGCGGACGTTGGCGCCGTCCTGGTCCAT
>CAZSNL010000115.1:0-3905 GCA_964608275.1 uncultured Hyphomicrobiales bacterium | reverse complement strand
GGCGGCCAGCGCCTTGACCCGCTTGTCCTTGGGGCCGGTCTCCTCGACGAAGACGATGCGCGAATCGAAGTATCCCTTTTCGCCGGTCAGCCGCTCGTAGATCGCATCGGAAATCAGATGGCCGATGCGCCGCCAGTTGCGCGGCGTGGTGAAGAACTGGAACCCGGTCATCTGCTGTTCGGCGACGACGTCCCAGAGGCGGAACTCGGCCCGCAGGCGGCCATCGTCCTGCAGCGCCACCTGGCCGGTCACCAGGGCCTGGGCGTCGATGATCCGCCAGTCGCCGAACCGCGGCGACTGGTTGAAGTCGCTGATCTTCTCGATGAAGGATTCCTTCGGCAACGGCTTGAACAGTCCGGAACGGCGGAGATTGCCGGCGATCACGCCGGTGATCTGGGCGCCGTATTCCGTGTCCTGGGCCGTCTGGCCGAGGAAGTCGATTATCGCGATCGGCAGCGGCTCGAGGTGACCACGCGTGATGTCAACCTCGATCAATGCCATGGCCTGGCGTTCGCCGGCGAACAGGAGTGCGGCTGCAAGCAGTGCGACAAGGCCGAACGGCCGCACCAGCCATCTCTGTGATTTCGCCATCCTCAGCATCCCTTCGTTACGGTCCCCGCACCTCTAGGCCGTCGCTGGATCATCCTCGCAGCATGTGGCTGGGGTCGAAATTCAGAATGATCTCGTGCCACAGGTCGTACTTGTGTGCCGGCATCTGGTATGGCTGGCACCGCAACACCGCGCGTCTGGCGCTGTCGGCCGCGGCCACGAACTGCGGCGAGTTCTCGTGGTTGAGAAACTCGGGGTCGCGTTCCAGCGAGCCGTCCTGGCGCAGGAAGATCTTCAACCGTATGACCAGCGAATCCGCGTCCAGTACCCCGACCGGCGGACTCCAGCAGCGTTCGATTTGCGCTCTCAGGGCATCCTTCTCGTCCTGCGTGACCCGATCGTCGCTGCCCAGGAGGCTCGTTGTTTCCGCCTGTCGGGGCGTTCCGGTCTCCTGCGGTTCCGGCTGCGGCGGCTGCTCCGCGTCGGGCAGCTTGTTGAGCAGCGCGCTGATCTGCTGCGGATCGAACTTCGGCTGCGTCTTTTCGGCAACCCGCGGCCGCTGCGGTTTTGGCTTCGGCGTCGGCACGGGCCGGCTGACCGGCTCGGGTTCCGCCGCCAGTTGTTCCTGCGGCTCCGGTTCCGGCGCCGGTTCGGTGATTTCCGGCTCCGGCAGGGTTTCCGTCGGCATCGGCTCGGCCGGTGCCGGCGGTTCCGGCTCCGGCTCCGGCAACGAGGCGGTTTCCTGCGGTTCCGGTTCCGGCTTCGGTTCCGGCTTTGCCTCCTTCTCGGGCGGCTTCGGCGGCGCAGGCTTCTCGGCTTCTTCCTCCACCTCCGTCGCCTGCGCCGACACCCTGGTGATGTCCTCTATCGACACGATCTCGACCGGAACCGCCTCCGGCTCGCTTGCGAACTCCTCCGGGTCGGGGAGCGCAATGACGGCAGCGAGCAGAACGGCGGAATGGGCGAGACACGAAAGGGTTAGGCTCCAACGCATTGAATTGGCCCACATCAGGGCGCTTGCCGTTCGTCCTCCGGCGCGGTGACGAGACCGATCCGGCGGAAGCCTGCCGCGCTGATGGTGGCCATCACGTTCATGACCGTGCCGTAGTCGACATCCTTGTCGCCGCGCACGTAGATCCGCTCCTCGTAACCGTTGTCACTGATGGCGAGCAATTTCGGCACGAGTGTGTCGACCTCGATGGCGGTCTCCTGCAGGAAGACCTCGCCTTCGCGGTTCACCGTGATGGTCAGCGGTTCGCGATCGTCCTGCAGCGGCTTCGCCTGCGTCTCGGGCAGCTCGATCGGCACGCCGACCGTGAGCAGGGGCGCGGCTATCATGAACACGATGAGCAGGACCAGCATGACGTCGACGAACGGCGTCACGTTGATCTCGCTCATCGGCACGTAGCGCTGGCGCCGGCGACGCCGGCCGTTTCCGTTGGCCCCGGTCGTGGATGCAGCCATCGCTTCACGCCCGCTCGTCGAGTTGCCTGGAGACGATGGCCGAGAACTCGTCGACGAAATTCTCCAGCCGCGCGCCCAGTCGCGCAAGGTCGCTTGAAAACTTGTTGTAGAAGACCACCGCCGGGATGGCGGCCAGGAGCCCGAGCGCGGTGGCGAACAGGGCCTCGGCGATGCCCGGCGCGACCACGGCGAGATTGGTGTTCTTGCTCACGGCAATGGCCTGGAAGCTGTTCATGATGCCCCACACCGTGCCGAACAGCCCGATGAACGGTGCGGTGGATCCGATGGTGGCAAGGAACAGGAGGCGTCGCTCCAGTCGCGCCATCTCCTTCTGCACCGTCACCTCCATCACCTTTTCGATGCGCTGCTGCAACCCCAGCCCGCTCCGCCTGACCGTCGGCTGACTTCGCTTCCACTCCCGCATGGCCGCGACGAACGTCGCCGCCATGGCATAGTTGTTGCCGGCGCCGATCGAATTGTAGAGGTCCTCGAGCGACTGTCCGGACCAGAACATCTGCTCGAAACGATCGGTGAGCTTGCGGGTACGCGAGAATACGTAGAGCTTCTCGAAGACGATCGCCCAGGTCCACACCGACGCCAGCACAAGGCCGATAACGACGAGCTTGACGACGAAATGGGCCTGGAGAAAGAGCGAAAGAAGGCTGAGATCGCCCGTCGGCGCGTTCAACGCGTCCTGTGAGAGTTGAACGGGATCCATTCGGCAGGCCTCATCTTCATTTTCGCTTCGCCTCTTTTCGAAGCCCATCGTTGCCAGCGAGCGGCAGCGCAAACGCGCCCGTCATCCTGCTCGATACAGCCCCGCCGGCGGCGTCACAAAGCCGGTTAACTGTGTCCAAACTTAGGCCGGTAACGGCGTCAATGCCAGTCATCCGAGTGCCGCGGGACAGCCGTCCGACGAGGGCGGGCCCAGCGGCTCATACTGTCGGTCGGACAGGGTTAACGAACCCTTACGCACGGGTTGCTCCCGTTGCCGCGCGGTTCAGCGGATCGCTCCGCCTGATCGGTCGAGCATCGGAGAAACCAGCGACTTGAGGCCGGACGGCAGCCGCTTTGGCCGCCCCGCGCCGTCGATCATGACGATCGTGGTCCTGGCGCGGAACAGCTCCATTTCGCCGCGCCACACCTGCTGCGCCAGGTCGAGCCTCGCACCGCTTAGTCCCACCAGCCGGGTGCGGACCTCGAGGACGTCGTCGATATGCGCCGGACCGAGAAAGTCGGCCTCCATCCTGCGGACGGCAAAGGCGAGCCGGTCGCCGTCGTCGCCGGCGGTGAACAGGGCCGAATGATGGAGGCCGAGCAGGCGCAGCCAGTCGGAACGTCCTCGTTCGCAGAACTTCAGGTAATTGGCGTGATAGACGACGCCGGAGAAGTCGGTGTCCTCGTAATAGACGCGCACCGGCAACACATGCTCCTGGCCGACGATGCGTCCGGCAAGGTCCGGCCAGTCGGCGCCCGTCTCATTCCTCGTTGCCGGCATTCTTGAACAACTCGCCTTGGGTGTCGGCGAATCCCGGCGGCGTGGCCAGTCCCAGATGGGCGAAGGCATGGCCGGTCAGCGTGCGGCCGCGGGGTGTCCGGTTCACCAGTCCCTGCTGGATCAGGTACGGCTCGATGATCTCCTCGATGGCATCGCGCGGCTCGCTCAGTGAGGCGGCGATGGTTTCGATGCCGACCGGACCGCCGCCGAAGTTGACGGCCACGCAGCGGAGATAGCGGTGGTCCAGGGCGTCAAGGCCGCGCCGGTCCACCTCGAGGTTGCCGAGGGCGGCGTCGGCGACCGCGGCGTCGACCATCGCGGCGCCTTGCACGGCGGCGAAGTCGCGCACCCGCCGCAGCAGCCGGTTGGCGATGCGCGGCGTGCCGCGCGAGCG
>CAZSNL010000114.1:0-8624 GCA_964608275.1 uncultured Hyphomicrobiales bacterium | reverse complement strand
TTGGTGATGACGATGAAGTTCACGATCATCAGGATCGCGAACACGATGATGCCGCTGACGAAGTTGCCCTGCATCACGAAGTTGCCGAACGCCTGGATCACGTGGCCTGCGGCGTGGGTGCCCTCGTGCCCGTTGCCAAGGATGAGCCGGGTGGACGCGAGATTGAGCGACAGCCGCATCATCGTCGCGATCAGCAGCACCGTTGGAAACGACGAGAATTCGAGCGGCCTGTGGATGAACAGCGCCGTCATCAGGATCAGCACCGAGAAGGTGATCGAGATCGCAAGGAAGAAGTCCAGCAGCAGCGCCGGCATCGGCAGGATGAGCACCACCAGGATGATCATCACCCCGACGCCGAGGCCGAGGTCCGGCCGGCTCACCAGGACCCTGAAGTCGGACAGGCCCGCGGCGAGGGACGCCGGCCGTCCGGCTCCCGATGCGCTTGTGTCAGTCATTGGGGATCGCGCGCGTCAGTAGGCCACCGTCCGCTGCTCGCCGGGTCCCGGCACGGGCAGGCCTTCGGCAGCATACTGGCGCAGCTTGTTGCGAAGGGTGCGTATCGAGATGCCGAGGATGTTGGCGGCGTGCGTCCTGTTGCCGAGACAGTGGCCGAGGGTCTCCAGGATCAGGTCGCGCTCGACGTCGGCGACCGTCTTGCCCACAAGTCCCCGGGTGACCGCCTGCGCCGTCTGGGCGGCGTGGGCGGCGGCCCCGGCCGCACCGCCGCCGATCACGCAGTCCCGGCGGTTGCCGTCGGGCAGGCACAGCGCCTCCACCCCGATCTCGTCGTCTCCGGCCAGCAGCACCGCCCGGTGCATCGTGTTCTCGAGTTCGCGCACGTTGCCGGGCCACTGGCCGCGCACCAGCTCCGCCCGTGCCGCGGCCGAGATCGGCCGGATCGGAAGGCCGTTGGCCTTGGAGTACTTGGCGACGAAATGCTCGGCCAGCGCGAGGATGTCCTCCGGTCGCTCGCGCAGGCTCGGGATGTTCAGGTTGACGACGTTCAGCCGGTACAGCAGGTCCTCGCGGAACGTGCCCGCATGCACCGCTGCCGCGAGGTCGCGGTTGGAGGTCGCGATGACGCGGATGTCGATGGCGACGGGCCTGTTGCCGCCAACCCGGTCGATCACTCTTTCCTGCAGCGCCCGCAGCAGCTTTGCCTGCAGCCGCACGTCCATCTCGGAAATCTCATCGAGCAGCAGCGTGCCGCCGTTGGCTTCTTCGAACTTGCCGATGCGGCGGGCGACGGCGCCAGTGAAGGCCCCCTTTTCGTGACCGAACAGCTCCGACTCCAGGAGCGCCTCCGGGATGGCTGCGCAATTGACCGAGACGAACGCCTTGTCCGCGCGCCGCGACTTGCGGTGGACGTGTCGGGCAATGACTTCCTTCCCGGTGCCCGACTCGCCGGTTATCAGGATGCTGGCGTCCGACGCCGCGACCTGAGTTGCCAGCCTGACCACCGCCGCCATCGCCTCGTCCCGGTAGATCAGCGCATGGCTCTCGTCGGCGACCGCCTCGAGGATGGCTGCGATCATCTCGGCGTCGGGCGGCAACGGGATGTATTCCTTGGCCCCGGCACGGATCGCCGCGACCGCGGCTTCGGCGTCGTTCTCCACCCCGCAGGCGACGACCGGAACGTGAATTCGCTCGACCGCCAGCGCATTGATGAGCCCGGCGACATCCAGCATGACGTCGACCATCAGCAGGTCGATGCCGCGACCGGCCCGCACCACGCGCATTGCCTGGTCGAGGCTTTCGGCGTGCAGCACCTTCGCGCCGCGCTCCATGGCCATGCGCGTCGCGCTCGAAAGCTGGCCGCGCAAGTCGCCGGCGATCAGCACCCTCATGTCTGTTCCCGCTCCCTCTCGAATTCCCCCAGGCCGCCGCTCAGGTCCGGTCGGCCTTGATTATCTCGGTCATGGTCACGCCGAGCCGGTCTTCGACCATCACCACTTCGCCGCGCGCCACGAGGCGGTCGTTGACGAAGATGTCGATCGCCTCGCCGACCTTCCGGTCCAGTTCCAGCACCGTTCCCCTGTCGAGCCGGAGCAGCTCGCTCACCTCGACACTGGCACGGCCGAGCACCGCCGAGATGTGGACCGGGACGTCGAACACCGCCTCCAGTTCGCTCACGCTGCTCTGGACGTCCGTCGCCGCCTCGTACGGGGTAGCGCGAACCGGGCTTTCGCCATCGTTGCCGCTCGCGGCATCCTCGAATGGTTCGGAATTTTCGTCTTTGCCCTGATCGCTCATCGTTCAGCTCCCGGAATTGACCCGCGTCGGCCGCGCCGCATCGCCATCGGGCTCCCCGTCCCCGGTGCCCGTGTGCCCGGCGCGATTGCCTGGATCGGCATCCGCGCCGTGGTGGGCGGCAGCGGCCGGCGACATGTGCGTTCTGACGATTGCTTCGATTTCGCGTTCGATGGCCGCCAGGTCGCGGGCCACGCCGCCGTCGGCCCCCTCGATCTGGCAATCCGGATGACGCATCTCCGGCGATGCGTTGACGGTGATCCGGCCCGCGAACCCGCATTGCGATGCGATATCGGTGATCCGTGCGTCGATTGCCTCGGCCAGCTCGGGATGAACCCGGATGACGAGCCGGGGCTCGCGTCGCAGCAACGACATCGCTTCCGCGATCGTGCGCTCGATCTCGCCCCGGTGCGCGGCGACCGGCAGTTCGCCGACCAGCTTGCGCGCCACGATCACGGCCAGCGACTGCGCCTCCTCGCGCAGCCGGGCCTCTGCATCGGCAAGCCTCTCGAACAGCAGCGCGACGCTGGCCGACAGCGACTGGAGGGCATCCGCCGTCTGTTGCTCGGCGCGTTGCAGCGCGCGGTCTTCGCCGGCGCGCAGGCCCTCTTCATAGGCGGACGCTCGCACCCGCTCGATTTCCGCCGCCCGCAGGCCATGCTCCGCTGCGGCATCGTCGCCGGACGGCTCGACCAGGAAGTCGAACGCGGTGTCGAAGTCGAACTTCCTCGCCTGGCTCACCCGATGCATGTCCCGTCCTCAGTAGACAAGTTCGTCCTGTCCCTTGTTCTTGGAGAGGATGATCTCGCCGTTCGCGGCGAGTTCCTTGGCGGTATTGATCATCAGCATCTGCGCCTCGTCCACGTCGCGCAGCCGCACCGGTCCCATCACCTCCATGTCCTGCCGCAGGAGCTTGCCCGCGCGTTCCGACATGTTCTGGAAGAAGAAGTCGCGCAGCGGTTCGCTGGCGCCCTTCATGGCGAGCGCCAGCTTGTCCTTGGGAACGTGTCGCAGGACCGTCTGGATGCTGGCCGGATCGAGCCTTGCCAGGTCCTCGAAGGTGAACATCAGCGCCTTGATGCGCTCGGCCGCCTCGCGGTCGGAGTCTTCGAGCGCGGTCATGAACCGGGTTTCGGTCTGCCGGTCGAAGTTGTTGAAGATTTCCGCCATCGTCTCGTGCGGATCCCGCCGCCGGGTCCGCGCGAGGTTCGACATGAACTCGGTGCGCAGTGTCTCTTCGACCTTCTCCAGAACTTCCTTGCGCACCGACTCCATCGACAGCATGCGCTGCACGACTTCGAGGGCGAACTCCTCCGGCAGATGGGTGAGAACCGCAGCCGCATGGTCTGACTTGATCTTGGAGAGGATCACGGCGACGGTCTGCGGGTGCTCGTTCTTGAGGTAGGCGGCGAGCATCGTGTCCTGGACGTTGGACAGCTTCTCCCACATGGTGCGGCCTGCCGGACCGCGGATCTCTTCCATGATCGCGGCGACACGCTCCTTCGGCAGGAACTGCGACAGCAGGCGTTCGGTCGACTCGTAGTTGCCGGTAAGCGCACCGGCCATGGTCATCTGCGACGTGAACTGCAGCATGAGTTTCTCGACGATCTCGACGTCGATCGTGCCGAGGGAGGACATCGCGAGCGAAATCGTCCGCACCTCTTCGTCGGAAAGCGCTTCCCAGACCTCCGCGCCGTACTTGCTGCCCAGCGCCAGCATCAGCACCGCTGCCTTTTCGGCTCCGGTGAGCGGGATCGGAGCTTCCACCGCGTGGGCGAGATCCGCGGTGGCAACTGTGGATTCGGATTTCTGCAGGGCACTGGCCATCCGCCGGTCCTCACGCCGCCTTTTCCTGGAGCCAGTTGCGGATGATGGCTACCGCCTCTTCGGGATTGGCGCGGACCATGTCGCCGATCTTGGTAAGCGAGTTCTCGTGCAGTTCGCCGGCCTGGCGCACGACGTCGATCAGTGCCGCCGTCCGCGACTCCGGCCTGAAGGTCAGCTGTTCCGGCTCCTCGCGCGAGCTCACCGGCTCCCCGTCCGGGCCGAGCAGCTGCGGCAGGTCACCGGGCGGAAGCGCCTGTTGCAGGTGCCGCTGCTCCTGTTCCTCGGGCGTCAGGATACGGCGGACCAGCGGCCTAAGCACGAGCAGCAGCAGCAGGAGGCCGAGCAGTACCATCGCCGCAAGCTCGGCAAGATAGAGGTAGTCCTGCTTGCTGAGGTTGAGATAACCCTCCTCGACATCGTCCTCGGGCGGCAGTGACGGGCCGGCCGTGAATTGCAGGTTGACGACCTCCACCTGGTCGCCGCGGGCGCGGTCGAAGCCGATGGCGGAGCGCACCAGCGCAGCCAGCTGATCGAGCTGCTCCTGCGGCCGCGGCTGGTAGACGATGCTGCCGTCGCCGGCCTTGGTGTGGATCCCGTCCACCAGGACCGCCACCGAAATGCGCTTGATGCGGCCGGCCCCGGTGACTTCGGTGCGGGTGGTGCGCGAGATCTCGTAGTTGATGACCTCCTCGATCCGGTTGGCGTTCTCCCGCGAGCCTCCGGCATCGGCGGCGGCGCTGTCGTCGGCGTTCGGCAGCTCGTTGGCGACCGTCACCGTCCGGTTACGCGTGGCGTCCACGGCGCTGGTCGTCTCTTCGTTGCGCTGGGTGGAGCGCACGACCTGTCCTTCCGGGTCGAACACGTCCTGGGTCTGCGTCACCTGTGTGAGATCGAGTTCGGCGGTGACCTGGACCCGCGCATTGCCGCGGCCGACGATGCTGGAGACGATGTCTTCGATCTGCGTCTTCAGCCGCTCCTGCAGGGCAAGCCTGCGCTCTTCCATGGAGGCGCCGACGATGGTCGTGTCATCGTCGCCGTCGCCGGAGGCGAGCAGCCTTCCGGTTTCGTCGACGATCGCCACCCTGGTCGGCTTCAACCCCTTGACGGCGGAGGCGACGAGATGCTGGACCGCGCGCGTCTGGGTGGAGGTGAGTTCGCCGCGCACCTTGAGCACGATCGAGGCCGACGGCTCCACCTCGTCGCGCGAGAACAGTTCGCGTTGCGGCAGGACCAGATGGACGCGTGCGTGCTGCACCTGGGACAGCGAGCGTATCGTGCGCGCCAGCTCGCCCTCGAGCGCGCGCAACCGGTTGATGTTCTGGACGAAGCTGGTGGCGCCGAGCGCGTTGCCCTTGTCGAAGATCTCGTAGCCGACCGTGCCGCCGGCCGGCAGGCCCTCCTCGGCGAAGGCGAGCCTCAGGCGCAGGCTGGCCTGGTCGGGGACCAGGATGGTGGCCCCCTCGTTGCGCAGTTCATAGGGAACGCCGCGCGAGTCCAGCTCGGCGACGATGGCGCTGGAATCCTCGACCGTGAGATCGGTGTAGAGGACGGCCATCTGCGGCTGCGACAGCCGCAGCACGACGAAGATGAAGAACCCGATGAGGAACGCGCCGACCGCTCCCATGGCGGCCAGCCGGGCGACGCCGATCGTCTTCACAAGGTTTTGCAGTGCACCCACGAGTGTTGCCTCGCGCCTGACGCCACGTGGTTTTCCGACTTGCCCCGTACTCGGCCGCCGCGTGGCGGCCGGGCCCCAACCCGCAGGCGATCGGCGTGATTCGAGCGCCTCTCGCCGGCGATGGGCAAAATTTACCCATCGCCTCTAAACAACTTGTTAACGTTACCGAAAGGTAAACGGACGGAACGTCGCCACCGCGCCGGTCGCCGCCCTGGGGCAGCGCGGCGCGATGGCGAAGCGGTGGAAACCGCGGCGTTCGACCCGGCCTTGACCGGGCTTGTGTCATGTATGGGGTAGCCGATGTGCCGGGCGTCGCCGGCACCGGTGGGACTAGTGCGGCTGGCGGTACTGCTGGATGCGCGTGGCCCTCAGGCCCGCCAGTCCGTGACGGTCTATGGAACGTTGCCAGCTCAGGAACTCTTCGACCGTCAGCGTGTAGCGCTTGCAGGCCTCCTCGAGGCTCAGCAGGCCGCCGCGAACAGCGGCCACCACCTCGGCCTTGCGGCGTATCACCCAGCGCTTGGTATTTGCCGGCGGCAGATCGGCCACCGTGAGGGGGCTGCCGTCCGGGCCAATCACGTAGGATACGCGCCGTCTGAAGGGTTCGACCATGCCACTCTTTTCCGAACTCACTGACATGGTCCGGATGCTAACTGGCCGCTTTTAAAAAAAGCCTAAGGCAGTCGATAGAATACTTTCGAGACCTGCAACGTCTCGCCGGCCGGCCGCTGCAGTTCGCAAAAAGGCCCGGCGGAACGTGGGCCGCGTTCTATTCGATGCTGACGGTCTTGATTGCCGAAAGCTTCACCTGGCTGCCGTTTACGGTAAACGTCGGCTCGGCGGTACTCATGTCGAGCCCGGTGACTACACCCTGCACGCGCGTGGAGGCGGCGACGGCATTTCCCTGCGCGTCGACGGCCTCGATCGCGATCGTGTACGTGCCGTCAGGGGCCGTCGTGCCGTCGTCGAGGCGGCCGTCCCAGGTGTACTGGCCGGCGCCGGCCGACAGCGCGAGCGTCTGCGCGAACACCGTCTGGCCCTGCGCGTTGCTGATCGACACCCTGGCGACCGGCGCATCGGCGGCGAGGGTGTAGTTCCACACCGCCTTGCCGTCCCTCAGTTCGCTCGTCGCGCCTTCCGCGGTAACCGTCTTGCCGAGGTAGGACACCATGCCGTTCATCGCGTTCGACAGCGACAGCGCCAGCAGCTGCTCGAGGTTCTGGTTGGTCTTGATCGACTGCTCGACGCTCGTGAACTGCACCAGCTGGGCGGTGAACTCGTTGGTGTCGAGCGGTTCGAGCGGGTTCTGGTTCTTGAGCTGCGTCGTCAGGAGCGACAGGAAGGCGTCGAAATTCTCGGCGATGGTCCGCCGGTCGCTCGCCGCCTGGCTGCCGGCAGCGGCACTGGAAATGCTGGCGATGTCCATCCCGCGGTCCCTGCTATACCGTTATGTCGATGCGGTTCACGTCGATGATGGTGCGATAGGGGCGCGTCCGGCCGTTGCCGTCGTCGCGCTCGCCGCTGCCGTCCGCGGCCTCCGCCATCGCTCCGTCGTGGTGGCCGTCGCTGCCGCCCGCCGCCGCGCCGTGGTCCTTGAGCCCGAACGTGAGCGCGTTGCGGTCGAGGCTCACGCCGGCGTCGTTCAGCGCCCGCTCGAGGAGGCGGGCGTCGCGCACCAGGAGGTCGAGCGTCTCCGGCCGCTCGGCGGAAAGATGCGCGTGCGTGCGGCCGTCGGCGGCAAGGTCGAGGCGCACGTCGACGCGGCCGAGTTCAGGCGGATCGAGCCGGATCTCGAACCGGCTCGCCCCGTCCGCGGCCTGGCGGGCGATCTGAAATGCGAGCGTTTCCGCGGCTCCCGGCGGCAGCGCCTGGGCGGTGGGCATCGCGGAGGTGGCGAGCAGGCCGGCATGGGCCGACGGTCCGGAATGCACCGCCGGCAGCGGCGGCAGGGACGGATGCGACGCATCGTGGCCGGCCATCGCCTCGGCGCCGGCGGCCAGCGCAACGGCCGGCACCGGTGCCGCGTCGGCCGCGGCGGGGCGCGAAATCTGCGTGTCATTTGAAGGACCTGGCGCGTCGCCGGACGGACGGCTTGCCGCATTCGCCGCCGCCGCATCCGCCGGACCGGCGCCGGAACCGGACGTGGCCGGAACGGGTGCCGCCGACTCCCCTGCCCTGCCGGCGCCGGCAATCTTCGGCACCGGGACAGCCGTATCCGCTGCCGCCTTGTTGTTGATATCGTTGGCCAAATTCATTGCCGGCGCCGCCGCGGCGTGGGCGGCCGCGGCACCGGAGGACTTCGGAACGGATGCGGTGGAGGAGCCGTCTTTCTCGGCGACGGCGGGATCGGGGGCCGGCACGGCGGCGTCGCCGCGGCCCGCCTGGGCATCGCCGGCGGCCACGAAATTCTCAGCAATAACAGCGGCTTGACTCGCATCGGCAACAGTGCCGGACGGGGCCGGCGCCGCAATGGCCGGGTCCGGTGCTGCCGCAGCGGCCGGCGCAGGCGCATCCGCAGGCCCCTCGCCACCGGCGCCGGACGGGGTCGGCACGGCCACGACGGCATCCGTTGCCGCCGCGGCGGCGGCGTCGCCGCCGGCGGGTGCCGGAACTCCGTTTTCATCAATGGAATCAAGGTTAAATGCGGGCGGCGGCAACACCTCCGTCGCCGCCGTTGCCGGTGCATTGCCGGCGACCGCCGCAGCCGTTGCCGGGTCGCCCAAATCCGTCGCCGCGGCGTCGTCGCCGGGGCGGCCCGCATTCGGACCGCCGATCGGCGCCGAAACCGTCGTCCCGCCGGCCCGGATCGCGCCACCCTCACCGGCACCGGCGAGCACGGCGAGGAGGCCGGCGACGGCGTTGGCGCCAC
>CAZSNL010000113.1:0-8710 GCA_964608275.1 uncultured Hyphomicrobiales bacterium | reverse complement strand
GATGCGCTCCAGTGTCATCAGCATGCGCAGCACCGTGGTCTTGCCGGAGCCGGATGGACCGATGATCGAAACCTTCTCGTTGGGGGCGATCTCGAGATCGAGCGAGTCGAGGACCGTGAGCGGTCCGTACCGCTTGGTGACGTTCTCGAACTTGACCATGGGTGTCGTCATCGCGCACCTCCCGGGCTGCGCAGCGATCGGTTGAGGTAGGTTTCCACCCGCCGGATGAGCCAGGCGGCGACCAGGCTCATGATCAGGAAGAAGACGCCGACGAGGGTGATCGGTTCGGTGTAGCGGAAGCTTTCCGAGCCGAGGATCTTTGCCGTCTGCATCAGCTCGAGGACCGCGATGGCCGACAGCAGCGGCGTTTCCTTGAACAGGGCGACGAAGTAGTTGCCGAGCGCCGGCACGACCGGCGGAATGGCCTGCGGGATGATGATGTCGCGGAAGGTGTGGAACGGGCTCAGGTTGAGCGCGATCGCGGCCTCCCACTGGCCCTTCGGGATGTTCTCGAGCCCGGCCCGGTAGACCTCCGAGCAATAGGTGCCGTAGTGCAGGCCGAGCGCGATGACACCTGCCACCATCGCCGGCAGCACGACGCCGAACTCGGGAAAGACGAAGAAGATGAAGAATATCTGGATCAGCACCGGGGTCGAGCGGATGAACTCGACGAACGCGCCCACCGGCACGCTGATCCAGGGGTTCTCCGACATCCTGAGGATGGCGAATATCAGGCCGAGCACCGCCGCCAGCACGAACCCGAGGAGCGTCGCCTCTATGGTGACGATCGAGGCCTGCAGCAGCACCGGCAGGATTTCCCAGGTGTATTCCCAGTCCCAGAACATCACTGTGCCCTGCCGCGGGCGAGCCCCCGCGCCGCATAGGTTTCGAGGGTGCGCATCCCGACCGTGATGACGGCCGAGATTGCGAGGTACATCACCAGCACGATGGTGAAGATCTCCACCGTCCGGAACGTGGTCTGGTTCATCTGCTGCGCCTTGAAGGCGAGATCGGAAATGGTGATCAGGGAGACCAGCGCGGTCGCCTTCAGGAGCTCGATGAACAGGTTGCCCCACGGCGGGATCATGGCGATGAACGCCTGCGGGAGGATGATGCGCCTGAGCGCAAGCCTGCGCGGCATGTTGAGGGCGACGGTGGCCTCCCACTGGCCGCGCGGCACCGCGCTTACCGCCCCGCGAACCACCTCGGCGCCGTAGGCGCCGACATTAAGGCCTAACGCCAGGATGGCCACGGTGAGCGGCTCGAGCAGTATCCCGAAGTGCGGCAGCACGAAGAACAGCCAGAACAGCTGCACCAGCGCCGAGGTGCCGCGGAATACCTCGATGTACGCGATCGCCAGCCACTTCAGCGGCCACGGCCCGTACATCTTCAGCATGGCGGCGATGACCGCCATGATGACCGCGAGGATGCAGCCGCCGATGGTGATCTCGACCGTGATCAATGCGCCTTCGAGCAGCCCGGGGATGAACTCCCGGAATCCGGCGAAGCTCGCGACCGCGAGGCCGGCCGTGAAGAACACGATGGCGCAGATGGCGAGTGGGCGAAGCGGCATCCCCGGTCCCCTCCCGTCAGCGGTGGGCACGCCGCCCGCCGAAGCGGACGACGCGCCCCCCTTCTTGTTCCATCACTCGCCGGCGCAGAGCTCCGCCGTCGTCTTGTTGGGCAGGTAGCCTTCGCCGAAGCCGTGCGGCGTCACCAGCGCGATATGCTCAGGCGTGCCGATGAACTCCTTGAGGTGCTTGTTGAATTCCTCGTAGAGCGCGGTGTCTTCCTTGCGGAAGGCGAACCCGCCGTGGCCCTTCACCGATTCGCCGGCGACTTCGCCGAAGGGAGGTGTCGATTCGACTCCCTCGTTCTGCTCGGCCATGCGGGCGATCGAGTTTGCCGTCAGCGCCGCGGCGTCCGCACGCCCGGCCTTGACCGCGCTGACGAGGCTCGACTGGTCCGGAAGCACGACCAGCTGCGACTGGTCGACACCGGCCTTCTTGGCGTAACCCGCCTCCACCGCGCCGGCCATCACCGCGAGCTTGAGCTCGCTGTTCTCGGCGATGCTGGAGTAATCCTTGATGCCCTTCGGATTGCCTTCCTTGACCAGGAACGCCTGGCCGATTCCGTACGACGGTTCGGAGAACTGCACCTGTTCGCACCGCTGCGGGTTGATGAACATGCCGGCGGCAATGATGTCGAAGCGGCCGGCCAGCAGGCCCGGAATCAGCGAGCCGAATTCCGTCAGCACGCCGTCGATCTCGGTGATGCCCATCTTCTCGAGGATCGCCCGTGCCACTTCGGGAGATTCGCCGGTGAGCTTGCCGTCGGGCGTGGCGTAGCCGTAGGGCGCCTCGTTGGCGAAGCCGATGCGGATATAGCCCTGATCCTTGATCTTCTGCAGCGTGTCCTGCGCCATGGCGGTGCCGCCAATGGCGACGGCGAGGGCCGCGGTGCCGGCGAGGCCGAGCAGCGACTTGAAGAGTTGTCTCATGTTTACCTCCCACATGTGATCGAACCCGTGCGGTTCTTTATGGTCCGCTTCGGACGCGGGCGAACCGTCCGCGTGACGGCCCGGCGGCCGCGAATACGCGGCTGAGGCCGGATGGTCGATTGTCCTGGGCGTTGACGGTCGTGCGGTCTCCCATGCTGCTCTACTGCGCGAGACGGTCGCCAAGTTGGTCAAGGAATGCCAGGCAGGCGGCAATCTGGTCGACCGTGATGAACTCGTCCGGCTTGTGCGCCTGCTCGATGCTGCCGGGGCCGAACACGACGGTGGAAATGCCCGCCCGGCAGAAGTGGCCGGCGTCGGTGCCGAACGAGACGACCGACACGTCGTTGAGTCCGGTGAGCCCGCGCACGAACTCCACGGCGTCTGCGGCCTGCTCGTGGTCGAGCGCGGGCACCAGCGCATGGGTCTCGATCCGGATGTCCGCATCGGGACAGATCGCCCGCATCTCCGGCAGCAGTTCCTCGTAGGCATACCGTTCGGCCTGCGCGAGGATGGCGGCGCCGTCGTCGCCCGGTACCGGGCGGATCTCCCAGTCGAATGCGCACGAGCCGGGAATCACGTTGCGCGCCACCCCGCCTTCGATCGTGCCGACCGAAATGGTCGACCAGGGCGGATCGAACGGGGAGCCTCGCACCGGCGATGCGGCAAGTTCGCGCGCCATTTCCTCAAGCCGGCCGATGAAGCGGGCGGCGAAGTAGATGGCATTCACGCCGCGCCGCGGGTCGGAGGCATGCCCCGCCAGCCCCGAGATTTCCGTCCTCAGTTCGAGGCCGCCCTTGTGACCGCAAATGATGCTCATCTCGGTCGGTTCGCCGACAATGGCCAGTGCCGGGCGCGGGCCCGTCCGCGCCATGTCGGCGACGAGGACCGGAGCGCCGAAACCGCCGATTTCCTCATCATAGCACATGGTGATGTGGACCGGGCGCTTAAGCGGCTTGGCGGCGAGGGCCGCTGCGGAGCCGATGCAGCAGGCGAGAAAGCCCTTCATGTCGACCGCGCCGCGGCCGTACAGCCTGCCGTCGCGCTGGACGAGCGTGAACGGATGATCGGTCCAGCCGTCGTCCTCGGCAGGCACCACGTCGGTATGGCCGTTGAGGGCGACGCCGCCGTCCACCTTCGGCCCTACCACCGCATGCAGGTTGGCGCGCGTGCCGCTGTCGTCGAGGCTGAGGTTGGATTGGATGTCGAGCCGCGCCAGGTAGTCCCGGACGTAGTCCACGAGGTCCAGATTGGGAGCGGCCGAGACGCTCGGAAAGGCTACGAGACGGTCCAGAACCTCCAGGGTAGCGGAGAGTTCTCCCTCGACACGGCTCATGGCTGACCTTCCCGGACAGAAAATGTGGCAGAAATATATATCATCGAATTTTCGGGTTGCGAAGAGGAATCCCGCCGACTGCCGCCGGTTTCCACTGGTACCATGATCGGTCCGTGTTGGACGCGAAAACGCGGTCGACGGACCGTGGTGTCGACTGGCCTGCCAGTGAACGCGGAACATCTCGCTAGGCAGGCTTCGTCACGATGATATATATTTCGCTGGCAGCTGTCGGTACTCTCCTGCCGCTCTCAGGGCTCCGAGGAACCCCGGTCCATGCCATGAACGCCCGACGATCCGAAGCCGTTGGTAGGCCCGACGCCGGCACCGTGGTCGGACACTGGCGGCCGAAAGGCGACACCAGTCCTTGGCGGCTGCGGTTCAACGCCATTCACCGCACCCTTCGCGAGCGCATCACGCTGCTCCAGTACCCGCCGGCGATGCGCCTCGATCTCGACGCACTCGCCGAGGAGCACGGCGTCAGCCGGACGCCGATCCGCAACGTGCTGCAGCGCCTCGAGCACGAAGGGCTCGTGATCACCCGCCATGGCGTCGGCACGACGGTGGCTGATATCGATTTCGAATACCTGCGTCCGGCGACCGAGTTGCGCATGCACCTGGCCGAGCTCATCGGCGTGCTCGACTCACCGGCTCCGGACCCGGAGGTGGTTGCCGAACTCGCTTCGCTCGCCGACGAACTGCGGCCGTTGCTCGACCGCCGCGACATCGAGCGCTTCGCGTACATCGACGTTCGTGTTCACGGCTGCATCTGTACGCTGATCGGAAACGACCTGATGCGCCGGATGTACGACGAGCTGTATTTCCGGACCGCCCGGATGTGGTTCCATTTCATGCCGCGCCTCGATTGGCGGAGTGAAGTGGCGGTCTTCCTGAATGACGTGGAAATGACACAGCGCGCGATGGCCCGCGGCGACGTGAGGGCCGTCGGCTTCATCACCCGCAACGCCATCGCCGCGGCACTGGTCAGGTTGAGCGATCTCCTGGCCGAAGCCGAACACAGATGACGCTGCCGGCTGCATGACCGGATCTGGAGGGGCTGAAACACATGTCTAAGTCGTTCGATGCGATAATCATCGGCGCCGGTGTCATCGGCGCGGCAGTGGCGCTCGGGCTGGCGCGGAAGGGGCTGAACGTGCTCTGCGTCGACAGGCTCCCCGCAGCCGGCTACGGATCGACGTCGGGCTCCTGCGCCATCGTTCGTCCGTACTATTCGACCGTGGACGGCGCACTCCTCGGCTGGGAGAGTCACTTCTACTGGAAGAACTGGGGCGGCTTCCTGGGTGTGGAGGACGAACGCGGCCTTGCGCGATACGTCCCGTGTGGCTGCCTCAGGCTGAAGTCGCCGGCCAACGGCTATCTCGAATCGACCATCCGGCTCATGGACCGCATCGGCTGCCCGTACGAGGAATGGGACGCGGCGAAGGTACTCGAGAAGTTGCCCGTGATCGTGCTCGACAGCTTCGGAGAAACCAGGCTGCCTGACGATCCGAAGTTCGGCGAGCCGCAGGGCGCGCCGCTGCCGGGAGGCGTGTACTTCCCCGATGGGGGCTATGTCACCGACCCGCAGCTCGCGACGCACAATCTGCAACGCGCGGCGGAGGCGGCCGGGGCAGTGTTCCGGTTCAACGCCAATGTTGACGAAATCCGCCGGTCGGGCGGGCGCATTGCCGGCGTGACGATCGCGGGCGGCGAGGAGATAGACGCTCCTGTCGTGGTCAATGTCTCCGGCCCGCATTCGTGGAAGGTCAACCGGATGGCTGGCGTGGAGGAGGGCATGCGGATCCGGACCCGCGCGCTGCGCCACGAGGTCTGCCATGTGCCGTCGCCAAAGGGCTTCGATTACGAGCGCAACGGCTACGTCTTCAACGATGGCGAAACCGGGATCTACATCCGCCCCGAGACCGGCAATCACATTCTCATCGGCAGCGAGGATCCCGAGTGCGACGAGCGGCAGTGGGTCGATCCGGACGACTTTGACCGCGGCTTTACCGACCAGTGGACGGTACAGGTGATGCGCCTGGGCCAGCGCATGCCGGAGCTCGGCGTGCCGCAGCAGGCCAGGGGCGTGGTGGAATTGTACGACGTCTCCGACGACTGGATCCCGATCTACGACAAGTCGGACCTGCCCGGCTTCTACATGGCTGTCGGAACCAGCGGCAATCAGTTCAAGAACGCTCCGATCGTCGGCGAGATGATGGCCGAACTGATCACCGCGTGCGAATCGGGCCACGACCACGATGCCGACCCGATCGACTTCCATCTGCGTCATGTCGACCGCACCGTCAGCCTGAAGTTCTATTCGCGGCTGCGCGAGATCAACACCGAGAGCAGCTTCTCGGTACTCGGCTGACGGAGGCGTAGGGGCGGGCGGGGCGCCGTGGCCGCCCCGGCAGGAGTTACGCCCGGCCGATCGAGATCACCCGCCTGACCTCGTCGGTGCGGAATCCGATCAGCGATGGATTGCGTCGTCCTGGCAGCGCCAGGACGTCGTAGAGCTCGCTCACCACGCCCTCGATCCTCGCCCAGTGGACGACGTCGCCGGATCGCAGGTCGATCACGTACAGGCCGCAGCGGGGCGCCACCTTGTTGCTCTCCAGGTTGTCGTCGAGCGCAAGGCCGGAAAAGGTGCGGTTCTCGCGTGGCTTGGACAGGCCCACCACGGCAAAGTCGCCGATGAAGGAAAGCCCTCGCAGGTAACCCGGGCAGAAGGCGACCGGCTCGAAGGTGCCGCGCTCGAGGTCGGCAAATCCGAAGTGTCCGGTGCCGGAGTTGTGCAGCCACAGCCTGTCCCGGTGCCACCGCGGCGAATGCGGCATCGACAGCCCAGAGACGACGATCTCGTTTGTCTGGGTGTCGATGACGATGCCGCCGTCGCGTCGGTGGTCGCGCCAGCCGTCGGCGACGTTGGTTGGCCCGACAGCCGTCACGTAGGCGAGCCGGCCGTCACGGAGCGCGAGGCCGTTGAGATGGCAGCGGTCCTCCGCTGCGAGCCGGTCGATGAACGGCGGCTGCCAGACGGGTGCGAAACTGTGGCTGTCGCTCACCCGTGCGATGCAGCTGAACAGCGTGTTGACGAAGATGGGTACGCCGGTCTCGTCGATCGCCACGTCGTGCACGTCGAGATCGCCGGTGATGTAGCTCAGCTGCGGCAGGAACAGGGCGTCGTGTGGTTCCGGCACCGGCTGTTCCATGGCCACGTCCACGAACCGCAGGATCTGGTAGAGCGTGGCAAGGCACAGCACGCCGTCGCGCAGGGCGAGGCCCATGCAGCGTTCGAGCGTCCTGTTGAAAACCGCAAGGCGGCCATCGGGCTTCAGGCCCAGGAAGAACACCTTGCCCGCCTGGTAGGTGGTGAAGGCGAGCGACGTCTTCTGCTCGGCGAGCCACGACTCGAACTGCCGCGACGTGGTGATCTCGAACTGTACGTCCTGCGCCGCGGCCGTTGACTGCATCGATCGCTGGCTCATCGCGGCTCCTCCTGCTCCCGCCTGCCGGCTTTAGCCCGCCATGGCCCCGCCGGCAAGGGCGGCGTGCGGTCGATCAGGACGCCCACGCCCAGCTGCGGATCGGTAGCCGGGCTGCCACCGCATCCGTTCGTGCCTTGAGCGCTTCGCTCGTGAGCAGGCCCGATTGGGTATCGGACCACTCGACGACGGACGCCGCATTGACCGCCGCGGCCTGCAAGGCTTCGCCGGCCGGGCAGCCGGCGGCCAGGAACCGGCTGAGGGTGGAGGTGAACGCGTCACCGGCGCCCGCCGTGCCCTGCGGCTCGATGTCGAGGTGGGGGCAGAAGTGCACGCCCGAGTCGTCGGCCAGGCAGGCGCCCGCGCGGCCGTCCGTCACCAGCACCCGCCGCACGCCGGTCAGCTCCATCAGCCGGCTGACCAGTTCGGGGAATGCCATCTCGAAGCCGCCGAACGTGAGGAACGCGTGGAGGAGCGGCGGCGCGTCGGTTGCCTCGGAGATACCTGCCAGCTCACGGGCGCTGTCACGGTTGCCGCGCACGGCGACGGCCGGGACGAGTGCGCTCGCCTCGAGCCGGTTGACGGCAATGAGCTCGACGCCGGCCAGCGACGACAGCAGCGCCTCCGTCCGTGCCGTGATCTGGCGGATGCCGGGATTCACGGTGACGAAGGCATTGGCCTTGCGTCCGTACTCCACGATCGCGGGAAAACTCTCGGCCGACTGGTTGCTGAGCGTGGAGACGTAGACGAGATCCCGGCCGTCGAACATCTCGGGGCGGATGTCCTGCAGACCCAGGTGCCCGTTGGCGCCGCGTTGAACGAAGATCGCGGCATTGCGGTCGTGGGAGGAAACCATGACTGCCTGTCCCGTCGGCAGGCCCTCGCCGCAGGCGACAAACCCGGCATCGACGCCCTCGGCGGCCAGGTGCTCCATTACCCGCCGGCCGTTGGTGTCGTCGCCCACCTTGCTGAGCACCGCGACCTCGGCTCCGAGCCGGCGCATCGCCACCGCGCTGTTCACCGCGCCGCCGCCGACGTGGGTCGAGATCGACTCCGCTTCGACCTTGGTGCCCTGTTCGAGCAGCAGGTACGACGCGGTGACGTTGGACATGGTCATGCGCTCGATGTTGCGGCTGGCGACGATCACGATGATGTCGATCATCGCCGAACCGATGCACAGTACACGCATCGCCAATTCTCGCTGCTGATCGTTCTTGCTGTCGCGGAACTTGGGGATCGCGGCCGGCGACACAAGGCCACCGGCGCGGTCAGGCGGCCGTGCCGCCTACGGTGAGCCGGTCGATCCTGAGCGTCGGCTGGCCGACCCCCACCGGAACTCCCTGGCCGGCCTTGCCGCAGGTGCCGATGCCCGGATCGAGGGCCATGTCGTTGCCG
>CAZSNL010000112.1:336-8747 GCA_964608275.1 uncultured Hyphomicrobiales bacterium | reverse complement strand
CACAGGCCGAGCGAGATCGATACCGGAAGCTTTTCGATGATCAGCGACACGACGCTGACGTCGCGGAAATAGCTCTCGCCGAAGTCGAAGGTGAGATAGCTCTTCATCATCAGCAGGAAGCGTTCATGCGCCGGCTTGTCGAAGCCGAACTGCCGTTCGAGCCGTGCTATGAACTCCGGGTCGAGGCCCTGGGCGCCGCGGTAGCGCGAGGTGCCGCCGGTCTCGGCGACCTGCGACGGGCTGCGGGCGCCGAAGTCGCCGCCGGCGCTGCCGCCGATGCGTGCCGTCGCCGCGACGTCGGTTCCGGTGATCTGCGCGATCACGCGCTCCACCGGGCCACCCGGAGCGAACTGCACGATGATGAAGCTGATGAGCATGATCCCGAGGATCGTCGGGATCATCAGCAGAAGTCTTCGGATGATGTAGGCGGTCATGAGTCCGGCTGCCGGCCCTCTACGGTGCAAGCCCGAATTGGCGCGCCTTGTCGGCGTCGTACCACCAGGTCTCGATTATGCCGCGGTCGTATCTCGGCTTGATCTCCGGTCGCGAGAACTTGTTCCAGTAGGCGACCGTGTGGCTGGCCTTGTACCAGTGCGGCACCCAGTAATGCTCCGACCTGAGCACACGGTCGAGAGCACGGGCAGCCGTCTCCATCTCCTCGCGCGTCCGCGCGGCGATTACCTCCTCGATCAGCGCATTGATGGCCTCGCTCCTGATGCCGGACAGGTTGAGGCTGCCCTTGATGTCGGCGGTGGCGGAGCTCCAGTAGTTGCGCAGTTCCGTTCCCGGCGTGTTGCCCAACACGTATCGCTGCGTGGTGATGTCGAAGTCGAACGATTTGACTCGCTCCTGGTACTGTGCCGGATCGACCCGGCGAATCGATGCCGGGATGCCCAGCAGCTTCAGGTTCTTCACGTACGGCGCGATGACGCGCTCGAACGTCGGCGCAAATATAAGAAACTCGATGGAGAGTGGTTGCCCCTCGGCATTGCGCCGGACACCGTTCTGAACCGTCCACCCGGCTTCGTTCAGGAGGCGGGCGGCCTCGCGAAGCAGCCTCCGGTCCTGTCCGGACCCGTCGGTTTCGGGCGGCACATACACCTCGTCGAACACCTCGTCGGGCACCTTGCCGCGCCATGGTTCGAGAAGCGCGAGTTCCGCCTCGGTGGGCCGGCCCTCGGCCTTCATCCTGGAATTCTCGAAGAAGCTCGCCGTCCGCTGGTAGAGACCGTAGAAGATGTTCTTGTTGGTCCACTGGAAGTCGAATGCCAGGTCAAGGGCACGACGCACCCGGCGGTCGTGAAACTTGGCCCGGCGCGTGTTGATGAAGAACCCCTGGGCACCGGATGGCCGATCATCGGGCAGCACGTCGCGTACCAGGCGCCCGCTCTTCACTGCCGGCAGATCGTACTCGGTCGCCCACACCTTGGCGGTAAATTCCTCGCGAAGGTCGTATTCTCCGGCCTTCAGCGCCTCGAACTCGGCCGTGCGGTCGCGGAAATACTCAAACCGCAGTTCATCGAAATTGAACCGCCCGCGATTGACCGGAAGGTCCCGTGCCCAGTAGTCATCGCGTCGCAGGTAGGAGATGTAGCGGCCCTGACGGAGCGAGCCCACCGCATAGGGGCCGCTGCCCAGCGGCGCCTCGAGCGTCGTCGCGTCGAACTCGCGCGTGGCGTAGTAGGCCTTCGAGAAGATCGGCAGGGTGGCAACGATCAGGGGCAGGTCGCGTGTATTCTCCCCGGTGAACGTGTAGCGGACCGTGTACGGATCGAGAGCCTCGGCCCGTTCGACCCCGCTCAGCTGCAACGCGATGGCGGGGTGGCCCTTCTCCTTCAGGACCTCGAACGAGAACACCACGTCCTCGGCGGTCAGCATCGAGCCATCGGCGAACCGGGCCTCCGGCCTGAGATAGAACGTCGCGCTCCTGCCGTCGTCCGCAACCTCCGCCGCGTGGGCGACGAGCCCGTAGACGGCATCGGGTTCGTCGTCGGCCCGCACCATCAGCGAATCGAATAGGTATTCCAGCCCTTGGGCCGGATCGCCCTTGAGTATGTACCCGTTGAGGCTGTTGAAGGTGATGAGGGCTGCGGTCCCGATCGTCGCCAGCCGCCCGCCCTTGGGGGCATCGGGATTGACGTATTCGAAGTGCTTGAAGTCGGCCGGATACTTTAGATCGCCGAAGGCGGAAAGCCCGTGCCTCGGCTCCGCCGTTGCCACCGTCCATCCGGCGACGATGACCGCGAAGGCCGCCGTGGCAAGAACTGCGCCGGCTAACCTGGCCATCGCGTCAATTGCCCGTACCCGCGGCCCTCGCCGCTTCGGGGGCATACCACCAGGTGTCGGGGAACCCCAGTCCGTACGGTGGTGGTTCATCCGGCAGGCCGAACCGGTTCCATCGCGCCACCCGCGTTCCGTCGGCATACCACTGGGGGACGACGAAATGATGCCACAGGAGCACCCGGTCCAGCGCCCGGGTGGCCGCGACCAGTTCCTCGCGACTCTTGGCGTAGATCACCCGGTCGATCAGCTTGTCGATGGCCGGGTCGGCAATGCCGGCGAGGTTGCGGCTGCCGGGACGGTCGGCCGCCGCGGAGCTCCAGAAGTCGCGCTGTTCGTTGCCAGGCGATAGCGACTGGGGCCACGAATTGACGACGATGTCGAAATCGAACTGATCGACACGGTTCTGATACTGCGACACGTCCACGGTGCGGACCGAAACTTCGATCCCCAGTCGTTCGAGGTTACGCCTGTAAGGCAGGACGACCCGCTCGAACGTCGGCTGCACGAGCAGGAATTCGACCCGCATCGGCTCATTCGTCTCGATGTTCACCAGCCGGTTGTCGCGTACTTCCCAACCGGCTTCCTTCAGGAGCTGGCTTGCCGTCCGCAGATTGCGGCGCACGGCGGCGGGGTTGCCGCCCACCGGGTTCTTGTAGACGGTGGTGAACACCTCGTCCGGCACCTCGCCGCGCAGCGGCTCCAGTATTTCCAGTTCCAGCCCCTCCGGCAGCCCCGTCGCGGCAAGCTCAGAGCCGGCAAAATAGCTGTCGAGGCGCGTGTACTGGCCGTAGAACAGGTTCTGGTTGGCCCATTCGAAATCGAAGGCGTAGTTGAAGGCGAGCCGCACCCGCCGGTCGGAGAACTTTGCCCGGCGGGTATTGAACACGAACGCCTGCATCGGCTCCGGGTTCTCGGTCTTGATGACATCGAGGATCACGCGCCCGTCGCGAACGGCCGGGAAGTTGTAGGCCGTCGCCCAGTCCTTGGCCGAAGTCTCGAAGCGGACATCGAAGCGGTCGGACTTGAATGCCTCCAGCGCGATCGTCGAATCGCGGAAGTACTCGGCCCTGATCCGGTCGAAGTTGTGGCGGCCCACATTGACCGGCAGATCGCGTCCCCAGTAGTCCTCCACCCGCTCGATCGTGATCGTCGAGCCGGGGTTCACGGCGGTGATTCGATACGGGCCGCTGCCCAGCGGCGGGACGAGAGTCGTGGAGAAGAAATCGCGCTTCCGTCCCTGGTCGTCGGTCCCCTCCCAGTAGTGCTTCGGCAGCACCGGAAGCTGGCCGGTGATCAGGGGCAGCTCGCGGTTGCCCGCCTGGTCATAGGTGAACGTGACCTCGTGTTCACCCGTCTTCTCGGCCTTCACGATGTTCTGGTAGTAGTAGGCATACTGCGGATGCCCCTCCTTCAGCGCCTCGAGCGAGAACACCACGTCTTCCGGCGTGACCGGCTCGCCATCATGCCACCGTGCTTCCTTGCGGAGCACGAAGGTCGCCCACGAGAAATCGTCGGCGTGGCTGACGCTTTCGGCGAGCAGTCCGTAATACGTGCTCGGCTCATCCTGGCTCGGTTCGAGCAGCGTGTCGTAGATCATCGACGACAGCGCGCCGGCGCGCCCCTTGATGATGAACGGATTGAGGCTGTCGAACGTGCCGATGGCACTGATGCGCAGCGTGCCGCCCTTCGGCGCGTCGGGATTGACGTAGTCGAAGTGCTCGAAATCGGGGCCGTACTTCAACGAATCGAACAGCGACAGCCCGTGCCTGACCTCGACGGCTGACGCCGGGGTCACGACGGGCAGGAGTGCCGCTGCGGCGAGGATGATTACGCGGGCCGCGCTGCAAACGGCGTGGCTCAGCCTGCCGATCAGATCCATTCCGGTCCGTCTCCATCGTGCGGTTGGGCCGCCCGTCGGGCCGCGTTTCGCTGGTTGGCGGCGAGCAATCGTAGGGGCGGCCGGATTACACCGGCATTGCCCCTACCTTAAATGACGTTCACGTGAAATGAAAACGCTGCCGGGGCCGCCCGGTGCCGATCGCCGATCAGGATCCCGCCCGACGGCTGGTCCGCCGTCGCGCTGCGGCACCGGGGCGTTCTGTCATTCGCCCTGCTGCGGCGCGTCCTGCTGCGGCGCGTCGGTGGCGTTCGGCTGGCCGGATGCGCCGTCGGCAGGCGTCTCTGTCGCCGACGAATCACCCTCCGTCGCCGGAGTGGCGGATTGCGTGCCTGCCGGCTCCGCTGCCTGCCCGGCGCCCTGGTCAGCGGCCGGTTCCTGTGCCGCCTCGCCCTGCCCGGCCGGGGTCGCCTGGTCCCCAGAGGATTCCCCGGTCGCTTCGCCCTGTTCGGCCGGCGCCGGCTGGTCTCCGGCCGCCTCGCCCTCGGCCGGAGCGGCAGCCTCGGCCTCGACTTCCGGCAGCGGCGGCGGATCGGCGCTGAGCGTACGCAGGTAGGCGATCAGGTCGGCGCGCTGCTGGTCGTTCTTGATGCCGGCGAAGGCCATCGCCGTGCCGGGCACGTATCCCCTCGGGTCGGTCAGGAAGTCGCTCAGTTCCTCGTAACCCCAGCGCTCGATCTCCTGCGCCTTCGCCTGCATCGCGTTGGAGTAGGAGAAACCGGCCTCGGCGGCGACTTCACCGCCAACAATTCCATACAGGTTCGGTCCGATCTTGGCCGGACCACCCTCCTCGAAGGTATGGCAGGCGACGCACTTGCGCGCCTGGGCCTGCCCGCGCTCGGGATCTGCTTCGGCGAGCAGTGCGGCGAGCGACGGGCCGCCGCCCGCGTCTTCCGCGACCCCCTCACCGGAAGCTTCCGGCAGACCTTCGACCTGGTATGCAGGAGTCTCGGGCCGCGCCGGCGCATAGATGATGTCGGCGATATTGCCGACCACCAGCACCACCAGCACGGTTCCCAGAATGGCTCCCGCGAACTTGTTGAATTCGAAAGCGTCCATCTGATCCAGCAGCTTGTCGTGAAGGAGACGCCCACCCGCATGCCGCACGGGACCGTGCGGCAACCCTCCTACGGATGCCCCGCGGGGCGGACACTAGTTGTTTCGCGGGGACCATGCAACACGTATAAGACCCTGCGCATTTTTGCCGCGCATCCGTGTCAATGGTGCAGATGCCGAATATCAGCAACAGACCGTCGACGGGCGACACCATCGTCCTCGTGCCGGCCCGCATGGCGTCGACGCGACTGCCCGGAAAGCCGCTCGCGATGATCGCCGGCGAGGCGACCATCGTGCACGTCTGGCGGCGTGCGATCGAGGCGGCAGTCGGCGAGGTGGTGGTCGCCGCCGCCGAAGCCGAGATCGTCGCGGCCGTCACGGCGGCGGGCGGCCGGGCGGTTCTCACAGACCCCGGCCTTCCGAGCGGATCCGACCGGATCGCAGCCGCCCTGCAAGCGCTCGACCCGGGGCGGCGGTTTGCGAAGGTCGTCAACCTCCAGGGCGACCTGCCGACCATCGATCCCGCCGCCATCCGCGCCGTCCTCGCGCCGCTGGACGATCCGGCCGTCGACATCGCCACCCTCGCCGCGCCGATTCACGACGAGGCCGAGCGGCGAAACCCCAACGTGGTCAAGGCCGTGGCTCGGTTCACCGCCGGGCAGGCGATCGCGCGGGCATCGGACTTCCGCCGCCTGCTGCCGCCGGATCATGCCGGCCCGCAGTACCATCACATCGGCATCTACGCCTATCGCCGTCCGGCGCTCGAGCGATTCGTCTCGCTGCCGCCATCGGAGCGGGAACTCCGCGACCGGCTGGAGCAGTTGCGCGCGCTCGATGCCGGCATGCGGATCGACGTGGCACTCGTTGACAGTGCGCCATTCGGTGTCGATACTCCCGCTGACCTTGACCGGGCCCGCGCCGTTCTCGGCGCCAGCACTCCCGACACGACCGGTGATCCCAACGCTCACCCGGCCACCCCAACCGGTGCGGTATGACACGCGGAAAGACGACGATAGCCTATCAGGGCGAACCGGGCGCCAACTCGCACATCGCGTGCCTGGAAGCCTATCCCGGATGCGAACCCGTTGCCTGTCGCACGTTCGAGGACGCGTTCGCGGCGGTCGCCGAAGGCACCGTCGACCTCGGCCTGATCCCGATCGAGAATTCGCTCGCCGGGCGGGTGGCCGACATCCATCACCTGATGCCGGATTCGGGGCTGTACATCGTCGGCGAACACTTCCAGCGCGTGCATCATCAGCTGCTCGCGTTGCCCGGCGCCAGGCTGGAGGACATCAGGACCGTCCACAGCCACATCATGGCGATCGGCCAGTGCCGCACGACGATCCACAAACTCGGCCTCGAGCCGGTGCCGACCGCCGATACCGCCGGCGCCGCCCGTGAGGTGGCGGAACTCGGCGATCGCACCCGGGCGGCGATCGCCACCCGGCTGGCCGCCGAAATCTACGGCCTGCAGGTGCTGCGGGAGAACATCGAGGATGCCGACCACAATACCACGCGCTTCCTCGCGCTGTCCCGCGAGCCCGACGACGCCGAGCCGGACGGGCATCCGGTCATCACCAGCTTCGTGTTCCGCGTGCGCAACGTGCCGGCGGCCCTCTACAAGGCGCTGGGCGGCTTCGCCACCAACGGCGTCAACATGACGAAGCTGGAGTCATACCAGCTGGAAGGAAGCTTCTTCGCCACCCAGTTCTATGCCGACATCGAGGGCCATCCCGCAGACCGCAACGTGCGGCTGGCCCTCGAGGAGCTCAACTTCTTCACCAAGCACCTGAAGATCCTCGGGGTCTACCGGGCAAGCCCGTTCCGCGCCGCGATCGGCCGCGAGGAGCCGGTCTGTCAGCCGGACTGAACGAACTCCCTGATCAGGTGGTAGGCAATGGCGAAGTTCGCCGGCGTGCGCAGGCCCTTCTCGTGGGTGCCGGCGAGCATCCGTGCCGCCTCGGCGCGGGAGAACCACCGCGCGTGCTCCAGTTCGTTGGTGTCGATATCGATGTCGCGGCTGGTGGCCTCGCCGATCAGGCCCAGCATAAGCGTCGACGGGAACGGCCACGGCTGGCTTGAGTGATAGCGCACCGCGCCGACGGCGATGCCCGCCTCCTCGGCGATCTCGCGGCGCGCGGCCTCCTCGATGCTTTCGCCCGGTTCCACGAAGCCGGCGAGCGCCGAGTACATGCCGTCGAGGAAGTGCGGCTGGCGGCCGAGCAGGCAGTCGTCGCCGTGCGTCACCAGCATGATCACCACCGGGTCGGTGCGCGGGAAGTGCTCGCGTCCGCAGGCCCGGCACACCCGCTTGTAGCCGCCCTCGGCGGATACGCACTCGCCGGCGCACGTGGTGCAGTAGCGGCTCGTCGCATGCCAGCCGAGCAGCGACCTCGCCTGGGCGAGGACGCCGAGTTCCTGCGGCGGCAGGACCCCCTGGGCGGCGAGACTGCGCAGGTCGATCGCCCTGCCGCCGTGCGGTGCCCGGCCCGGCTGCGGCGCGCCGTCGCCGTCGCACGGCAGCAGGGCGGCGAAGGTCGCGGTCCCGGCCTCGTCGAGGCCGAGAAACACCGGGGCGCAGACTGCGTCCAGCGGACAGTTCACGGTGTCGATCGACCAGTAGGGTTGCGGACAGGCGTTTTCGCCGATCCGCATGTAGGGGCTTTCGCCGGCCAGCAGCACGATCCGCGTGCGGCGGTCGGAAAGGCGGCGGGCCAGCCAGTCGGGGTCCTGCCTCGAACGCGCGGCCCGGTCGAGCGGGTTGGCACAATACGCGTAGGACATGGCAAACCGGTCTGCAGGAGACATCATGCGACGGTGCCGAGATTGGCACGGAGGCGGGAGACAGGCAATCGCGGCGCTGTCGCGCGCCGCGCCGGCACATGCGTCTCGGCGGCCTTGTCAATCGCACCCCGGTCCATGATATTGTCCCCACGGGAGGTTGGCGGCGGACGGATCGCTCGCCAACCGGGTCAGGTCCGGAAGGAAGCAGCCCCAACGAGTCCGGTTCGGGTCGTCGTTCCAGCCTCCCACTTCGCGTGTCGCGGACGTTTCGGGCACCCCCAACGCCCGCCGCGGTGCGCCGCGACCAGACTTCTCGCGGGGCAACAGCACCTTGTCGGAACAACCGGTACAGACTGCCGATGAAGGCGTTGCCGGGCCGGAACGGGCCGGC
>CAZSNL010000112.1:0-326 GCA_964608275.1 uncultured Hyphomicrobiales bacterium | reverse complement strand
CACACCGGACGACGGTTCGTATCGGGTGCTGGCCCGCAAGTACCGCCCGCAGACTTTCGACGAACTGATCGGCCAGGACGCCATGGTGCGCACCCTGGCCAACGCGTTCCGCACCGGTCGCATCGCCCACGCCTACATGCTGACCGGCGTCCGCGGCGTCGGCAAGACGACCACGGCGAGGCTGATCGCTCGCGCGCTCAACTACACCGGCCCGGGCGGCGAGGACGGCCCGACCATCCACATGACCGGCCTCGGCGAGCACTGCCAGGCGATCATGGAGGGTCGCCATGTCGACGTGATCGAGATGGACGCCGCCTCGCGGACCG
>CAZSNL010000111.1:0-8962 GCA_964608275.1 uncultured Hyphomicrobiales bacterium | reverse complement strand
GATGAACTCGGTCGCGCCGTTCTGGGACGGCAACGAGACGTGGCTGGTGCTCGGCGGGGGCGGCCTGTGGGTGGCGTTCCCCAAGGCCTATGCCGTCATCATGCCGGCGCTCTACCTGCCGGTGATCGGCATGCTGCTGGCGCTCGTGTTCCGCGGCGTGTCGTTCGAGTTCCGCTGGGTCGCCAAGCCCCGGCACCACGCGTGGGATCTCGCGTTTGCCGGCGGCTCGATCGTTGCCGCCTTCCTGCAGGGGGTGATCCTCGGCAGCCTCATCCAGGGCATAGAGGTGGTCGACGGCCAGTATGCCGGCGGCGTGTTCGACTGGCTGACGCCGTTCTCGATCTTCACCGGCCTTGCCGTCGTCGCGGGCTACGGTCTGATGGGCGCCACCTGGCTGATCATGCGCACCACCGGCCCCACCCAGGAGCTCGGACGGCGGGTCGCGCCCGCGCTCCTCGGCCTCGTGCTGGTCGCAATGGCCGTGGTCAGCGTGTGGACGCCGCTCACCGTGGACCGGATCGCGGAGAGATGGTTCAGCCTGCCGAACATCCTGTTCCTGTGGCCGGTCCCGCTGGCCACCGCCGCCGTCGGCTACCTGGTCTGGCGGTGGGTGATCGAGGGGCGCGAGGGGCTGCCATTCGTCGGCACCGTGGTCCTGTTCCTGCTCGGCTACCTCGGGCTGGCAATCTCGACGGTGCCCTACCTCGTGCCGCCGCACCTGACGTTCTGGGACACCGCGGCGGCGCCGGAATCGCAGATCTTCGTGCTGCTGGGAACGATATTCCTGCTGCCGCTGGTGCTCGGCTACACCGCCTTCGTCTACTGGGGATTCCGGGGCAAGGTCGGCCCTGGCGAGGGATATCACTGACGGCCGGGATTGCTCCGCGCGAGAAGCTCCATCATAGTCGCCGCGACGATTTCGATGGAGGAGCGGAATGAACGACAATAGCGGCCAGCGTGTCCCCCTGTTGTTTGCCAAGGAGGGCGGCGAGGCCACCTTCCTCGGCCTGCCACGGTGCGAGAATCTCGACGCGCTGGACGCCGACGTGGCCATTATCGGGGTCCCCTGCGCGACGCCCTATCCGCATCTCGGTGCCTACAGCCGCAATGCGCCGGCCGCCATCCGCTCCGCCGTCGCCGGCTATGCGGCGGCGCTCGGACATGTCGACTTCGACTTCGGCGAACCGCTTCTCGGCGACGGCCGGGTCCGGGTGGTCGACTGCGGCGACCTCGACTGCGACGAAGCCGACGCGGAAGGCAACCGGCAGAAGATCGAGCAGGCCGTGCGCACGATCACCGGCCGCGGTGCGGTGCCGATCGTTATCGGCGGCGACGACTCGGTCCCGGTACCGGTATTCCGCGCGCTCGAGCGCGACCGCCCGTTCACCATCCTGCAGATCGACGCGCACATCGACTGGCGCGAGGAGGTCGGCGGCGAGCGGTTCGGCCTGTCCAGCACCATGCGCCGGGCCTCGGAACTCGGCTCGGTCGAACGCATCATCCAGGTCGGCCAGCGGGCGATCGGCTCGGCACGGCCGGACGACCTGCGAGACGGGCGCGAATGGGGCGTCACCTTCGTCTCCGCGCGGTCGGTGTACGATCATGGCGTCGGTCCGGTGCTGGAGGCGATCCCGCAAGGCTCCGACGTCTACGTGACGCTCGACTGCGACGCGCTCGATCCCGCGGTCATGCCGGGCGTGCTGGCCCGGGCGCCCGGCGGGCTCGACCACTGGCAGACGCTGGACCTGATCCACGGCGCGGCGAAACGCGGCCGGCTGATCGGCTTCAACATCGTCGAGCTGGTGCCGGAAGCCGACATCGACAGCATGGGCGCCCTGGTGGCCGCCCGCATCGTCGCCAACGTCATCGGCCGCCTGTGCCGACAGGCGTAGGCCGACCCGCCTGACGGCGGGAGCGGGCGCGTCGCGACGGGGCCGCGACCCGCGCCGGCAGGAGGGTACCCAGGCGCGGCGGCAAACCGCACCCCGTCCGGGCGCGGTTGCGACAATCCGCATGGAACAGGCGCCGGACCGTCACGTTGCCTCCGGGACGTCAACCAACGAACCGAAGGAGACGCGACATGAACAAGGTGACACTGTACCTGGGCGTCTGCGCGGTGGCGCTGGCTCCGGTGCTGGCGCACGGACAGACAGATTCCACGGACCTCGCCGACGGCAGTGCCGGCGCGAAGGAGAACGCCTTCGTCGGCAAGCAGGAGGCTGCACGCGAGACAGCACCGGGCCGTCAGGACGAGGCCGCCGGCATGGCCGACAAGCGATCCGGCGAGGCGGGGATCGGCGACACCGCCCGGCTCGACAGCGAAGGTGACGGGATCACCTCCGAGAACAACGAGATTGCCGGGCTCGACGCCGACTCCGATTCCGGCGCCGGGGCCGACACATCGCCTGGGAGCGACCAGGCCGACGCCGGCAGCGGTATCGGGGACCTGGCGGAACTCGGCTCCGAAACCCCGTCGCTGGACGGCAGCGATCCGGCCGATCCCGGCGCCGGCGGCACCGGCACCACGGCCGATCCGGGTGCTGCCGCAGGCAGCGACTTCGAAAGCGATGCCACGGCCGGCCTCGACACCGACACCGAGGCGGACGTGAGAGCCGGCCTCGATACCGACAGCGGCGTCGATACGGAGAGCGAGTTCGACTACGACACCGGCCCGACGGCGAGCCTCCAGGACGACACCGGCGCTGCCGGCAGCCTCGGGAGCGGCATCGACGGCCACACCGGAAGCGTGATCGGCTCACCCGACGCCGCGCGGTAGACGGCAGACCAGCACACCGGACTGACACTCCCGACGCCCGCGGGCCACTGACCCGCGGGCTCATCGTCACGGGCAGACCGTTTCAGGGCCCCTCATAGATCCAGGCGACGCGATCGTACCAGGCCTCGGGGGTGAGGCGGCGCATCATGAGGTTGCGGGCCAGCCGCCGGATGCCACGGGCGTGATAGACGCTGCCGAGGTAGCGGGAGTCGTGATAGAGCCGCGTGGTACGCGGGCGACGCGCGACCTCGTAGAGGGAAAAAGCCGCAGCGAAGTTGCCCTGCGTCATCTTCAGGGTCTCGGCGAGGCAGTCGGCGTCCTCGAGCGCCATGGCGGCACCCTGCGCATAGTACTGGAGCACCGGGTGCGCGGCATCGCCAAGCAGCGTCACCCGACCGGCGGACCAGCGCGCCGCAGGCTTGCGATCCGCGAGCGCCCATTTCCGGAAGCTCGTGCCGGCCTCGAGCACGGCGCGGACGCGCGGCGCCGACCTGCGGAAGTGATAGAGGAGCTCCTGCTTGTCACCCGGTTCGTTCCAGCCCTCGTTGCGCCAGTCCGAACAATAGGTCGCGACGATGTTGTAGCACCGCCGTCCCCTGAGCGGATAGTGCACGAGGTGGGTGCCCGGCCCGGCCCACAGCGTGGCCGCGTTCCACGCGACGTCCGCCGGCATCTGTTCGGGGTCGAGGAGGGTGCGGTAGGTCGTGTGGTTGACGAAGTCGGGAGGGCCGTCGTTCAGCATCCTTTCCCGAACCGTGGAGCGCAGCCCGTCGGCACCGATCAGGGCGCGGCCCTCGAGCCTCCGGCCGTCGGTCGTGTAGACGCTGACGCTGTCCTCGTCCTGCTCGTAGCCGTTGACGGTCTGGCGGGTCTCGATGGTCACGCCATCGAGCGACCGGGCGACCGTGTGCAGCGCCTTGTGGAGGTCGCCGCGGTGGGCGACGTAGTACGGGCCGCCGAACCGCTCGATGAAGTCCTCGCCAAGCGGGATGACGCCGATCTCCATGTCGATCGTGGCGTCCATCATCTTGAGCTCGTCCGGCCGCACGAGGTCGTCGGCCAGATGATCGAGGATGCCCCACTTGGCCAGCATCCTTCCGGCATTGGGCCCGAGCTGGATGCCGGCACCGATCTCCGACAGCTCGCGGGCCTGTTCCAGAACGTGGACGCGATAGCCTGACTTGCCGAGCGTGACCGCGACCGCGAGGCCGCCGATTCCGCCTCCGGCCACGATCACCGGCAGCTCGGTCGTGCTGCGCTTCGCCGCGGCCATGGTTCGTCCCCGCTCTACGGCACCACCCTAGCCCGCCGCGGCAAGCCGCGTCCGTTCGGCCACTTCCAGCGCATCGTGGCGAACGTGGTTGCGGGCCATCTCCTGGCGCACCTCCTCCTCGGTGACGATCCCGTTGTCCAGACACTCGCGCAGCAGGCCGAAGAAGAACGCCTCCTGGTTGGGGTCCGGGTGCGGCTTGTAGCGCCCGGGCGGCCTGAAGCCGGCGAACAGCCGGCCGCGGGTGAGGCTGCGCGGCAGATAGTGCGACAGCGGCACCCGGACGGTGAAGTCGATCGGCAGCCCGGTCTTCCACGGCTGCGTCTTGCGCTTGGTGTTGTGCAGCAGCCGGGTCTGCCCGGTGAGGCGGTCGAAGTCGTTCCACTCCGGTTCGAGCGCGCCGATCGTTTCGGGCGGTTCGGTGGCCAGCGTGATCCACTGCTCGTAGTCGAGCCTGAAGGCGAACAGGTCCTCGAACTGGCGACGGCAGTTCCAGTGCGTCAGCCGGGCGCAATCGAGCAGCATGACGCTGGTTGCGATGTAGTCCGGGCGCCCGTTGTGTCCCGGCCGCGGCCTCGCCATGATGGCCTTGTCCTGCATGTCCCGCGACAGCAGTTCCCAGACGTCGCCGACCGCGAACACGTCCGGATCGATGACCACGGCACGGCCTTCGTAGCCCATCAGCTCGGGTGGCATGAAGCGTAGCGGCGTGAACGACTGGAGATCGTCGTTGCGCCAGATGCGGCTGGCGCCGGCGCGCAGGAACGGCCGCCCCTCGCAGGCCTCGAAGAACGGAAAATCCTCGCGCCTGAGGATGCGGACATCGAACCGGTCCGCATTGGCCGAGTTGCGGGCGAGCGAATAGGCGGAAACCTTCGCTCCCAGCATCTGCTTGTCGTTGGTATGGATGAAGACCGTCGGCTTCATGACATCGTGCCCGTGATTCGTCCTCCGGACGGCTTGTCGGCTTGTCGTCGTGTCCCGTTCCCTACCCCGCCTGCGATGGTGTTTCAACAAGCGCGCGTACCCGTGCGACGACGCGCGCCATGTCCCGGCCGAGCCGCCGAGACTCCCCGGCGGGCGGAATCGACCGGTCTTCGCGGAACCAGTGGGCAAGCCCCTCGTCGACCACAGCGTCGAGCACCCGGCGGATATCGCGCGGCCGCGCCAGCAGTCCGGCGTCGGCGAGGCGGCCCCACAGACGGTCGAATGACGCCCCTGCCGCCAGCAGGGCCGTTGCCGCCGCGGATGCCCGCGGTTCGGCGATCATGACCGGCCTGCCCGTCCGGCACGCCTCGGCCAGCATCGAAATGCTGTCGCCGGTCACCACGATGGCATCGGCGGCGTCGAGGAAGACCTGGTAGGGGTTGCTGCCACCGGGTTCCCAGACGTGGACCAGCGCCGGCGCGCTCACCGCCTTCCGAAGCGCCGCGGTTGCCGCGGCGCCGGTGCGCGGGCTGGTGGTGACCAGAAGGCTGCCGCCGTGCCGTTCGGCGAGACGGGACACCCGGCGCCCGAGATCGGCCGCCTCCGATGCACCGAAGCGGAACGGCGGGCTGCCGCCGCCGGCCAGCACCGCAATGCGCGGCTGCGGCAGCGCGGCGATGGCATCGGCCCACAGCGCCTGTTCCTGCGGCGCAATCCGGGCCTGCGGTTCCTGGATCGGCAGCAGGAGGTGCTCGACGTTCGGCCGGTCCGGCAATCCGTATTGTGGCGTCGTCACGACGAGGTCGAACAGATGCAGCGGCGCCCGCGGCCGACCGACCTGGACCAGCCTTGTCCGGCCGCCGCTCTGTTCCCGGATCCAGCGGGCGACCGGCACCGAACGCCTGCCGGAGCCGATCACAAGCTTCGGCCACGGCGGCGCGATGCCGGGGCGGCTGCCGCGCGCAAGGCTCGACAGCCGCGCTCCCTGCACCACGTTGGGCAGGACATGCAGCGGATTGAAGCGAAGCTGCCTTATCTCGTAGGCGATGCCGAGGGCGCGGGCCAGCGCCAGGACCTGCCCCCGGTCGCCGGCGCGATGGCCGGCCAGCACCCAGACCGGGGCGCCGTCTGCCGGGGCATTCGCGGGATCGCGCGACCGCCGGTCGGCCGTCATGCGGTCATGATCCCCTCACCGGCGCATGTCCCTTGAGTTCGCGGCCCGGTGCGCATAGGTTGCCGCCGGGCCGGGCGCGGGTCGGTTCGGCCGTTGGGCAAGGATCTTCCGATGGGTTTCATCTCTTCCGCGCTGCAGCGCATCAAACCGTCTGCCACCATCGCCGTCACCGCCAAGGCGCGCGACCTCAAGGCCGCCGGGCGCGACGTCATCGGCCTCGGCGCCGGCGAACCCGACTTCGATACCCCGGACAATATCAAACAGGCCGCCATCGATGCCATCCGCCGCGGCGAAACCAAGTACACCGCCGTCGACGGCATCCCAGAACTGAAACAGGCGATCGCCGCGAAGTTCAAGCGCGAGAACGGCCTCGACTATACGCCCGAGCAGATCTCGGTGGCGCCGGGCGGCAAGCCGGTCATCTTCAACGCCATGGTGGCCACGCTCGACCCGGGCGACGAGGTGGTGATCCCGACGCCGTACTGGGTAAGCTATCCGGATATCGTGGCGCTGGCCGGCGGCACCGCCGTGTTCGCCGAAACGCGGATCGAGGACGGCTTCAAGCTGCAGCCGGACGTGCTCGAGGCGGCGATCACGCCACGGACCAAATGGCTGATCTTCAACTCGCCGTCGAACCCGAGCGGCGCCGCCTACACGCGCGACGAACTGAAGCGGCTGACCGACGTGCTGGTCCGCCATCCGCACGTGTGGGTGCTGTCGGACGACATGTACGAGCACCTTGTCTACGACGACTTCGAGTTCACCACGCCGGCGCAGGTCGAGCCCGCCCTGTTCGAGCGCACGGTGACCATGAACGGGGTCTCCAAGGCGTACGCCATGACCGGCTGGCGCATCGGCTACTGCGGCGCACCGGAGCAACTGATCGCCGCCATGCGCAAGCTGCAGTCGCAGTCGACCTCGAACCCGACGTCGATCAGCCAGTGGGCGGCAGTCGAGGCCCTGAACGGACCGCAGGACTTCATCGCCGAACGCAACGCCATCTTCAAGGAGCGCCGCGACCTGGTCGTCGCCATGCTCAACCAGGCGAAAGGAATCACCTGCCCGACGCCGGAGGGTGCGTTCTACGTCTACCCGAGCTGTGCAGGAACGATCGGCAAACAGACGCCCGACGGACGGAAGATCGAGACCGACGAGGACTTCGTCACGGCGCTGCTGGAGACGGAAGGGGTGGCGGTGGTGCACGGTTCGGCATTCGGCCTGGCGCCGTTCTTCCGCATCTCGTACGCGACGTCGACGGAGCTGCTGGAAGAGGCCTGCCGCCGCATCCAGCGGTTCTGCGCAAGCCTCAGGTAGGCGAGGGACGACGCTCAGAAGCCGCGGTTGGCGGCGTCGAACAGCGGCACCAGGTTTTCGCCGACGAGATAGACGGTGGTGATGATCGCGACGGCGATGCCGCCGGCGATTACCGCGTATTCGATGGCCGTGGCGCCACGGCTGTCGCCGCCGAACGCGCCCGCGCCTCGCAGCAGCCGGCCCGCCAGCCCCCTGCCGATCAGTGTCGTCATCTCGCTCCCCTCTTGCCTGCCGGTCAGATCATGTCGATGAGATGCGCGACCAGCGGCCCGTCTGCCGGCGGCATCGGATAGTCGCGCAGGCGGTTCGGCCGCACCCAGGCGATCTCCTCGTGCTCCCGCGCCGTCACCGTGCCGTGCCAGCGGCGGCACACGTAGAGCGGCATCAGGAGGTGGAAGTCGTCATAGGTATGGCTGGCGAACGTCAGTGGCGCCAGGCAGGCTTCGGTCACGTCGATGCCGAGCTCTTCGTTCAACTCGCGGATCACCGTCTGCTCCGGTCGTTCACCTGCCTCGACCTTGCCGCCGGGAAATTCCCACAGGCCCGCCATCGGCTTGCCCGGGGGCCGTCTGGCAATGAGGACCCGCCCGTCGACATCGACCAGCGCGCAGGCCGCCACGACGAGTATGTCCATCTCGCTCAATCTCGGGTGATTATTCGTCGCGTTTCGTTAAGGAACACCTAGCGACCGCCCGATCCGGTCAACCCGGTGGCGGTTCAGCTCCGGTAGTCGGCGTTGATGTCGATATAGCCGTGGGTGAGATCGCAGGTCCAGACCGTCGCCTCGCCGGCGCCGACGCCGACATCGACCCGGATGTCGATGTCGCGGCCCGCCATGTGCGGCACGAGGTCGGCCTCCCGGTAGTCGGGATCGACGGCGCCGTGCCTGGCGACGCCGATGCCGCCGATCCAGATCCGCAGCCGGTCGCGCTCCGCCGCCTCGCCCGACTTGCCGACCGCCATCACGATGCGGCCCCAGTTCGCGTCGCCGCCGGCGATCGCCGTCTTGACCAGCGGCGAGTTGGCGATCGCCATGGCGATCCGCCGCGCGGCGCGATCGTCGGCGGCGCCGGTCACCGTCACGGCGATGAACTTCTGCGCCCCCTCGCCGTCGCGCACGATCTGGTGGGCGAGGTCGAGGCACACCCGGTCGAGGGCGTCGGCGAGCGGCTGCAGCCGGTTCGATCCGGCCGTGACCTGCGCACCCCTGCCGGTGGCGAAGGCGAGCACCGTGTCGCTGGTCGAGGTGTCGCCGTCGACGGTGATAGCGTTGAAGCTCCGGTCGACGCTCGCCGACAGCATCTCCTGCAGGAGCCCCGGCGCGACCGCGGCATCGGTGACGATGAAGGCGAGCATGGTGGCCATGTCGGGGGCGATCATGCCCGATCCCTTGGCGATCCCGTTGACGGTGACGGTCGCGCCGTCGAGCCGGGCCTCGGCGGTCGCAAGCTTGGGGAAGGTGTCGGTGGTCATGATGGCGCGGGCGGCACCGGCCCAGCCA
>CAZSNL010000110.1:4605-9037 GCA_964608275.1 uncultured Hyphomicrobiales bacterium | reverse complement strand
CCTCACCCGCAGCCTGATCATCTTCGGCCAAGGCGCGATCCGCTGCCACCCGTTCATCCTGCGCGAGATGCAGGCGGCCACCGACGACGACCGGGTGCGTGGCGCCAAGGCGTTCGACGCGGCGCTGTTCGGCCACCTCCGGCACATCCTGGCAACCGCCGGGCGGGCGCTGGTGCGGGCGTGGACCGGCGGCCGGCTGTCGCCGGCCCCGGTGGATGCGGCGACGAGCCCCTATTTCCGCGCCGCCAACCGCTACGCAGCCGCATTCGCGCTGGTCGCCGAGGCGGCCATGCTGTCGCTCGGCGGGGCGCTCAAGCGCAAGGAGATGATCTCGGCACGACTGGGCGACGTGCTGTCGGAGCTGTACCTCCTGAGCGCGGTGCTCAAGCGGTTCGAGGACGACGGGCGGCCGACCGTCGACCTGCCGTTCGTGCGCTACTCCGCCGAACAGTGCCTGCATCGCATCGAGCAGCGTCTGGACGAGGTGATTGCCAACCTGCCGTCGCGGCTGCTGGCCGGCCTGCTGCGCGTCATCGTGCTGCCGTTCGGGCGCCGCCGCCGGGGCCCGTCGGACGCCGAGACCGCGGCCTGCGCCCAGCTCCTGTGCGAGCCGGGGCCGTCGCGCGACCGGCTCACCGGCGCCATCCACCATGGCGACGAGACGACGCCGCTCGGGCTGCTCGAGAAGGCGTTCACGCTGACCGCGGCCCTCGCGCCGGTCCGGGCACGGATGCACCAGGCCGGCGTCAGGGACATCGAGACGGCGCTCGAGCGCGGCATCATCTACAGCGAGGAGGCCGAACGGCTGCACGAGGCGCGGGCGCTGGTGCGCGAGGTGCTGAAGGTGGACGACTTCACGTCGGCCGAGATCACCGGAAACGCCGACGCTGACGGGCCACGCAAGGGTACGGGAGAACGCAGATCGAACGCGAAGCCAACGGCGCGCCGGCGCCAGACCGCGGCACGCGCCCGGTCTACCTGATCGACGGCGCGCGCACGCCCTACATCAAGGCCCGCAACCGGCCGGGGCCGTTCACGCCGGTCGACCTCGCGGTCCAAGCCGGCCGGCCGCTGCTGCTGCGCCAGCCGTTCCCGCCGGACGCCTTCGACGAGGTGATCCTCGGCTGCGTCAACGTCCACCCAGACGAGGTCAACCCGGGCCGGGTCGCCGCGCTGAGGCTCGGCTGCGGAACCGGCACCCCGGGCTGGACGGTGCAGCGCAACTGCGCATCGGGGATGCAGTCCATCGACGTCGCGTTCCGCTACATCCAGTCCGGCCTCGCCGACCTTGTGCTCGCCGGCGGCGCCGAGGCACTGAGCCATGCGCCGGTCCTCTTCAGCGACGAGGCGGCCGCCTGGTTCGGCGAGGTCTATGCCGCAAGGGGGCTCGCGGCGCGCCTGCGGGCGCTGCTCAGGGTGAAACCGCGGTACTTCAAACCGTCGATCGGGCTGATGCGCGGCCTCACCGACCCGGTGGTGAAGCTCAACATGGGGCAGACGGCGGAACTGCTGGCGCACCAGTTCGGCATCACCCGCGAGGCCGCCGACGCCTACGCCGTGAGCAGCCACCACCGGCTCGCCAAGGCCCACCAGGAAGGCTGGCTCACGGAACTGGAGCCGATGATCGCCGCCGACGGCACGCTGTACGACCACGACGACGGGGTCAGGCCAACCGGCACCGTCGACGACCTGGCCAGGCTCAGGCCGGCCTTCGAGCGGCCGTTCGGACAGGTGACGGCCGGCAACAGCTCGCAGATCACCGACGGGGCGAGCTGGGTGATCGTCGCCTCCGAGGAGGCCGTCGACCGCCATGGCCTGACGCCGCTCGCCCGCATCGTCGACTGCCATTGGGCGGCCCTCGACCCGGCCATTATGGGGCTCGGACCGGTCCTCTGTTCGACCCCGCTGCTGCAGCGCCACGGGCTGTCGCGCGAGGACATCGACGCCTGGGAGATCAACGAGGCGTTCGCGGCGCAGGTGCTGGCCTGCCTCAAGGCGTGGGAGGACGAGGCATTCTGCCGCGACGTGCTCGGCCTCGACGGCGCGTTCGGCGCCATCGACCGCGACCGGCTCAACGTCGACGGCGGGGCAATCAGCCTCGGCCACCCGGTAGGGTCGAGCGGCAACCGGATCGTCATCCACCTCGTCCACGTGCTGCGCCGGCTGGGACTGCGCCGCGGTATCGCCACCGAGTGCGTCGGCGGCGGCATTGGCGGCGCGATGCTGATCGAGGTGGTGTGATGCGCAGCCCCGACGAAATGCGACGGATGGCCCTCGACAGGCTGGCGACGGAGAACCTGACCACCGGGGTACCGGCTGCGAGCCAGCCGGCGGCGCCATCAACAAGGTTCGCCCACTGGCGCTGGCACATCGACGTCGACGGCATCGGCTGGGCGCTCGCCGACCGCCAGGACGCCAGTACCAACACGATCTCCGAGCCGGTGCTGCGCGAGTTCGACGAGCTGCTCGCGCTGTTCGAGGGGCTGGCGCCGAAGGGACTGGTGATCCGCTCGCTCAAGCCGAACGGCTTCTTCGCCGGCGCCGAGATCGGCGACTTCCGGCACATGACCGAGGAAGCGGCCATCCGCGACCGGATCACGGAAGCGCTCGACGTCCTTGACCGGCTGGAGCGGTTCCCGGCGCCGACGGTGGCGCTGATCCACGGCTTCTGCCTTGGCGGCGGGCTGGAACTGGCGCTGGCGTGCCGCTACCGCATCGCCCGCGACGACGCGAAGCTCGGCTTCCCGGAGGTGATGCTAGGCCTGCATCCGGGCCTCGGCGGCACCTGGCGCAGCCTGCGGGTCGCCGACCCGATCGCGGCGATGCCGGCGATGCTCACCGGGCGGATGCTGTCGGCACGGCGGGCGAAGCGGATCGGCCTCGTCGACGCCGCCATTCCGGAGCGCCACTTCGCCGCCGCCGTCCGCGACGCCGTCGCCGGCCGGCTCACGGTGCGCCGCCCGGGCGTCAAGGCCCGGCTGATGCGCACCGCCCCGGCACGGGCGGCGACCGCCTGGCAGATGCGCAAGCGCACCGCCGAGCGGGTACGCCAGGCGCACTACCCCGCCCCGTTCGCGCTGATCGACCTGTGGCAGCGGCACGGCGGCAGCGACGGCGCCATGCGGCGCGCCGAGACGCCCTCATTCGCCCGGCTGCTGGCCGGCGAGACGGCGCAGAACCTGGTCCGGGTGTTCTTCCTGCGCGAGCGGCTGAAGGACCATGCGAAGGCCGCCGAGTGCCGCATCCGTCACGTCCACGTCATCGGCGCCGGCACCATGGGCGGCGACATCGCCGCCTGGTGCGCCGCGCACGGACTGACGGCCAGCGTGCAGGATCGCGAAGCGAGGTTCATCGCGCCGGCGATCGCCCGCGCCAGGGCACTGTTCGACCGCCGCTTCGACCGGCCGGGCGATGCCCGCGCGGCGCTGGACCGGCTGGTGCCGGACCCGGCCGGGCACGGCATTGCGCGGGCCGACCTCGTCATCGAGGCGGTACCGGAGGTGGTGGAGATCAAGGCGGCGGTGTTCGCCGACGCCGAGGCCCGGATGCGGGCGGACGCGATCCTCGCCACCAACACGTCCAGCATTCTGCTCGACCGGCTCGCCGACGGCCTCGCCCGGCCCGATCGGTTCGTCGGCATCCACTTCTTCAACCCGGTCGCCAGGCTGCCGCTGGTCGAGGTCGTCCGCCACGACCGGCTCGATGGCGCGGTCCTCGACCAGGCGATGGCGTTTGCCGGCGCCATCGACAAGCTGCCGCTGCCGGTGCAGAGCGCGCCCGGCTTCCTCGTCAACCGGGCGCTCGCGCCGTACCTGCTGGAAGCCTTCACATGCCTGCGCGAAGGCCGGCCGGCCGAGGAGATCGACGCGGCGGCGGAGGCATTCGGAATGCCGATGGGGCCGCTGGAACTGGCTGACCAGGTGGGGCTGGACGTCTGCCGCGACGTGGTCGCCGTGATCGGCCCCGAGCTCGGCATCGACTCACCCGAGACCGCCGAGTGGCTCGCCCGGAAGGTGGACCAGGGCGAGACGGGCAAGAAGGCCGGCCGCGGCATCTATGCCTGGCGTGGCGGCAAGGCGCAGAAGGCAGCCCGCCCGGCGGCGCCGGCGGCCGACCTCCAGGACCGGCTGATCCTGCCGCTGGTCAACGCGGCCGTCGCCTGCCTCCGGCAGGGCATCGTCGACGATGCCGAAGACGTCGACGCCGGGCTCGTGTTCGGCACCGGCTTCGCCCCGTTCCGAGGCGGCCCCCTGCACTACGCGACCAACCGCGGCGTGGACGAGGTGGTAGCGAGGCTCAACGAGCTGGCCGCCCGCCACGGCGACCGGCTGGCGCCTGACGATGGCTGGCGCAGCCTGCCGGGAAACACCAGGGAGGGATGAGGCCCCGGGATTGCGCGCAATTCGCGGGCAATTTCCGGAGCCGCCGAAGG
>CAZSNL010000110.1:1705-4505 GCA_964608275.1 uncultured Hyphomicrobiales bacterium | reverse complement strand
GCGGCGATGACGCTGGCGCTGGCGCTCGCCGGCAGTTCCGGCGCCGGCGCCCAGGACGGGGATCCGGACCTGTCGCTGCAGCCGGGCGAAGCCTACGCGACGCGCTTCTCCGGCACCGTCGAAGGCGAGGACGGCGGCGAGCCGCGCACCGTGATCGACCTCGACGGAGTGGTCGGCAGCGTCATCGACATCCGCTCGCCGCTCGGCCCGCCCCAGGGCCATCACTGGCGGGACGAACCGCAACGCCTGCCGGTCACCGCCGGCGAGGCGGGCCAGGTATTCGGCATCGCCATCGACGACGACGAATCGCCCAACATCTACCTTTCGGCAACCGCCGCCTACGGCCTTCACCGCACCGCCGACAACGCGGACTGGATGCCCGGCCTGTGGGGCCCCAACAACGATCCCGGCACCATCTACCGGCTGTCCGCCGAAAGCGGCTACCGGGCCGAGATCTTCGCCACCATCGCGCTCGACGAGCGCCAGAACACCGGCGCCTCGCTCGGCCAGGTCGTGTACGACCGCTGGAACGACCAGCTCTACGTGTCCGACCTCGAGACCGGCATGATCCACCGCATCAGCGCCGAGGACGGCACCGATCTCGGTCACTTCGACCACGGCCGCGACGGGCGGGCGGTTTTCTTCGACGCCACGCTGGGCGAGATGGGCGAGCTCGAGCCGATCGCGTTCGACCCCTCGTCGGCGGCACGGATCGACGACTGCGAGGGCGACGTCTCGGTCACGCCGTCGTGCTGGAACATCGCCGACTTCCGGCGCCGGGTGTGGGGTCTCGGCGTCCATCGCAACGAGACGACGGGCGAGGTCCGCCTGTACTACGCCGTGTGGGGCGCGGCGGCGTTCGGCAACCCCGACTGGGCGGATGCCGGAGAGGACAGCTACAACAGCATCTGGTCGGTGCGCATCGACCAGACCGGCGCCTTCGACACCGCCGACGTGCGCAAGGAAATCGTGCTGCCGCCGCTCGCCGAGGACGGCCCGGAGGCCGAGCACGCGGTGACCGACATCGCGTTCTCGTGCACCGGCGTGATGCTGGTCGCCGAACGCGGCGCCTTCCGCAATCTCGGCCTCGACGACATCGAGGCGTTCGCCACGCCGCACGAGGCCCGCACCCTGCGCTACGAGCAGGACGAATACGGACTGTGGCAGCTTGCCGGACGCTACGACGTCGGCTTCTACGACCGGGTCCGCGAAGGCGAACCGCGCATGCACGCCAACTGCGCCGGCGGCGTAGATTTCGGCTACGCCTATGACGAGACCTGGGAGGCGGACCTGTCGCGACCGGACGGTTTCGTCTGGATCACGGGCGATTCCCTCTGCTCGGTCGACGGTCCCTGCTTCGACCCGGCGACCGGAGAGCGGACCGACGACGACGAGGTGCATGGCCTCCAGGGCATGCCGGAAAGCGCGTTCCGCAACCCGCTCGACGACGGGGCCGACGCAGCCGAGGGGGCCGAGGACGGCGACGTGCCGGCCAGCCTGATGCAGACGTACATGATCGACCTCGACCTCAACCTCGACGAGGAGGGCGTGCCGCTCGAGGAGGAACGGTTGCGCAACGACGCCACCCGGATCGGCGACGTCGAGGTGTTCAGCGTGTGCACCACGGGCGAGCCGGCAGAGCCGCTGCCGCTCCACAGCACGGCGCTTTCCGGCTACCACGAGACCGGCGAATCGCGCGGCCACGACCGGCGCGAATCGCGGCCGTTCCATGCCCGTAGCCTGTCGCACGGCAAGTACGGCTCGCACGATTCCGAGCTGTCGCACTACCGCGAGGCGTCGCACGCGCTCAGCCAGTCGCATTCGCGGTACGGCTCGCACGAGCGGCTCGATTCGCACTACCGGCTGTGGTCGCATCATCGCGCCTACTCGCACCGCAAGTACGGCTCGCACAACCGCGCCAGAAGCTGGCACCGCAAGAGCCGGAGCTGGCACTCGCGGGCGCGCAGCTGGCACTGGCGGGCGCGGAGCTGGCATTCGCGGGCCCGCAGCTGGCACTGGAAGGACCGCAGCTGGCATTCGCGCGCCCGCAGCTGGCACTGGCGGGATCGCAGCTGGCACGAGCGCCGGCGCAGCCTGCACGACGTGCGGCGCAGCTGGCACTGGAAGAACCCGAGCTGGCACGACCGGACGCGCACGCCGCACGTGAAGCCGCGCAGCTGGCACGCGCGCGACCGCAGCTACCACGACCGGCAGCGCAGCTGGCACAACCGCAGCCGCAGCTGGCACGACCGCGTACGCAGCTGGCACGACCGCCAGCGCAGCTTCCATTCCCGCAGCCGCAGCTGGCACAACAGGGACCGCAGCTGGCACGACCGTCGCGAGTCGCACCGGCGGATCCAGTCGCACAACAGGAAGCTCTCGCATGCGCGGCAGGGCTCGCACAGCAATGCCCGCTCGCATGCGCGCAACCGCTCGCACGACCGGGTGCGCTCGCAGGTAAGGGACCGGCATACCCGCAGGCAGACGCAGGCCCAGCGGCCACGGCATACCCGGCAACTGAGCCAGGAGCAGCGGCGTCCGCGGCATACCCGGCAGCGGAGCCAGGAGCAGCGGCCGCCGCGGCACTCGCGGCAGCAGACGGAGGCGCGGCGGAGACCGACCCACTCGCGCCAGCGGACGCAGGAACAGCGGCGGCCACGGCATTCGCGCCAGGAGACGCAGACGCAGCGCCAGCCCCGGCACACGCGGCAGCGGTCGCAGGAGCAGCGGCGGCCACGGCACTCGCGCCAGGAAACCCAGGCGCAGCGGCAGCCCCGGCACACACGGCAGCGGTCGCAGG
>CAZSNL010000110.1:0-1605 GCA_964608275.1 uncultured Hyphomicrobiales bacterium | reverse complement strand
CCCAGGCGCAGCGGCAGCCCCGGCACACACGGCAGCGGTCGCAGGAGCAACGGCGTCCGAGGCACTCACGCCAGCAAACCCAGGCGCAGCGGCAACAGCGGCAGCCGCGCCGGGAACAGCGGCAGCAGCGTCAGCAACGGCAGGACCAGCGCCAGCAACGGCAACGCCAGGAGCAGCGGCAACAGCGGCAACGCCCGGAACAACGGCAGCAGCGGCAGCAACGCCAGGAACAGCGACAGCAGCGGCAACAGCGCCAGGAGCAGCTGCGACAACAGCAGCGGCAGCAACGGGGCGGCTGAAGCGGGATCGTGGCGCGGGACCGCACCGGTGTTCCGGCAGCTTCCCGGCATGACATCATCGTCGCCGGCGTCTCCGGTCGCCGGCGACCAGGTTTCCCCCCGCGCGCCGGCCACGGGCGTGGCCGTCCGGCCGATTTCAAACGCAAGGTAGGTACATGTTCGATCTAAACGTCTTCCGCTTCGCGTCCGGGCCGATCGTCGCTGCGGCGCTCGGGATCACGGCCGCCGCCGGTGCGGCGGCGCAGACGCCTGCAGGCAATGCCGACCGCCCGACGCTGCACACCAACCAGGCGTACATCGAGGAGGTGAGGAAGCGGTCGCGGCTCGACATCGAGCAGCTGCCGGAAGTGTTCGGGTTCGTGTTCGGCAGCCTGCCCGACGAGGTGACGGTGTACCCGACCGAGAACTACTACTACTTCACGTTCATCCACAAAGGGGTCGAGTATGCCGGCAACCTGCGGCTCGACGCCCTGGATCGCGACGACGGCATCCTGCACTTCGCCTACTTCTCCAGCTACAACCGCTGGAACCGGGAACTGATCTCGAAGTACCGGCGGCTCGACCGCAGCGACGGCGTAGACGTCACCAGGATCGACCCCCTCACCTACCGGGTGACGTTCGGCGGCAAGTCGGTGGTGTTCCACCTCAACGACCTGTCGGACGTCCAGCCGCCGCCAGGCCTGCTCGGCGAGGGCGAGGAGTACATCGGCCCGGTATTCGACGAGTCCGGCATCCAGTTCTTCCTGCTCTACAATCGCGAGGCGAAGCTGTTCCTGTACATCCTCAACGATCTCGAGCCGGTGCCCGACCGGCTGGTGCCGAGCAGCGAGGCGCGCGGCGTGTGGATCGGCACGCGCACGGGGTTTGCCTTCTTCGACGACCGGTTCCGCGACCGCAAGATCCTGGTCGGCGTCCACGAGGGGAACTCCGTCGTCAACAACTACTTCGACGGGCCGTTCGACCAGCTGCCGGACAACTTCCTCAACGGCGACCAGCTGCGCGAGGCGCTGATCGACGAAACGCCGGAGCTGGAGAGCATCATCGACCGGTTCGGCAACACCGACGACGGTTCGAACCGGGTGCTGATCGCGCCGTACATCCACTATTCGGACGCGTTCGAACTGTCGATGTTCGACGACTGCGCCAATGCCGCCGGCGACGACCGGGTCCGCTACTACCAGTGCTTCTCCCCGGCGGGCCAGGAGTACGGTCCGCCGGCCGACGACGCGGAGGCCGGGCCGGACACCGACGACATGCCGATGACGGGATCCGACGGAGACCCGGGCTATCCGGACGACGACATGCC
>CAZSNL010000109.1:1509-9288 GCA_964608275.1 uncultured Hyphomicrobiales bacterium | reverse complement strand
GTTGCGCATCCACATCGTGACCTCGTGCGGCTCGCCATAATCGAACAGCATCGCCCGATCCGGCGGCAGGTGCTCGCGGAACATGAGCCCGCGGGCCCGTTCCTCCGGGGTGCGCACGACCTCGGCGAGGAACCGGTGGGAGCCGTCCCGGGTCTCGATGATCACTTCCTCGAGCGGGACCCCCTCGGCGGTTGCCGCAACGGCGGCACACACCAGCAGGCACACGGCGAGCATGTGCGACAGGCCGGCGAACAGGATGCCGCCGGCGCGCCGGGGGAGGGGCGCGGCCACCGGATCAATGCGGCCGTTGCGGGCCGCCTTCCTGGCCAGCGATGCGGATCTCCGCCGCCATCATGCCCTTCGGGCCTTCCCCGAAGCGCACCTCGACGACCTGATCCGCCTTCAGTTCGGCGATGGCATACTTCCGCAACGTCTCCATGTGGATGAAGATGTCAGGGGTTCCCTCGCCCTGGGTCAGGAATCCGTATCCGCGCTGGCGGTTGAACCACTTGACGCGGGTCTCGACCCAGTCGCCCGCGGCGCGAACGGTGGAATGAGTCCGTGCCGGCGGCCGTTCGGCGGGCTGGATGGCGGTCGAACTGTCGACCGAGAGGACCTTCAGAGCCTGCAGGCCCTTCGGACGCTGCACCGCCTCGCAGACGATGCGGGTCCCTTCCAGAACCGTGTCATAACCGTCCCGCTTCAGGCAGGACAGGTGGATGAGTACGTCGGGAAGGCCGTTCTCCGGTATGATGAAGCCGTAGCCTCGCGCCATATCGAACCATTTCACGAATCCGGAAATTTCAACGATCTTGACCGCCGTTTCGTCGGTAAGATCGGTGATCTTCTCGACTCTGTCCACTGGAGTGGCCCCCTCGCACGCTCATCGACCCCCAACCGGCACACGGTCACTGCCCGCCCGTCGCCGGTCGACTCTTCTAGCCCGCTGCGGAAATTGAAACACAATCCGGTGATTTGTACAGCCCGCATGATGGGCGCGACGCAAAAAATGCGGCGGGCAGGGACGATTTTTGTCGTGACAATGGCGGAGAAGCAACACCGCGAGGAGTTCCGCCTGTCGAATGAAGGTGAAAGAAATCGGCGGGATTCTAACGAATCCGCTCGTTCAGATGCGAATCCAGTGCTTGCCCCTGGACGCTCCGCGGCGCCCCGCGCCGTGGACGATGTCGGCGATGATCTCGACCGCCTCGGCCAGTCGCGGGCCGGGCCGGTTGAAGAACTGGCTGCCATCGGTGAGGAAGACCCGGGCGTCCCACACCGCGTTCAGCTCTTCCCAGCCGTCGATGGCGGCAAGCGTGGGCGCCTCGTCGAGCGTCTGCGCAAGCGAATAGCCGCACGGCGCAACCACGATGACATCCGGGTCGATGCCGACGAGGGTGCGGATCGAGATCGGCGGCGAATGGGCGCCCGCGGTGGTGAGGACCGAGCGGCAGCCGGCGCGCTGGACAATGTCGGGGACCCAGTTGCCGGCGACCATCAGCGGCGACATCCATTCGAGGACGGCAACCCGCGGCTCCTCCCACACCGGCTCGGTGCGGGCGGCGATCGATGCCATCCTCGTCTCGATGCGGGAGATCAACGCCGCCGCCTCGTCCGGCCTGCCAAGGACGGCACCGACTTCGACGATGTCGTCCCAGATGGCAGCGAGATCGCGGCCGTCGAGGGAGACGATCTCCGGGCGGGTGCCGAGCCATTCGTCGAGCGCAGCCGCGAGGTCCGCCTCGGTTGCCGCGCAGATGTCGCAATGGGTCTGGGTGATGATGACGTCCGGCCGCAGTTCGCGCAGCCGGGCGGCGTCGACCTCGTAGAAGCCGAGCCCCTGCGAAACAAGACCCTCGGCGTCGATCCCGGTCCATTGCCCGGAGTCGTCGGCACGGCGCCTCGGGCGCGTGAGCTTCGGCAATTCCCGCACCTGTTCGGGATAGTCGCACTCGTGGCTAATGCCGACCAGCGAGTGGCCCGCACCAAGTGCCCAGACGATCTCGGTGGCGGCGGGGAGAAGGGACACGATCCTAGGCATCGGAAAGCGCCGCCAGCGGTTCCAGCACGGTTCCGATGTCGTCCCTGATTACCAGATCGGCGTACGGATCGAGGTCGGTCTCCTCGCGGTTGATGATGACGAGCTTCGCCCGGTTCTGCTTGGCGAGCAGGGGGAAGCCCGCCGCCGGATAGACGACGAGCGACGATCCGATGGCAAGGAAAAGGTCGCACCCGAGGGTGGCTTCTTCCGCCCGTGCCATCGCCTCCTCCGGCATGGCCTGGCCGAATGAAATGGTGGCCGTCTTGATGATGCCGCCGCAGTCGATGCAGTCGGGCGCCTCGCCGGTCTGGTCGAAAACCTTGCGGACATGATCGAGTTCGAAGCGGCGCCCGCAGGACAGGCAGTGGGCGTAGGAACCGTTGCCGTGCAGCTCGATCACCTTCTCGGGCGGCACGCCGGACGCCGGGTGCAGGTTGTCGATGTTCTGGGTGATGACGTGGCTGACCTTGCCGATCGCGACCAGATGGGCGATGGCGCGGTGGCCGCGGCCGGGCCGGGCCCGGGAAAATGCCTCGTCCATGTCGAACTTGCGGCGCCAGGCTTCCTTGCGCGTGCTCGCCGAGCGCATGTACTCGTAAAACGGGATCGGCCGGTTCCGGGTCCAGAACCCGCCGGGACTCCGGAAGTCGGGAATGCCGCACTCGGTGGAGATGCCGGCCCCGGTGAACGCCACGGCGCAGCGGGCGCTGCGGATCAGGTCGGTCAGGGTGTACGCCGGCGAATGCATCGCGTCTGTCTCGTCATGCGTTTCACTGCGGTCCAAACGTGTCATTGTGCCAAGCATAGCAGGGAAATGCGCCACCGGCCGGTTCGGTTCATTCGGGCCGCGGGCTCGGAGGCCGCTGCCGGCGAAGATGCGCCGTGGTAGGACAAAGTCAGCAAAGCAGGAGACGGGCGAATGCGATATCTTCACACCATGGTCCGGGTCAGCGACATTGACGCCTCGCTCGACTTCTATTGCAACAAGCTCGGCCTCGTCGAAATGCGGCGAATGGACAACCCGCAGGGCCGCTACACGCTGATCTTCCTGGCCGCTCCCGGCGACCGGCAGGCCGCGGAACGGGACGCGGCGCCGATGCTGGAACTCACCTACAACTGGGATCCGGAACAGTACGGCGGCGGGCGCAACTTCGGCCACCTGGCCTATGAGGTGGACGACATCTATGCCGTCTGCCAGCGGCTGATGGACGGCGGCGTCACCATCAACCGGCCGCCGCGCGACGGCCGGATGGCGTTCGTCCGGTCGCCGGACGGGATCTCGGTGGAGCTGTTGCAGAAAGGCGAGGCGAAGGCGCCGCAAGAGCCGTGGGCGTCGATGCCGAACACCGGCCAGTGGTAAGACGTGTCCCGCGGCTGGCGCTTCCCGATCAGCCTGAGGTGCGATCAAACAGCGCGTTCATCTCGCCATGCGGGATGGAGGCTCCGGCATAGTCGAAGACGCCGTCGCGAAGCAGCTGCCGCGCGGTGTCGCGGAGCCTTCCCATCATCGCCCGCATCAGGCTGCCGCCAAGCGTGACGCGGCGCACGCCGGCCGCCTCGAGGTCCTTGAGCGGCGGCATGCCCGGTCCTGACACCACCACGTTCAGGGGACCGGCAATGGAGGCCGCGAGCCTGCGGATGACCCCGAGGTCCTGGACCCAGGGGACGAAGGCGCAATCGGCACCGGCGGCAAGGTAGGCGTTGGCGCGGGCCACTGCGTCGGCGAATGCCGGTTCTCCCGTTGCGCCGGAGATGTAGCCGTCGGTGCGCGCATTGATGACGAAGCCGATGCCCGCGGTCTCAGCCGTCGCACTGGCGGCTTCGATGCGCGCGACCATGCGGTCGACGGCAATCAGGGGATGCTCGGGATCCCCCGTTCCGTCCTCCAGGTTGACGCCGACGGCACCGGCGGCGATGACCGCGGAGACGGTATCGGCAACGTCGTCAGGCGTTGCCCCGTAGCCGCGCTCGATGTCGGCGGTGACCGGGACACGGACGGCGGAAGCGATACGGCCGATCGCCTCGACCATCATGTCGCGCGGAAGGCGTTCGCCGTCGGGGAAGCCGCAGGCAAACGCAATACCGGCGCTCGTCGTGGCAATGGCGGAGAAGCCCGCATCCTCCAGGATGCGTGCGCTGGCCGCATCCCACGCATTGGGCAGGATGAACGCGCCGGCCGCGTGCAACGCACGGAACCGCTCCGCCTTCTGCGCCTGGGTCATCTGCCCACCGCCTCGCGGCCGAGCCGCCGTACCAGGTCGACGAGGTGGTCCATGTCCTCCTCCGTGTTGGCGTAATGAAGGACGCAGGCCCGGAGCGCCGTCCGTCCGCGGACCTTCGTTGTCGGCATGTGCGCCTCGCCGCTCGCGGCAACGGCATCGGATATGTGCCGGTTCAGGGCGTCGAGCGCGGCGTCGTCCATGCCTTCATCCGTGGGAACATAACGGAAATTGACGACCGAAAGCGAGCACGGCGCCAGCATCTCGAGATCGGGCGACCGTTCGACCCTGTCGGCGAGATAGGCGGCGAGCCTGTTGCAGCGGGTGACGAGCTCGACAACGCCGTTGCGCCCCAAGCGGCCGATGGCGGCCCAGGTCTTCAGAGCCCGGTTGGCATAGGTGAGCTGGAACATGTGCTCGGACGGCCAGGGCGCCGAATCCGGACCGCTTTCGCTGAGATAGTCCGGTACAAGGCTGAATGCTTCGCGGTGAGCGTTCCGGTCACGCATCAGGAGCGCGCCGCAATCGACTGGCGTGTGCAGCCACTTGTGAGGGTCGAGGGTCAGGGTGTCGGCGCGCTCCATCCCGCGGTACTGGTCGGCATAGGCGGGATCGAGGATCCCGAGCGCGCCGTAGGCGCCGTCGACATGAAACCACAGGCCGTATTCCCCGGCGATGTCGGCCATCGTGTCGAGAGGGTCGATGGCGCCGACGTTGGTCGTCCCGGCGACGCCGACGACGCAGAACGGCCGCATGCCGGCGGCGCGGTCGGACTCGACGAGCGCCCGCAGGGCATCGGGCCTCAGCCGGAACCGGTCGTCGGCGGGCACGATTCGCAGGCTGCGCCGTCCGAGGCCAAGCTGCTCGCAGCATTTCTGGACCGAGCTGTGAACCTCTTCGCTGGCATACACGGTAAACGGCGGCCGCCCAGAACCCTGCAGCCCTTCCTCACGGATGTTCCAGCCGTCGGCCCGTGCGGCGCTGTGGAGCGCCGTGGTCAAGGCATTGAGGTTGGCGGCCGAGCCGCCCGAGAACAGGACCGCGAGCGAGTTCCCGTCGACCGGGAAACCTGCCAGTTCCATGAACCACCGCCCCAGCCCCTGCATCAGGAACAGGCTCGCGTGATCGTAGCCGTCGAGGCCGGTGTTCATCGTGGTGGCGATGGTATCGGCGAGGATGGCGATCGGCGCCGACGGCGAGCAGATCCAGCCGTACGAGCGGCGATGGCTGGCCGGTAGCGGCCACGGCATGACGTGCTGCTCGAGAAAGGCGAGCATGTCGTGCGCCTGCATGCCTTCATCGGGCAGTGCGATGCCCATCAGGAGACGACGCTCGTCGTCCGGTACGACGTTGACGGCCGGCCGCGAGTCAAGCTGCTCGAGGTAATCCGCCGCGAGGTCGACCGTCCTGCGGCCGAGATCGCGGAAGGCCGCGAGGTCGAGGGCGTACGGGTGATGGTCGGCAATCGGCTTGTTCATTGCGGTTTCATAGGGGAGGGGCGGGCGCCGGCGCAAGGTCTCCATCACATGGACCTCGGCAGATATCGCCAGGCGAAGCCGGCGCACGTCAGCATGAACATGGAAAGCAGGATGAACACGACACCGAGCCCGAAGAACCCCAACGCGATGCCGTAGAAGAACGGCGGCGCGAAGTCGGAGAAGTCGATGTAGGTGCGGTAGACGGCGGTCATCTGGGCGCGCTCGTGGGGGCGCACCGCGCGCAGGAACGCGACGCCGCCGATCGCGTCGAGGCCTGCGGCGCAGGCGGCGCCTCCGAGGAGAGCCATCGCGGCGAGCCATGGGGCAGACGTTCCGGCGAGACCTGCAATCAGGCAGAACGCCGCGAGGCCGACGAACGCACCGGCGATGACCTTGCGCACGCCATACCGCTGGCCAAGCCGACCCCAGAAGAGCGCGCCGAGCAGCAGGAGATTGCCGGCCGACACGACGATGGCGCCGGCAATCTTTCCCTCGCCGGTGAGCACCATGAGGATCGGCGTGTAGATGAAGAAGGTCGACCAGAAGCACGATCGCCCGAAGGCGATCAGCCAGGCCAGCCTGAGCCGCGGCTGTTCGAGGAACCGGGCCACGTTGCCGAGCGGATTGGCCGGCTTGACGCGGCCGGAGCGTATCGGGGTGCCCTCGGCAATGCGGAGGTACCAGAACACCGCGGCGAGGACGCATGCCCACGCCGCGGCCCAGCCGTGGGCCGCCCAGACGCCCCATTCCGTGTACAGCCAGACGCCGAGAGCCGGACCGAGCGTCCAGGCGGCGGTGGCGAATGCCATCCGTAGGGACTCGGATCGGACCAGTTCCTTCTTGCGGATCCAGTCCATGATGTAGAGGTTGAGGGTGATGTTGAGGCAGGCGGTCCCGAAGACGCGGGTCACCATGCCGGTGGCGAGCCCGAACAGGGTCGACATGATGAACAGGCCGGCGGCTATCGCAAGGCAGGCCGCCCCGAGGGTGTAGACCCAGGCCCTGCGAGTGCGGGACAGCAGGATCGGTATCAGGACGGCCGACGCCAGTCCGACGAGCCCGAGGGACGTGTAGAGGAACGAAACCTGCTGCTCGTTGCGGAGGATGTCGTAGGCCTGGATCGGGATGACCGAGGCCACCGATGCGCGGGCAACGGACTCCAGAAGGAACAGGGTGGCGAAGGCGCGGGCGCCGGGCTGACGCGTCGCTGCCGGCAGCAACACCGGATGGCGGACGTGAAGCTGCATGAGCTGCGGAATGCCCCAGACGCCAAGGTCGACTTCGGGGGCCAGGCTCCCGACATCGATCCCTTACGCCATCCCGAAGCGGCTTCCAAGCGGCGTGTGAGCCGGATCCGGCAGCTCGGTGGCCCGGGTGCCGGCGGAGCCCGAAAGCGGGCTTGAGCGAGCGCCGTCAGGCGGTTTCCTCGAACAGCGCGCGGCCGATGCGCATGCGCCGGATCTCGCGTGTGCCGGCGCCGATCTCGTCGAGCTTGGCATCCCGCAGCAGGCGCCCGGTCGGCGTTTCATTCACATAGCCCATGCCGCCAAGCGCCTGGATTGCCTCCAGTGCCATCCAGGTCGCCTTCTCGGCCGCGTAGAGGATTGCCCCGGCAGCGTCCTTGCGGGTCGTCTCGCCGCGATCGCAGGCGCGGGCGACGGCATAGACGTACGCCCGGCAGGCGCTCAAGGTCGTATACATGTCGGCGAGTTTGCCCTGCATGAGCTGAAAGGTCCCGATCGGTTGGCCGAACTGCTTGCGCTCGTGCACGTAGGGCAGCACCAGGTCCAGGCAGGCCTGCATGATGCCCAAAGGCCCGCCCGACAGCACCACCCGCTCGTAGTCCAGACCGCTCATCAGAATCTTCGTGCCCTGGCCGGGCTCGCCCAGCACGTTCGAGGGCGGGAGCACGCAGTCCTTGAACACCAGCTCGGAGGTGTCCGAGCCGCGCATGCCCAGCTTGTCGAGTTTCTGCGCCGACCAGTAACCAGGCGTGCCCTTCTCGACGATGAAGGCGGTAATCCCCTTCGGACCCAGGGCC
>CAZSNL010000109.1:0-1499 GCA_964608275.1 uncultured Hyphomicrobiales bacterium | reverse complement strand
GCATAACAGACGGTTACAGCGGCCTCCGGGCCATTGGTGATCCACCTCTTGCTGCCGTTGATCACATACGGCCCGTCGCGCGGCTGCGCCCGCGTGCGCATGCCGATCACGTCCGAACCGCAGCCCGGCTCGCTCATGGCCAGCGCGCCCACGTACTCGCCGCTCAGGAGCTTTGGCAGGTAGCGTTTTTTTTGTTCTTCCGTGCCCCAGCGGTGCAGCTGATTGACGCACAGGTTGGAATGCGCCCCGTAGGACAAACCGACCGCACCGCTGGCGCGGCTGATCTCCTCCATGGCCACCACATGCTCCAGGTAACCCATGCCCGCCCCGCCATATTCCTGCCCGACGGTCAGTCCGAGCAGCCCCAGCTCCCCGAACTGCGGCCAAAGATCACGCGGAAACTGATTGCTACGGTCGATCTCCTCGGCGCGGGGTGCGATCTTCTCGCGTGCAAACTGCGCCACCGTCTGGCGCAGCAGATCGACGTTCTCGCCCAGCCCGAAATCGAAGGTAATCATGACCGGCAAAGTATCGCACGCGGCGCCACCTACGCCCAGCTTCCTCCTTCACGGGCCAGCCTCTCCAGCAACGGCGCCGGATGCCAGCGCGAGCCGCGTCTGGGCGCCAGCGTGCGCATGGTCTGCAGAATGGGCTCGAAACCGATGGTTTGCGCCCAGTACATCGGCCCGCCTTTGTGCGCGGGAAATCCATAGCCATTGATGTAGACCACGTCGATGTCGCTGGCGCGCAGCGCAATGCCTTCTTCCAGGATCCTGGCGCCCTCGTTGACGAGCGGATGCAGCAACCGCGCAAGGATTTCCTCATCCGGGATCGGGCGGCGCGAGATGCCGAGCTCGCGCGAGACCTCCTCGATGAGGGCATGAACCTCCGGATCCGGGAAGCGGTTGCGGCCCTCGTAGCGGTAGTAACCTTTTCCACTCTTCTGCCCCAGCCTGCCCTGTTCGACCAGTCGGCCAAGAATCGGGGAAGTGCGCTCATCGGGCGGGAGCTTGCGGTTCTGCCGGATGCGATAGCCCACATCGTTCCCAGCCAGATCGCGCACCGCCAGCGGTCCCATCGGAAAACCGAACGCCTCCATCACCCGGTCGATCTGCTCTGGCGTGGCGCCGTCCTCGAGCAGAAACTCCGCCTCGCCGGTGTAGTACTGGAACATGCGGTTGCCGATGAAACCGTCGCAGTTGCCGGCCAGCACCGCGACCTTGCCCAGCATCCTGCCCAGGGACATGACCGTCGCCAGCGTCTGCGGCGAGGTTTGTTTGCCGCGCACGTTCTCGAGCAGTTTCATGACGTGCGCCGGACTGAAGAAATGCGTGCCCACGACCTGCTGCGGCCGTGCGGTCGCGGCGGCGATGGCGTCGATGTCCAGCGTGGAGGTATTCGTCGCCAGGATGGCGTGTGGAGCGGCCACGCGATCCAGTTGTGCGAAGACTTCCTGCTTGATCTTCAGGTCCTCATACACCGCCTCGATGATGATGTCT
>CAZSNL010000108.1:0-9303 GCA_964608275.1 uncultured Hyphomicrobiales bacterium | reverse complement strand
GTTCCGCAAGGCCCACAAGGGCCGCATCCATGGCAATGCCAAGGGCGGCACCGAGCTCAATTTCGGAGCGTACGGCCTGAAGGCAATGGAACCTGACCGCGTGACCGCGCGGCAGATCGAGGCCGCGCGTCGCGCCATCACGAGGCACATGAAGCGCGCGGGCCGGGTCTGGATCCGTATCTTCCCGGACGTGCCCGTGTCGAAGAAGCCGACCGAGGTGCGCATGGGCAAGGGCAAGGGTTCGCCGGAGTTCTGGGCTGCGCGCGTCAAGCCTGGCCGGATCATGTTCGAGATCGACGGTGTCTCGCGCTCGCTTGCCGAGGAAGCCCTGCGGCTCGGCGCTTCGAAGCTGCCGATCAAGACGCGGTTCATCGCGCGACTTGGCGAGTAGCAGGCGGCGGATCGACGGGAAGGTTCTGGACGATGAAGGCTAGTCAGGTACGCGACATGTCGCCCGATGAGCTCAATGACGAGCTGGCGAAGCTGAAGAAGGAGCAGTTCAACCTGCGCTTTCAGAAGGCGAGCGGGCAATTGGAGAACACGGCACGGATCCGCCAGGTGCGCCGCGACATCGCGCGAATTCGCACGATCGCGCACGAGCGCGCGAAAGCCGGAAGTTAGGAGACAGGCAGAATGCCCAAGCGGTTACTGCAGGGTGTCGTCGTAAGTGACAAGGCCGACAAGACCATCGTCGTGCGCGTCGATCGCCGGTTCACGCATCCGGTGCTGAAGAAGACGGTGCGGCGTTCAAAGAAGTATCACGCCCATGACCCCGAGAACCGGGCGAAGATCGGGGAAGTGGTGTGGATCGAGGAATGCAGACCGATCTCGAAGAAGAAGTCGTGGATGCTGGTCGATAGAGCAAGCTGAGACAAGGACAAGAGCAAGGGGCGACGGGTTGCGCCGCGTGGGGCTTTCCCCCGGACCGCACCGGAAGCCGACTGGAAGGCAGACCTGGCCATGATACAGATGCAGACGAACCTCGACGTTGCCGACAATTCCGGCGCCCGCCGCGTGCAGTGCATCAAGGTGCTGGGCGGATCGCGGCGGAAGTACGCGACCGTCGGCGACATCATAGTGGTGTCGGTCAAGGAAGCTATTCCGCGTGGTCGCGTGAAGAAGGGCGATGTCATGAAGGCAGTCGTCGTGCGTACGGCCAAGGACATCCGCCGGGCAGACGGCAGCGCGATCCGCTTCGACCGGAACGCGGCGGTGCTGATCAACAAGCAGGGCGAACCGATCGGGACGCGCATCTTCGGTCCCGTCACCCGTGAGCTCAGGAGCAAGAACCACATGAAGATCGTCTCGCTGGCCCCGGAGGTCCTGTGATGGCGGTGAAGTACAAGATCCGCAAGGGCGACCAGGTCATCGTCAGGACCGGCAAGGACAAGGGCCGGCGCGGCGAGGTACTGAAGATGCTGCCCAAGGAGGGTCGTGCGATCGTTTCGGGCGTCAACGTGGCCAAGCGCCACCAGCGCCAGACGGCGAGGCAGGAGGGTGGCATCGTTTCGAAGGAGCTGCCGATCCACATCTCGAACCTGGCCCTCGAGGACCCTAAGGACGGCAAGCCGACCCGGATCGGCTACAAGATACTGAAGGACGGCCGCAAGGTGCGTTACGCCAAGCGGTCGGGAGAGGTCATCGATGTCTGACTCAAACGGGTACGTGCCGCGCCTGAAAAAGCACTACGAGGAAATTGTCCGGCCGCGCCTCATCGAGCAGTTCGGGTACAAGAACCCGATGCAGGTACCGCGGCTCGACAAGGTGGTGCTGAACATGGGTATCGGCGAGGCGGTGGGCGACTCGAAGCTGGTCAATTCGGCGGTCGAGGACCTCGGCCTGATTGCCGGCCAGCGGCCGGTGGTTACCCGCGCACGAAAGTCGATCGCCAATTTCAAGCTGCGCGAGAACATGCCGATCGGAGCCAAGGTAACCCTGCGCCGCACCCGCATGTACGAGTTCGTCGACCGGTTGCTGACGATTGCCCTGCCGCGGGTGCGCGACTTCCGCGGATTGTCGCCGAGAAGCTTCGACGGCGCCGGCAACTATGCGCTGGGTATCCGGGAGCACATCGTGTTTCCCGAGATCGACTACGACAAGGCGGAGCGGATCTGGGGTCTCGACGTGATCGTCTGCACCACGGCGAACACCGACGAGGAGGCCCGGGCGCTGCTCACCGAATTCAATTTTCCCTTCACCCGTCCGCGCGGCACCAGGACGCCGGAGCAGGAACGGGAACTGGCGATGGCTGGAGAGTGAACGCATGGCCAAGAAGAGTGCCATTGAACGGAACAAGAAGCGTCGCACGCTTGCAAAGCGGTACGCGGCGAAACGCGAGCGCCTGCGGGAGATCGCGAACGATCGCACGCTGCCCAACGAGGAGCGGTTTGCGGCACGGCTGAAGCTGGCCGAGCTGCCGCGCAACTCGTCGCCGTCGCGCATTGTCAACCGGTGCGAGCTGACGGGGCGGCCGCGCAGCTATTATCGCAAGCTGCGGATGTCGCGGATTGCGCTCAGGGAACTGGCCTCGAGCGGCCTGATCCCTGGCATGTTGAAGTCGAGCTGGTAAGGAATCTCGCATGAGCATGACGGATCCACTGGGCGACATGCTGACCCGCATCCGGAACGCGCAGTTGCGCGGCAAGGCGAAAGTCACGACGCCGGCTTCGACGATGCGTGCGCGGGTGCTCGACGTCCTGCAATCCGAAGGTTTCATTCGCGGCTACGTGCAAGTGGACGCCGATGGCAGGTCCGAGTTCGAGATCGAGCTGAAGTACCATGACGGCGAACCGGTCATCCAGGAGCTGCAGCGGGTGTCGAAACCAGGCCGACGCGTGTACAGCTCGGTGAAGGACCTGCCCGTGGTCTACAACGGCCTCGGCATTTCCATCCTGTCCACGTCCAAGGGCGTGATGTCCGACACCGAGGCACGCGAGCACAATGTCGGGGGAGAGGTGATCTGCCGCGTCCTGTGATCGCGGCCGCGGATTCACGAATACGAGAAGACGGAAGTAGCTGACCCATGTCTCGAATTGGAAAGAAGCCCGTAGCCGTGCCCGACGGCGTCACCCCGACGGTCGACGGCCAGCAGGTGACCGTCAAGGGGCCGAAGGGCACGCTGTCGACAGTGCTGGTCGAACAGGTGGCGGCCCGTCTCGACGAGGATGGAATACTGATCGAGCCCCGGGATAGCTCGAAGGAAGCGCGCTCCATGTGGGGCATGTCGCGGACCCTCGTGTCGAATCTGGTGGAGGGCGTGAACACCGGTTTCACCAGGCGGCTGGAGATCAACGGCGTCGGCTACCGGGCCGCGGTGGAAGGTCGCAACCTGTCGCTCACGGTTGGCCTCAGTCATCCGGTTGTCTACCCGATCCCGGAAGGCGTCGACATCCAGTGTCCAAGGCCGAACGAGATCGTCGTCAGTGGCATCGACCGCCAGCGGGTCGGCCAGGTGGCGGCGGAAATCAGGGCCTACCGGCCACCCGAACCCTACAAGGGCAAGGGGATCAAGTACGCAGAGGAATTCATTCTCCGCAAGGAAGGCAAGAAGAAGTAGGCCATCGCCATGACACGGAAGACTTCACTCGCCGAGAGGCGCAAGATGCGGGTGCGCAGCGCTCTGCGCAAGCGCGCTGGCGGCCGCCCGCGGCTTTCGGTGTTTCGCTCGCACAGCCACATCTACGCCCAGGTGATCGATGACGAGAAGGGCGTGACGCTAGCCGCCGCTTCGTCGCTTGAGCCGGAGATGCGCAAGAAGCTCGCTCGGGGCGCCAACAAGGCCGCCGCGGGCGAGGTCGGGAAGCTGATTGCGGAACGGGCCAAGAAGGCCGGAATCTCCGACGTGGTCTTTGACCGTGGCGGATACATCTATCACGGGCGAGTGAAGGCGCTCGCCGACGCCGCGCGCGAGGGCGGCCTCAACTTCTGACGAGCGCGTAAGGACGCCGGTTGACATGAGCATGCGTGAAGAGCGCGAAAGCGATATCGTAGACAAGCTGGTCCACATCAATCGCGTGGCCAAGGTGGTCAAGGGCGGCCGCCGCTTCGGCTGTGCCGCGCTGGTGGTGGTCGGCGACCAGAAGGGACGCGTCGGCTTTGGCCACGGCAAGGCGCGCGAAGTGCCCGAGGCGATCCGCAAGGCCACCGAGATCGCCAAGCGGACGATGATCCGGGTGCCGTTGCGCGAGGGACGCACGCTCCATCACGACGTTGCCGGACGGCACGGCGCGGGTCGCGTGATCCTGCGCGCGGCGCCTCCGGGAACCGGCATCATCGCCGGCGGGCCGATGCGGGCGGTATTCGAGACGCTCGGCATGCAGGACGTGGTCGCCAAATCGATCGGCACGTCCAACCCCTACAACATGGTTCGCGCCACCTTCGATGCGCTGAAGCGGGAGATGAGTCCCCGCATGGTTGCTTCGCGGCGTGGCAAGAAGGTCAGCGAGATCGTCTCGCGGCGCAGGGATCTGCCGGGGGCGGCGGCCGAGGCGCAGGCCTGAGGCAGGACGCGGAGAGTTACGGGATCATGGCCAAGGCGAAGGACAATCCGGGCAACACGATCACGGTCGAGCAGATCGCCAGTCCGATCCGCCGCCCGGCGGTACAGCGGGCGACGCTCATCGGGCTCGGGCTGAACAAGATCAGACGGCGCCGGACGTTGCCCGACACCCCGGCGGTGCGTGGAATGATCGACAAGGTGCGCCACCTGGTGCGCGTCGTCGAGGAAGCTTGAAAGCGAAAGAGTAGACGCCATGCGACTCAATGAACTGAGGGACAACGAGGGCGCGCGAAAGCCGGTCAGACGCGTCGGACGGGGCATCGGCTCGGGCAGGGGCAAGACCGCCGGCCGCGGCACCAAGGGGCAGAAGTCGCGCTCGGGCGTGGCGATCAAGGGATTCGAAGGCGGGCAGATGCCGATCTACCGGCGACTGCCGAAGCGCGGATTCAGCAACCCGTTCAGGAAAATCTACAACGAACTGAACCTCGGCGCAGTGCAGGCGGCAATCGACGCCAAGAAGCTGGATCCGAAGAAGCCGGTGAACGTCGAGGCGCTCATCGCCGCCGGCCTGATCAAGAAGCCGCTCGACGGCGTCCGGCTGCTCGCCAAGGGCGAACTCGCGGCCGCAGTGTCGTTCGAGGTGACCTATGCGTCCAAACCGGCAATTGCCGCCGTCGAGAAGGCCGGCGGCAGCGTGAAGATCATCGCCGCGGGGACCGATGGCGCGAAAGCCAAAGACGGCGACTCCGCGGGCGGCAATGCGGCGGAAGAACCGGCGTCCTCCGGGGACGACGGGGGCGAGAGCGCCTAAATTTGCCTGTCGGGGCGCGCCCACCATATGAGGCTGGGGTGCGCGCCGGCGAGGAGAACACATGGCATCGGCAGCCGAGCAACTCGCTCAGAACATAAATTTCGCAGCCTTCGCAAAGGCGGAGGAACTGAAAAAGCGCATCTGGTTCACGCTCGGAGCGCTGATCGTCTACCGTCTCGGCACCTATGTGCCGGTGCCGGGCATAGATCCGGGTGAGCTCGCGCGCTTCGTCCAGCAGACCCAGGGCAGTCTCGCAGGCATGCTCAACATGCTTGCCGGCGGGGCGTTGGGGCGGATGGCGATCTTCGCCCTCAACATCATGCCGTACATTTCGGCGTCGATCATCATCCAGCTGATGACGACCGTCTCGCCCCATCTCGAGCAACTCAAGAAGGAAGGCGAAACGGGCCGCAAGCAGATCAACCAGTACACGCGCTACGGCACGGTCCTGCTCGCGGCGCTGCAGTCATACGGCATAGCGGTCGGCCTCGAAGGATCGGGCAACATGGTCACCGATCCGGGGTGGTTTTTCCGGATCACCACGGTGATCACGCTGACCGGCGGAACCGTCTTCCTGATGTGGATAGGCGAGCAGATCACCGCACGCGGTATCGGCAACGGCATCTCGCTGATCATCGCGGCGGGAATCATCGCCGAGCTCCCGGCAGCCATCGTCAACATGCTCGAGCTCGGCTACCAGGGATTCATTTCGACCTACCTGATGCTCGGCGTGATCGTGATGGCGGTGCTCGTGATCGCGTTCATCGTCTTCATGGAACGGGCGCAGCGCCGATTGCTGGTGCAGTATCCGAAGCGACAGGTCGGCAACAAGGTATTCCAGGGCGACTCATCGCACCTGCCCCTCAAGCTGAACACCTCGGGCGTCATCCCGCCGATCTTCGCGTCGTCGCTGCTGCTGCTGCCGATCACGGTGGCTAGCTTCTCCAGCGGCCAGGGACCGGACTGGCTGAACACGCTGACCGCGCTGCTTGGTCGCGGGCAGCCGCTATTCCTTTCGCTCTATATTGGCGGCATCATCTTCTTCACGTTCTTCTACACCGCCATCGTGTTCAATCCGAAAGACACCGCCGAAAACCTGAAGAAGTATGGCGGCTTCATTCCCGGGATCCGACCCGGTGAACGGACGGCGGAGTACATCGACTACGTGCTCACCCGCATCACGGTGATCGGTGCGGCGTACCTTGCGCTGGTCTGTCTGCTGCCGGAGATACTGACCTCCTACGCGAACGTTCCGTTCTACTTCGGCGGCTCGTCGCTGCTCATCGTCGTCAGCGTGATGATGGACACGGTCGCGCAGATCCAGAGTCACCTGCTGGCGCACCAGTACGAGGGGCTTGTGAAGAAGGCGAGGCTTAGAGGAGGACGGCGGTGAACCTGATCCTGCTCGGCCCCCCGGGGGCCGGCAAGGGGACCCAGGCGCAGCTGCTTGCCGAGCGGCACGGCTTCGTCCAGTTGTCGACCGGCGACATGCTGCGCAACGCTGTTAAGGTCGGCACGCCGGTCGGCAGGCAGGCGAAGGACATCATGGCGCGCGGCGACTTGGTGCCCGACGAACTGGTGGTGAACATCATTTCCGAGCGGATCGACGAGCCGGATTGCCGCAACGGCTTCATCCTCGACGGCTTTCCGCGCAACGTCGCCCAGGCCGAGGCGCTCGACCGGATGCTGGAAGAGAAGAACATGGCGCTCGATGCGGTTGTAGAGCTCGCCGTGGATGACAATATACTGGTGAGCCGGATCGAGAAGCGGGCGAGGGAGACCGTTGGCGGCCCGAGGGCGGACGACAATGTCGAGGCACTCAAGAAGCGGCTGGCCGTCTATCACGAGCAGACGGCACCGTTGATCGCGTACTATCGGGATCGCGGCATTCTGAAGTCGGTCGACGGCATGGACGAGATCGAGAGTGTGAACCACCAGATCGAGGAGATACTGCAAGCGGTACGGAGCGGCGCCGGCGAGGCGCGAAACGGTTGACGGCATCAGTCAAAGGCCATACAACCCGCACACCTCCGGCAGCAGTTCATCCCGAGGCTAGAACCCCCGCAAGGGGCAAAGGCATCGGGCTATTGCCGTGTCCATCCGGTTGACACGGGTTTTCAGGTCCGCTGCCGTGTGCAGGCATCGGCGGCAGCTATTGGGAGAAGCACAAGGTGGCCCGTATTGCAGGCGTGAACATCCCGACGAACAAGCGGGTGGAGATCGCGCTCACCTATATTCACGGCATCGGCCGCACCAAGGCGCGCGAGATCTGCCAGAAGGCGAACGTACCCCTCGAGCGCCGTGTGAATGAGTTGTCCGAGGCGGAGGTGATGCAGATCCGCGAATTCATCGACCGCGACTATATCGTCGAAGGCGATCTGCGGCGCGAGGTGTCGATGAACATCAAGCGGCTGATGGATCTCGGCTGCTACCGCGGGCTGCGGCACCGCAGAGGGCTGCCGGTTCGCGGCCAGCGTACCCATACCAATGCGCGGACCCGGAAGGGACGTGCGAAGCCCATCGCGGGCAAGAAGAAGTAGTCCGAGAGGCGGTTCATGGCGAAGGACAAGACGCGGCTGCGCCGCAAGGAGCGCAAGAACATCAGCGCCGGTGTGGCCCATGTGAGCGCGACCTTCAACAATACGACCATCACCATCACCGATGTCCAGGGCAATACGATCTCGTGGGCATCGGCGGGCATGATGGGCTTCAAGGGGTCGCGCAAGTCGACGCCCTACGCCGCGCAGGTCGCTGCGGAAGAAGCCGGCAAGCGGGCCAAGGAGCATGGCATGGCCACGCTGGAGGTCGAGGTACGCGGGCCTGGTTCCGGCCGCGAATCGGCTCTGCGGGCGTTGCAGGCCGCTGGCTTCCAGATCACGTCGATCAAGGACGTGACCCCGATACCGCACAACGGCTGTCGCCCGCCAAAGCGCAGGCGCGTCTGAGCGGTACGGGCCGGGATGCCGCGCGGTACCGGTTGCATATATTCGCACTTGGCGATTCGAGATGCGGCGAAGGCGTGCGACCTTCCCCCACCAGATACCGGGACGAGGATAGACTGTGATTCAGAAGAACTGGCAGGAACTCATCAAGCCGACCAAGCTGGAAGTGACACCGGGGCACGACCCGCAGCGTGTTGCTACCCTGGTCGCAGAACCGCTGGAGCGGGGCTTCGGCCTTACACTCGGCAATGCACTGAGGCGGATCCTGTTGTCGTCGCTCCAGGGGGCGGCGGTCAACTCGGTCCAGATCGACGGCGTGCTGCATGAGTTCTCGTCGATCTCCGGCATTCGCGAAGACGTCACGGACCTTGTGCTCAACATCAAGGAAATCGCGCTGCGGATGCATGTCGACGGCCCCAAGCGCCTGATCCTTCGCAAGGAGGGACCGGGGGTCGCTACGGCCGGCGACATCGAGGCCACCGCCGATATCGAGATTCTCAACCCCGATCACGTGCTCTGCACGCTCGACGAGGGGGCGGAGATTCGCATGGAGCTGACCGTTTCGGTCGGCAAGGGGTATGTCCCGGCCGATCGCAACCGGCCGGAGGATGCGCCGATCGGGCTGATCCCCGTCGACAGCCTCTACAGCCCCGTCAAGAAGGTGTCCTATCGGGTCGAGAACACCCGCGAGGGCCAGGTTCTCGACTACGACAAGCTGACGATGACGGTCGAGACCAACGGCTCGCTGACGCCGGAGGATGCCGTGGCCTATGCTGCCCGGATCCTGCAGGACCAGCTCCAGATCTTCATCAATTTCGAGGAGCCAAGCAAGGTCGTCGTCGAGGAGCGTCAGCCGGAACTGGAGTTCAACGCGGCACTGTTGAAGAAGGTGGACGAACTGGAGCTGTCGGTACGGTCCGCCAACTGTCTCAAGAACGACAACATCGTCTACATCGGCGACCTGATCCAGAAGACCGAGGCAGAGATGCTTCGCACGCCGAATTTCGGCCGCAAGTCGCTCAACGAGATCAAGGAAGTGCTGGCGCAGATGG
>CAZSNL010000107.1:0-9306 GCA_964608275.1 uncultured Hyphomicrobiales bacterium | reverse complement strand
AATGACGGGGATGGTACATGCGGTGCCTCCGGAGCGCCCGCCGCGCCCCGCCCCGCACCCCGCCGTCACCGAACGGCGCCGGCGTCCGCCATCATCGCCTGCAGCAGCACGTCGCAGACCGCGGCACAGTGTTCGGGCTCGGTGTACTCCGCCTCGTTGTGGCTGATGCCGTCGCGCGACGGCGCGAAGATCATCGCCGCCGGCAGCACTGTCGCGATGTTGCAGGCATCGTGGCCGGCGCCGGAGATCATGGGCCGGTTGGGCAGCCCGAGGCGGCTTGCCGCCTGCTCCAGGGTCGCGATGCACTCAGCGTCGAAGGCGATCGGGGCGAGGCTCATGGTGCGATTGACCGTCACGCCGCAGCCGCCCGCGGCGGCCGCCCGGCGGCACAGCGCGTCGATCTCCCGCTCCAGCCTGTCGAGGGTCCCGCTGTCCGGGTGGCGAAGGTCGATCACGAACCGGGTCCGGCCCGGCACCGTGCTGACGGCGTTGGGCTCGACATAGAGCCGCCCGACGGTGACCCGCGCGTCCGGCCGATGATCGTTGCCCAGCGAATGGAGGTCGCGGATCATGTCGGCGGCGACGACGAGGCTGTCGCGGCGCACGTCCATCGGCGTCGTGCCGGCGTGGCGGTCCTCGCCGTCGACCACGACCTCGAACCAGCGGATCCCCTGTCCGGCGGTGACGATCCCGACCGGGAGGCCCTCGCGTTCGAGCACCGGCCCCTGCTCGATGTGGACCTCGTAGAAGCGCTCCATCGGGAAGGCGCCGGGCGCAAGGTCGCCGAGGTATCCGCTGCGGCGCAGTTCGTCGCCGAGCACGTGGCCGTCGGTCGACTGCAGCGCGTGCAGGCTGTCGACGTCGATGGCGCCGATGTACGCGGCCGAACCGAGGATGCCGCGCGGAAACCGCACGCCCTCCTCGTTGGTCCAGTTGACGGCCGCCACCGGTTTCTCCGTCTCGATGCCGGCGTCGTTCAGCGTCCGGACAACCTCGAGCCCCGCCAGCACCCCGAGCACGCCGTCGAACCTGCCGCCGTGCGGCTGGGTGTCGAGGTGGCTTCCGGTGGCGATGGCGGGGGCGTCGGCGTTACGGCCTGGACGGGTCGCGAAGATGTTGCCCGCCTGGTCGATCGCGATGTCGCAGCCGGCCTCCCGGCACCACTTCACGAACAGGTCGCGCGCATCCACGTCCGCATCGGTGAGCGCCAGGCGGCACGATCCGCCGCCGGGCAGCGCACCGAGCTCGGCCATTTCCATCAGGCTTGACCACAGCCGGTCGCCGTTGACCCGGATATCCATTGCTGCTCCTAGAACACGTCGAAGTATTCCCGGTGTTCCCAGTCGGTGACTTCCGACAGGAACCGGGCGATCTCCGCCTCCTTGATGTGCGAGATGTAGTCGATGAAGGGGCCGCCGAAGCGGTCGCGGAAGAACGAATCCTCGCGCAGCGCCGCGAGCGCCTCGATCAGGCTCCTGGGAAGCGGCGGCGCGTCGGTCTCGTACGGCCGGTCGGTCGGCGGCCCCGGGTCGAGATCGCGCTCGATCCCGTCGAGGCCGCTGACCACCTGCGATGCGAGGTAGAGATAGGGGTTTGCGGCGGGTTCTCCCATCCGGTTCTCGATCCGTGTCGATGCCTCGCCTGGTCCGCCGATGGCGCGGATCATCGTGCCCTTGTTGTCGCAGCCCCAGGCCGCCCGGTCGGGTGCGAGCGAATTGGGCTTGTACCGCTTGTAGCCGTTGATCGTGGGTGTGGTGAAGACCGACGCCGCGCGGGCGTGGGTGAGAAGCCCTGCCACCCAGGACAGGCCGACCGGGGACAGCACCGCGTTGCCGTTGTTCGGCACGAAGGCGTTGGCGCCGGTCGCGATCTCCTCGAGCGACTGGTGCAGGTGCCAGCCGCTGGAGAACAGGTTGGCGATGCCGGGCCGGCACATGAAGGTCGCGTGCAGCCCGTTGCGCCTGGCGACCTGTTTCACGGCGCTGCGGAACAGCACCATGTCGTCGGCGACGTCCATGCCCGTGCGCGGGTGGAACGTGAACTCGCACTGGCTGGGGCCGTATTCCGCCTCGACCGAGCGCAGCGGCAGGTCGAGCGCCACGATGTTGGTCCGGATGACGTCGAGCGCCCGGTCCAGTTCGTCCAGTCGCTGCTCGGTGAGGTACTGGAAGCCGTGCGCGAGGAGGCTGACGTCCGGCGGCGGCCCCGGCTGTCCGGTACGCTCCGGGTTCAGGTTCAGGTCCTCCAGCTTGAGGATGTGGCACTCGACCTCGAGCCCGGACCGGATCGCATATCCCTTCGCCTCGAGGGCGGAGAGCGCGTTGCGGCACAGCTGCCGCGTACAGAACGGGACCGGCTGCCCGTTCGGGAAGAAGAGGTCGCACAGCATCCAGCCGGTTGCCCGCGCCCACGGCAGCACGCGGAACGTCGCCGGGTCGGGCACCATGAGGATGTCGGACACGCCGGCCATCTCGGGCATTCCGAATCCGCCGCCCGGACTGAACACCGGGAAAACGGTCCGGTGCGCCGTATCCTTGGCCAGCAGGCTCGACGGCATGGCACAGCCATTGGCGATCGCGGACGAGAGTTCGGCGGCCATGATGCTCTTGCCGCGCAACAGCCCGTGCTGGTCGACGAACGACAGCCGGACCACCTCGAGTCCGTGTTCGCTGACCAGCCTTATCGCGCGTGCCGCGTGCGCCTCGTCGCCGGCTCGGGCAAGACCGTGGCGTTCGACGAAATTGCTTCGGCCGACACTGCCCTTGCTGTAGTGCATCTACCGCCGACCGGTTCAGCCTGCCGCTGCGGCCCACGGCGACCGGCTGCGCCGTTCGCGGTCCCGATCCTGCCACACGGTGTTCCAGGCCTCCGCCGGGCCGATGGTGTCGATCGCCACCGGGCCGCGAAACTGCTGCGCCGCTTCCGCGTCGATCGCCATCGGCGGCGACTCGCCGCGGGCCACGGCGTTGATGGCGCGGATCAGCATGCGCCGGTTTGCGGTGATCGCCTTGTCGGTGGTGCCGAGATGCTCTCGCGTCCGGTCCTGGATGCGGCCCTGCGATTCCACCGCCCAGTTGTCGTGGACGTTGATGTCCTCGCCCATCCCGGTGTACGTCCGGGTGCGCTGCTCGTCGGCGTCGAAGCCCCAGTTGTTCGTCCGGTTCTTTCGCGGCACGTAGTCCGGCAACTCGTAGAGCTTCAGGCGTTCTTCCCGCATCGCGTGCTTGTTCAGCCGTTCGGTGAAGCTTGCGAAGATCGAGTACCAGTAGGTCTGGTAGTCGTCGACCGGCACATGCCACTGGGTCAGGATCATGTCCGAACTCAGCGGGATGACGATTGCGTGCGGGAAATACAGGTTCGTGACCCGGACGTGGGTATGGCTCTCGTCGAGTTCCCGCAGCGCGACGATGCGCAGGCCGTATCCGGTTTCGGCCACCTCGATCTTCGGGCACACGTACTCGCGCAGCAGCCTCGTCATCGGGATGTCGGTGCCGACGGATCTGTCGCGGAACTGCCGGCCGTAGGACTGGTCGGGGTCGTCATCCTCGAAGAAGCGATGCAGGAACGAGGCATGCGCGGGGTCGATGCCGACTTCGAGTGCCTGCAGCCAGTTGCAGTCGATGTGTCCCTTGAAGGCGAACGTGTAGTCCTCGGGCGCGACGAAGCAGTCGAATTCGGGAAACGCCGGCGGCTCGCCCGGACCCATGTAGGCGAACACGATGCCGTTGCGTTCGATGCACGGGTACGCCGTCGCGCAGACCTTGGTGTGGAAGGTGCTGCCGGGAGGTTCTGCCGGCTGTTCCAGGCAGGCGCCGTCGACGTCAAACAGCCAGCCGTGGAACGAGCAGCGCAGCCCGCCGTCCTCCAGCCTCCCGAACGACAGGTCGGCGCCGCGATGGGGGCAGTCCCGTTGCAAGAGTCCGTAACGGCCCCCGTCGTCGCGGAACAGGACCAGGTCTTCACCCAGCAGTCGCACCGCCTTGACGGGGCGGTTGTCCGGCAGCTCCTCGGCCAGTGCGGCCGGTTGCCAGTAGCGCCGCATCAACTCGCCTGCCGGGCGGCCCGGCCCGATCCGCGTGATCAGTTCGTTTTGTTCCGCACTCAGCATTCCCGCCCACCGCTGGTTGAATGGTAGGCTAGAAGCCTTGACTGCGGATCGCAAGAGCCAAGGTCGCTGTCCGGGGGATGCAGGAGGGCGGGTACCGCCCTCCGCGTTGCGGTTTACTCTGCCTCGCCGCCCGCTTCCTTGATGTAGGCGATCACCGCCTCGCGGTCCTCGGCTTTCTTCAGTCCGACGAACACCATCTTGTTGCCGGGAATGTAGCCCTTCGGGTCGGCCAGGTATTCCGCTATCGTCTCCTCGGTCCACGTGACGTCGGACTCACGCATGGCATCGGAGTAGTTGAAGCCTTCGACCGTTCCCGCCTTGCGGCCGATTACCCCGTGAAGCGTCGGGCCGATCTTGTTCTGCTCCTTCTCCACCACGTGGCAGGCGCGGCACTTGTTGAAGACGCGCTTGCCGGCCTTGGCGAGGTCGCTCTGTGCCTGGACGGGGCCGGTGCCCGCACCCATCAGCGCGACCGCCGCGATCGCGGCAAATACTCCGATACCGAACTTCCTCATCATTTCTCCTCCATCAGGCGGCATTGGACAGTGCAAGCCGCTCCCAGGCATCTTCGAGCGCCCGGACAAGTTGCTGCATCAGGTCGTCATCGTGGAACGGTGTCGGGGTCAGCCTGAGGCGTTCGGTACCTCGGGGGACCGTCGGATAGTTGATCGGCTGCACGTAGATGCCGTGTTCCTGCATCAGGAAATCGCACACGTCCTTGGCGAGCCTGGGATCCCCCACGAGCACCGGCACGATGTGCGTCTCCGATGGCATGACCGGGAGGCCGGCCTCGCTCAGCATCGTCTTGAGCCGGTTTGCGCGCTCCTGGTGGCGCCGCCGCAGATCGTCGTTGCTGCGGACGTGCCGGATACTTGCGATCGCCCCGCCGATGATCGCCGGCGGCAGCGACGTGGTGAAGATGAATCCCGGTGCACGGCAGCGCACCGCGTCGACCAGCGCGGTGGAGCCGGTGATGTAGCCACCCATCAGGCCGAACGCCTTGGCCAACGTGCCCTCTATGACGGTGAGCCGGTCGGCGACTCCCTCGCGCTCGGCGATGCCGCCGCCCGTCGGCCCGTAAAGGCCCACCGCATGAACCTCGTCGAGATAGGTCATCGCACCGTAGCGATCGGCGAGGTCGCAGATCTCGGCGATCGGCGAGATGTCGCCGTCCATCGAGTAGACCGACTCGAACGCCACCAGCTTGGGCGCCTTCGGATCGGCCGCGGCGAGCAGCTCCTCGAGGTGGGCGGTGTCATTGTGGCGGAAGATGTGCTTGACGGCGCCGCTGCGGCGGATGCCGTCGATCATCGAGGCATGGTTCAGTTCGTCCGAAAAGATGATGCAGCCGGGCAGCAGTCCGGCGATCACCGACAGCGCGGCCGAATTCGACACGAACCCGGACGTGAACAGCAGTGCGGCTTCCTTGCCGTGAAGCGTGGCGAGTTCCGTCTCCAGTTCGCGATGCAGGATGGTGGTGCCGGAGATGTTGCGGGTGCCGCCGGACCCGGCGCCCATCCGCCGCGCGGCGGCGGCCATGGCCTCGATCACGTCGGGGTGCTGGCCCATGCCGAGGTAGTCGTTGGAGCACCAGACCACCACCTCGGGCTTGCCCGGTCCGTGGTTGCGTGCGCGCGGAAACCGGCCCGCTATTCGTTCAAGTTCGGCGAATACCCTGTAGCGCCCCTCAGCCTTGACCTGATCGATATAGCGTCTGAATTCCGCCTCGTAGTCCATTCCGCAGTCCTTTCGGATGGTTCGTGCGAGGATAGGTGAACCTGCCGTGATGTGAAGCTCCGCAGCGTCGCGGGGCAATACGTCGCAGCAGAAGCCGCCGTCGTCCTCTCGGAAGAATATTCGTCTCCTGGGTGTGCCTCGCACCGATTCTTCTTCGCCCGGCCGTGCCGTCTTTGGACCGAACCTCTGGCATCGGAACGCTATTTCTAGCACCACAAGAGGAGGAATACGATGCGAGCAACTGCTACCAGGTTCGACCGGGCACCCGAAATCGACCGCCTGCAGGATCCCAGGCTGTTCCGGGAATTCGCCTTCGTCGACGGCCGCTGGTGCGCTGCCGCCTCGGGAGCGGTCCTTGACGTGGAGAATCCCGCGAACGGCAGCTGGCTCGGGACGGTCCCGATGCTGTCAGGCGACGAGAGCCGAGCCGCCGTGGTCGCCGCTCATCGCACATTTCCGGCATGGGCAGCACTCCTGCCGCAGCAGCGGTCACGACTTCTTCGTCGCTGGTTCGAGGCGATGGTCGCCAATCGCGACGATCTCGCGCTCATCATGACGCTCGAGCAGGGCAAGCCGATCTCAGAGGCGCGCGGCGAGATCGACTATGCCGCGTCGTTCATCGAGTTCTATGCCGAGGAGGCGCGGCGCGCCAACATCGAGGGCGTCACCTCGCATCTTCCGGGGGCACGGATGGAGGTCCGCCGCGAGCCGATGGGGGTCGCCGCCCTGGTCACGCCGTGGAACTTCCCGTCCGCCATGATCACCCGCAAGGCCGCCGCCGCCCTCGCCGCCGGCTGCACGGTGGTCGTCCACCCGTCGAGCGAGACGCCGTTTTCCGCCCTTGCGCTGGCGGAACTGGCCGAACGCGCCGGGATGCCGAAGGGCGTGTTCAACGTGGTGACCGGACGTGCCGCGGAGGTGGTCGCGCCGATGACCGCGGCACCGGAGGTGAGGGTGCTTTCGTTCACCGGCTCGACCGAGATCGGGCGGCTGCTGTACGCCCAGTCGGCGGACACCATCAAGACACTGGTCATGGAGCTCGGCGGCCATGCGCCGTTTATCGTGTTTGCCGACTCCGACCTTGATCGCGCGGTCGACGCCGCCGTCGCCGCCAAGTTCGCGACCTCAGGGCAGGACTGCCTCGCCGCCAACCGGATGTTCGTCGAGCGACCCGTCTACGACGAGTTCTGCGCCCGCTTCGCCGCCCGGGTGCAGGCGCTCACGGTCGGTCCGGGCATCGACGATTCCGACATCGGCCCGCTGATGAACGATCGCGCGGTGGCCAAGCAGGAGGCCCATGTGAGCGACGCGGTCCGGCGCGGCGCGCGGCTTCTCGCCGGCGGCGGCCGGCACCCGGCCGGGCCGCTGTTCTTCCAGCCCACCGTGCTGGCCGACGTGCCGGCGGATGCGGCGATATTCCGCGAGGAGACGTTCGGGCCGGTGGCCGCCGTCGCTCCATTCGACGGCGAGGACGAGGTGCTCGCCCGCGCCAATGCGACCGAGTACGGCCTCGTCGCCTACGTCCATTCGGGGAATCCGGCGCGGATTGCGCGGATGACGGCGGGGCTCCAGTTCGGCATGGTCGCGGTCAACCGCACCAAGATCACCGGGGCGCCGGTGCCGTTCGGCGGCGTCAAGCAGTCGGGGCTCGGGCGCGAAGGCTCGCGGCTCGGCATGGAAGCGTTCATGGACGTGAAGTATGTGTGTCACGATGTCGCCTAACGATCGGCGCCCGCAGGTGGCAGCCTGATGTTCGGGAACCCTTTCTCCGACCAGGAACTGGCCCGGCGGCTGGCCGCGGTTCGAGCCGGAATGGCCGCGCGCGAACTGGAGTTGCTGCTGCTGTCGACGCCCGAAAACATCTTCTATCTCACCGGGCTCGATCACTGGGGCTATTTCGCGCCGCACCTGCTCGTCGTCCCGCACGAGGGCGATATGATCCTGGTCACGCGCCAGATGGAGCAGGTCTCGGTCCGCGCCCAGGTGCGCAACGCGCGGTTCGCCGGTCACAGCGACAGCGAGACGATCGCCGATGCCGCCATCCGGCTGCTGCAGGACCGGGTCCGCGTCGTCCCCGCAGCGGCGACGGCGGCGGCGACGGCGGCGGCAACGGCGGCGGCAACGGCGGCAACGGCGGCGGCGGTTGCCGGCAACGCCATCCGGCGACAGCCCGGCGGCAGGCCGGCGGCAGGTATCGAGGCCTGGTCGGCGGGGCTTCCATACGGCTTCGGGCAGGCGCTCGCCGATGGTCTGCCCGCCGTCCGGTGGCAAGACGCGACCGGCCTGGTCGACGCCATCAGGCATGTGAAAAGCCCCGAGGAACAGGCACTTATGCGCCGCGCCGCCGCCGTCACCGACGCCGCCACCGAGGCCGCGATCGCCGCCATCGCCGACGGTGCGGCGGAACGCGACGTGGCGGCGGAGTGCCTCGCGGCCATGACGCGCGCCGGCGGCGCCCCGCCCGGCTTCGGGCCGTTCCTGCGCCCCGCCCACCGCCTCGGCGAGGAACATGCCACCTGGGGCGAGGGCCGCTATGTGTCTGGCGAACCTGTGTTTCTTGAGCTCGCCGGCTGCGTCGCCCGCTATCACGCCCCCAATGGCAGGCTGGTCCATGTCGGCCACGCCGCGGATGCCGACCTCGCCGTCGCCGAGGTGGTGAAGGAGGCATTCGACGCGGTGGTCGCCGCAATCAGGCCTGGCGCCCGTGCCCGCGACGTCTACGCCGCCTGGCAGGCGGTCGTCGATGCCGCCGGGTTCCCCGACTACCGCCGCCATCACTGCGGCTATCTCGTCGGCGTCGGGTTCCCGCCGTCGTGGACCGGCGGCAACACCGTCACCGGCCTTCGCCATGACTCCGACCTCGAGATCCGGGAGGGGATGAGCTTCCACATTCTCTCGTGGCTCATGGGGACCGGACGCGGCGACTGGTTCCTGTCCAACACCGTACTGCTGGGGCCGGAAGGCGCGGAAGTGCTGACCCGGACCCCGCCCGGACCGATCATCAGATAGGGAGTTTGCCATGCTGAGGAACGACCAGCTCGATCACTGGGATCGAACGCACTTCTTCCACCCGTCGACGCATCTTGCGCAGTTTGCCCGCGGCGAAGCCGGAAGCCGGATAGTCTCCGGCGGCGAGGGGGTCTACATCTGGGACCGCGACGGCAAGCGCCTGCTCGATGCCTTTGCCGGCCTGTACTGCGTCAATGTCGGCTATGGTCGGACCGAGATCGCCGAGGCGATCGCGAAGCAGGCGCGCGAACTGGCCTACTATCACGCCTATGTCGGCCACGGCACCGAAGCCTCGATCACACTGGCCCGCATGATCGCCGAACGGGCGCCCGAGGGGCTGTCGCGGGTGTATTTCGGGCTGTCGGGATCCGATGCCAACGAGACCAACATCAAGCTCGTCTGGTACTACAACAACATCCTCGGCCGGCCGCAGAAGAAGAAGATCATCTCGC
>CAZSNL010000106.1:0-9327 GCA_964608275.1 uncultured Hyphomicrobiales bacterium | reverse complement strand
TCGCTACCTGCTGCGCGGCCATGCCGCCACCGAAGTCGAGCAGACTGCATCGTTTCTCTGACCGCGTCAGACCGTAGGCGAAGTAGGTGGCGATGGCGCGCGAGCGCCTCAACCCGGCGATATAGATGTGACGGGCCTGGTCCAGCATGGCGACCGCTTCGCCCAGATCGTCGGTGGGTATCGAACACTTGAGTTCTTCCAGCGATGCCTCAAGTGCCCCGATGGAACTTTGAAGGATGGCGCCCAGATCGGCGGGCGGGCGGGCGCCCTGCTTCTCGTAGACCTGCTCGCGCATGTCAGCCGCGCCCTCGATGAGACGCAGGCGGAAGATGCGTTGCACGTCGGAAAACCCACCATAGCCGAATTCCTTGGCAAAGCGGATCAGAGTGGAGGGCTGCACGTCCAGTTCGCCGGCGAGGGTGGCGATTGTCGATAATGCAAAGACGTTCGGCTGTTCAAGCGCGGCGCGGGCGATGCGCTGAAGATGCGGGCTGAGCCCCTCAAAGCGCGTACGAATGCGCGAGCGCAGCGCCTCGAAGGTTTCCTGGCCCTCGCTCGGTGGGAGACGGATCGGATCGGCGGCGGAATTTTCGTTCAAGACGCGGCTCCAGCGAATCTCGACTTGCTGATTTCACGGTGCGCCCAAAAGAATGCCATTGACAAGATAAGAATGAAAATTCATTCATAGTGAACATTCATTCGAACCGCGGCCGGGAGGACGTTCGCGGGAAAGTGTCGACCGCACTTCAAGGGAGGAAGTCATGTCGCAGAGCAAGATTACCCGCCGCGGGCTCCTGGGAGCCACTGCAGCGGGCACTGCATTGACCGCGTTCGCCGGCCCATGGAAGCACAATCGCGTGTGGGCGCAGTCGTCCGACAAGCCGATCAAGATCGGCATAACCTCCGACGCCAGCGGACAGTATGCCAATTCGGGTGCCAGCGACCGCCGCGGCATGATGATGGCCATTGACGAGGCCAATGAGGCCGGCGGCGTGCTGGGCCGTAAGATCGAGTGGGTACATATCGACACCGAGACGACGCCTGCCACCGGCAGCCGCGTCGCCGAGCGTATGATTACCCGTGAGGAGTGCGGGTTCCTGGTCGGGGCGGTGCATTCGGGCGTCGCCAACGCCATCAGCCAGGTCGCCCAGAAGTATGGCGTGATCTATCTTAACACCAATTCCTCGTCGCCGACCGAGGCTGGCCAGAACTGCCACCGGGTCAAGTTCGTGTGGGACGGCAACGGCACCAATTTCGCCAAGGCGGCGGTCAAGAACGCGATCGACACCTACGGCCCGAAGTGGATGCTGCTCACGAACGACTATGTTTGGGGCCACGACACCGCCAAGGCCACCAAGGCGCTGCTGGCTGAGTATGGCGGCGAGGTGATGGAGGAAATCCTGATCCCGCAGGGCACCCGCGATTTCTCGTCGGCGCTGCTGCGTGTCCAGCAGCAGAAGCCAGGAGTGGTTTCGGCCGCGATCGGTGGCGACGACCAGAAGGCCTTTCGCCAGCAGGTGGCTCAACTCGGAATGGGCAACAGTCCGGCCTGGATCAACAGCCAGCAGGACTGGCCGGATGTCTACGGCCTGCCGCTCGAAAACCTCTTTGGTGTGTTCGGCACCACCTGGTACTACAAACTCGACCTGCCGGGCGTGGCCGAGTTCGTGAAGAAATATCAGGAGCGCTACCCCGATACCCAGATGCGGGTGCCCGGTAACGTCTTCTACAACGGCTACATGGCCACGCGCGAACTGCTTTCGGCGATCGAACGCGCCGGCAGCGCGAACAACATTGCCGTCATCAAGGCGCTGGAAGGTCACAAGATGCCGGCCGCAGACCGCATGCAGCACCACGACGCATGGATCGACCCCAACACGCATCAGGTTCAGCAGACGATCTACCTTGCAACGGCCAATTCCAAATGGTCCGAAGCAGACAAGGACGACATGTTCGAGATCGTGGCCAACGCAGCTCCGGACACCGTGATCGACACCGGTGCAGGGGAAGCGTGCAAGCTGGAAAGCTACGACGACACGCCGACGATCGACGCGTAGAGTCCGCCTGTCAAACGCAAGGATCATGGCTGGTTCGCCGGCCATGATCGCTCACCGTTCCAATCCAGCGATGTCATGATCGATCTCCTGCCACACATCCTCAATGGGCTGACGCTCGGGCTGCTGTTTGCGCTGATCGCGCTCGGCTTCACGCTCATCATCGGCGTCATGGAGGTCATCAACCTCGCCCACGGCTCTCTGTTCGCGCTCGGCGCCTATTTCGCGCTCAGTGTGCTGGGAGGCACATGGTTCGGCGACACCGCCTTCGGCGCGTGGTGGCTCAGCCTCGACATTGAAACCCGCTATGTCGCGGCTCTCTTGATCGGGCCGGTGCTGGCGGCGATCGCGGGCATGGCGCTCGAGCTGTGCCTGCGGCCGACCTACGGCAAAGCGCCCCTCTACGGGCTTCTGCTGACATTCGGCGCGGCGCTGGTGATCGAGGAGATCATCCGTCTCGGCTGGGGCACCGGCGAGCAGAACCTCGAGGTTCCGTCCGCCATCAACGGGGCGGTTCTGGTCGCGGGTTTCATCTACTCCAAATACAAGTTCTTCGCCGCCGGCTTCAGCATGGTCGCGATCTTCGCCGTGTGGCTGTTCCTCGAGAAGACGCCCTATGGCGCCATTATCAAGGCCGGCGCGCACGACAGCGAGATGGTGCGCGCGCTCGGCTATGATCTGTCAAAGCTGCGTCTCCTGGTGTTCGGCTTCGGCGCCGCACTTGCGGGCCTCGCCGGCATCATCATGGTGCCGATCTGGGGGCTGAGGCCACATGTGGGCATCGACGTGGTCATTCCCGCCTTTCTGATCATCGTCATTGGCGGCATCGGCAGCTTCTGGGGCGCGGTGGTGGCAGCCATCATGGTTGGCCTCGCCGTAGGCATCACTGGCGCCTATGCCGGCGCGTGGGCGACGATGTCGATGTACATCCTGCTGATCATAGTGGTCGGATTTCGCAGCCGCGGCCTGTTCGGTCGCAAGAGCGCGCTGGAGAATTGACGGTGATCTCGCTTTCCGACATTCCTGCCCGCTCTCGTGTCCATGCCTATGGTCCGATCTTCCTGATGGCAGTGGCGCTGGTGACCGCGCCATGGTGGCTGCCGGCCATCGACCTCTACCAGTATCTCGGCATCGAGATCGCCATCTGGATGATCTTCGCGCTCGGTTTCAACCTGCTGTTCGGTTATGCCGGCCTGCATTCCTTCGGCCATGGCGCCTATCTCGGTATCGGCGCCTACGCCTTCGGCCTTTTCCAGCAGAACGTCGCGCTCAGCCTTTGGGGTGGTCTCGCGGCCGGTATTCTTGCGGCCGGACTCGCCGGCGCGATCGTCGGCGCGTTCGTGTCGCACCGGCGCGGCATCTACTACGCACTGCTCACCATCGCCTTCGGACAGGTGTTCTGGTTCACGTCGATGAAGCTCTACGGCATCACCGGCGGCGAGGATGGGCTGCTCGGGATCCCGCGCCCCCCGCTCACCTTCTTCGGTCTGGAGTATGAACTCCGTTCCAACGTGGCCCTGTTCTACCTCGCGGCATTCTTCCTGCTGGCGACCGTGCTGCTACTTTGGCGTCTGGCCAATTCGCCCTTCGGCCGGGTGCTGCAGGCGATCCGCCAGAACGAGACGCGCGCACGCTTCGCCGGATATGAGGTGTGGCGTTTCAAATGGGCCGCGTTCGTCATCTCGGCCATGTTCGCCGGTCTTGCCGGCGGGCTGTTTTCCATGGCCCAGCAGAGCGCCTATCCCGACGTGATGAGCCTTCATCAATCCGGCCTGATCGTGATGATGGTTCTGGTCGGCGGCGGGCTGGTCAGCTTCTGGGGACCAGTGCTCGGCGTCATCCTCTATTTCGTGGCACGCGACGTGCTCGGCGGCCTCACCGAGACGTGGCTGCTCTGGTACGGGCTGATGTTCATGGCGATGGTCATGCTGCGCCCAGAAGGGCTGGCAGGCATGTTCCACCTCGGCTGGAAGCGGCTGCGCGGTGTGCCGGAAAAGCCGGCCGTGCTTGCGACGGAGAAAGTCTGATGCCCTTCTTCGAAGCTCGCAATCTTCACAAGCGTTTCGGTTCGCGCGTCGTGCTGGAGAACATCTCGCTCGGCTTCGAGAAGGGGCAGGTGAGCGGCATCATGGGGCCGAATGGCGCCGGCAAGACCACCTGCTTCCACGTGCTGACCGGGCTGCATAAGCCGGATCGCGGGGAGATCGAGCTCGAAGGTATCTCCATCGCCGGCCTACCGCCGCAGCGCATTGCTACGCTGGGCGTGTCGCGCTCGTTCCAGATCATGAACCTGTTCGATGACAGCGTCGTGATCGAGAACGTTATGCTGGCGCTGCCCGAGTTCCGCGCTCGACGCTCGAGCTTTCTCGGCGCCATGTTCGACGACACTGCGCTGATCGACGCGGCAATCGAAGTCCTCGACCAGGTCGGACTGGCATCGCGCGCGTGGGAAAAGGCGACATCGCTCAGCTATGGCGAACGCCGCGCACTGGAGATCGGCGTGGCGCTGGCGGCGAAGCCGAAAATCCTCTTCCTCGACGAGCCGACTTCCGGCCTCGGGTCGGAGGCCACGCACAATCTCGCCGCGTTGGTTCGCCGCCTGCGCCAGCACTACACGATCGTGATGATCGAGCACGACATGCGCTTCCTGTTCGAACTCGCCGACCGCATCTCGGTCATCCACTGGGGCCAAGTGATCGCCGAAGGCACGCCGGCCGAACTGCAGGGCAACAAATGGGTGCGGCGGTCAGCCCTGGGGGAGGCTGCCCTTGCTTGACGTCCACAAGATCGAGGCCTTCTACGGCGAGACCCAGGCGCTGTTCGGCGCGTCGCTGTCGGTCGGCAAGGCCGAGGTCGTGGCGCTGCTCGGCCCGAACGGCGCGGGCAAGACGACGACCATCCGCTCCATCCTCGGACTGACCCGGGCGCGCGCCGGCACGATCTGCTTCGACGGCGCAGATATCACCACGCTGCCCACGCACCGCATCTCGGGCATGGGCATCAGCTGGGTGCCGGACGACCGTCGCGTGTTTCCGACCTTGACGGTCGCCCGCAACCTGCAGATCGCGCGGCGCAGGACGAAATTCCGCGAATGGAAGGTGGCCGACATGTTCGGCATCTTTTCTGCGCTCGAGCATCTGATGCCGAGGGAATGCGAGAACCTGTCGGGTGGCGAGATGCAGATGGTGGCGATCTCTCGCGCGCTCCTAGCCTCGCCGGGCCTCGTGCTGTTCGACGAGCCGAGCCAGGGGCTGGCGCCGCGCATCGTGCAGGATGTGATGAAGACAGTGCGGCTGCTCAAGGCCGAGGGAATCGCGTCGCTGATTGTCGAGCAAAACGCACTGGCAGCGCTGGAGGTTTCCGATCGCGTCTATGTCATGGACCATGGGCGGATCGTCCACGAGGGACCGGCGCGCGAGCTCATCGACGACCCGGCCCGGCGCCGCGACCTGATCGGGATGTGACCATGGCGCCGATGCTCGAAGTCAGCAATCTCACAAAGGTATACAAGCGCGGCTGGCCGGCGGCGAAGGAGACGTTTCGCCTCGAAGCGGATTTCCGCGTCGAGGAGCCCGGCATCGTCGGCATGATGGGGCCGAACGGCTCGGGCAAGACGACTCTGTTCGAGCTCATCACCGGCTCCAACTCGCCGACCGCCGGCAACATCAAAGTGCAGGGTCGCGACATCCACCGGGTGCGCACCGACGAACGCGACCGGCTGGCGATTCACTATCACCAGTCCTACCAGGTCAGGCATTTCCGCTCGCTCACTCCAAACCTGCTGATGGAGCGCGCCGGCAGCGCCTATCCGATGGTTCATCTGTTCGACGAGCCGCAATTCAACACGCAGGACGGCTATATCGGCTTCATGCTCAACTTCTTCCGCCGCCTTCGCGGCGAAGGGCGCCTGGTGTTCCTGTGCGTTCACCCCAACGAGCGATTTCATCTGGAAATCCTCGAGGAGATTTGTGAGCGCTTCATCTTCGTCCAGAAGGGCACGGTGACGCCGATCGCCGACTTCGCCGGCCTCGTGGCGCACGAGCCCTGCCGCGCTTATCTTGGCGATCTGTTGCCGGAGCGCGCGAAATGAACCCGCTGACCGCATATGGTGACAAGCCAGTCCGGGTCGCGCTTGTCGGCGCCGGTATGATCAGCCTCTATCATCTGCAGGCATGGCGCAACGCTGGCGTGCCAATCGTCGCGGTTTGCGACATCGATCGCGCCAGGGCCGAAGCACGGGCCGAGGAGTTCGGCATAAAGCGGGTCTACGACGATCCCGAGGCGATGTTTCGCGACGGCGGATTCGAGGTGGTCGATATCGCCGCCTCCGTCGGTGCCCACGCGCCCGTCACCCGGCTCGCCGCCGATAACGGCGTTCACGTGATGTTGCAGAAGCCGATGACCGAGACCGTGGCGGAGGCCGAGGCTCTGGTCCATTACGTCGGCGACCGTGTCCGCTTCATGGTTCACGAGAACTATCGCTATCGGCCGCACTACATGACTGTGCGCAACTGGATCGCAGAGGGTCGTATCGGCACTGTGCGCCACGCGCAGATCTCGTGCCGCGGGTCGGGACTGTGCGAGCGCCAGGGGGCGGAGCCGTTCCTGCTCGAGCGCCAGCCTTATCTGCGCGGTTTCAGGCGCAACCTCGTCTTCGAGACGATGATCCACCATCTGGACGTGTTGCGCTGCCTGTGCGGGCCGCTGAAGGTGGTAGCCGCACGTCTCAACCGGTTGGCTGACGACCTGCCGGGCGAAGACACCGCAGCAATCCTGCTCGAAGGTGACAATGGGTTTATCGCCGTTGCCGACGGGTCGATCTGTGCACCCGGCTATCCGCAGCTTCATGGAGACCGACTCGAGGTGATCGGTACCTCCGGGACGATCATCATGGACCTGAACCGGGTTTATCTGGTCGGCGCGGAAGACGATGCCGAGGAAGTCGATCTTCTAGGCCGATACCAGGAGTGTTTTGACGCGGTGATCGCGTCTTTTGTGTCCGGGCTAAGGCACGGCACTGCATTCGAGACCGATCGTCTCGACAATATGGAGACATTGCGACTTATGGAATCGGTCTACACGGCCGCTGGCGTGGAGGTCGCTCCATGAACCGGGCTGAAACCAACCTCACGCCCGAAGTCGAATTGAATGCCGTCGACCGGCTGTTCGACGTGTCGGGGCTCCGTGTCTTCATCCCTGGCGGATATGGTGCGATTGGCGAGGCGACCGCACTTGCGCTGGCTCGGCGTGGTGCGGCGGTCGCCGTCGCCGGTCGCGACGCGCGGCGCGCGGCCGCGCTTACCGAACGCCTGCAGTCGCATGGGGCCAAGGCGGTCGGGCTCGAACTTGATGCCCGCTATCCCGGCCATATCGCGGAGGTGACCGCGAAGGTGACGGAGGAACTCGGCGGCATAGACGTGCTGATTAACTGCGTCGGTGTTCAGAAGGAGCAGGCGCTGCTCGACGTGACCGAGGAAGCCTTCGACGAAATCTACCAGGTTAATCTGAAGTCGGCGATGTTCCTCGCCCAGTCCGCGGCGCGACAGCAGATTGCGCAGGGACGCGGCGGCCGGCAGATCCACCTGCTGTCGGTGCGCTCGCAGCTTGCGCTGCGCGGTCGCGGGTATTCCGCCTACTGCGCAACCAAGGGCGGCCTAGCCATGCTGGTCAAGCAGCACGCGATGGAACTCGCGCCACACAATATCACCGTCAATGGGGTGGCGCCGACCTTCATCCGCTCCGAGCGCATCCGCCATCACCTGGAACGCGACGGCTTTCGCGACTTCATTATCGAGCGCAATCCGCTCGGCCGCATCGGCGACCCGCTGGAGGTGGTCGGCCAGATCATCGCGTTTGCCGCCCCGGCCGGCAGCTACATGACCGGCCAGATCGTCTTTATAGACGGCGGCGTGACGGCGAGCCAATGAGCAAGCCGCCCCTGCGTAGCGCACGCTGGTTCGACGCCGACGATCTGCGCGGCTTCGGCCATCGTTCGCGGCTCATGCAGATGGGCTATGGGCTGGAGGACTGGAATGGCCGGCCGGTCATCGCGATCGTCAATACATGGTCGGACATCAATCCCTGCCACGCGCATTTCAAGCATCGCGTCGAGGACGTCAAGCGCGGCATCCTTCAGGCCGGCGGCTTCCCGCTGGAACTGCCGGCGATCTCTCTGTCGGAAAACTTCGTCAAGCCTACGACCATGCTCTACCGCAACCTGCTGGCTATGGAGACGGAGGAGCTTTTGCGCTCGCACCCTGTCGACGGCGCGGTGCTGATGGGCGGTTGCGACAAGACAACCCCCGGCCTGCTGCTTGGCGCCATCAGCATGAACATTCCAGCAATCTTCATGCCGGCAGGGCCCATGCTCCGTGGCAACCTGCGCGGCGAGGCGCTGGGTTCGGGCTCCGACACATGGAAATACTGGGACGACCGCAGGGCCGGCGGAATCGACGCGGCCGAATGGCAGGCTGTCGAGGCCGGCATCGCGCGCTCCTACGGCCACTGCATGACCATGGGCACGGCGAGCACGATGACGGCGATCGCCGAAGCCATGGGGATGACGCTGCCCGGCGCCTCGTCCATTCCCGCCGCCGATGCAGGCCACATCCGCATGGCGTCCGCCTGCGGCCGGCGCATTGTGGAAATGGTCGGCGAGGGTCTGAAGCCGTCCGCCATACTGTCGCGTGCGTCGTTCGAGAACGCGATCGTCGTGGCAATGGCGTTGGGCTGCTCGACCAATGCGGTGATCCATCTGATCGCAATGGCCCGCCGCGCCGGGCACAATGTGGGGCTCGAAGATTTCGAAACCGCGAGCCGCAAGGTTCCGGTTCTGGCGAACGTACGTCCTTCGGGCGAGCGCTACCTGATGGAGGACTTCTTCTACGCCGGTGGCATCCTCGCTCTGATGGAGCGGCTGGACGGGTTGCTCGACGGTACCGCACTCACGGTTACAGGACGTTCGATCGGAGAAGGTTTCGCCAAGGCGCCCTGCTGGAACGAAGATGTCATCCGGCCGCTCGATCGGCCTGTTTCGACAGAGCCCGCAATGGCGGTGCTCTACGGCAATCTCGCACCGGACGGTTGCGTGATGAAGCCTTCTGCCGCCGCCCCCCACCTGCTCAATCATACGGGCCCGGCGCTGGTGTTCGACAGCTACGCCGAGCTGAAGGACCGCTTGGACGACGAGGCCCTCGACGTGACCGCCGACACGGTTCTCATCATGCGCGGAGCGGGGCCACAGGGCGGACCGGGCATGCCCGAATGGGGAATG
>CAZSNL010000105.1:3080-9355 GCA_964608275.1 uncultured Hyphomicrobiales bacterium | reverse complement strand
GATCGCCGTAGACTTCCGACGTCGAGGCGAAGAAGAACCGCGCCCCGGTGCGCTTGGCCAGCCCCAGCATGTTGTAGGTGCCGAGGAAATTTACCTTGGTCGTGGCGATCGGGTTGGCCTGGTAGAATGGCGGCGAGGCCGGACAGGCCAGGTGGTAGATCTGGCCGAATTCGCCCCAGAACGGCTGCGTCACGTCGTGGTGGATCATCTCGAACCGGCTGTTGCCCAGCAGGTGTTCGATGTTCCCCCGCCGTCCGGTGTAGTAGTTGTCGATGCCGACGACGTCACGGCCCATCGCGACCAGCCGGTCACACAGGTGCGAGCCCAGAAAGCCGGCGGCGCCGGTGACGAGAACGCGATCGTGGCGCATTTCAGCCTCCTCACACAGCCGCTCGGCCGCCACCGCGGCCCAGCGATACGTATATCAGCCCCTGCGACAGCGCGAAATCGGGCGAATACAGGTTCCTGAGGTCCACCACCAGCGGCGACCGCATGATCCCGACCAGTTCGCGCCATTCGAGACCGGCGAATTCCTGCCATTCGGTCAGGATCAGCGCGGCGTCGGCGCCGGTCAGCGCGGCCCGCGCGGTGGGGGCGTAGGCCAGCCCGTTCGGCAGCACGGCGCGCGCGTTGTCCATCGCTTCCGGGTCGTAGGCGACGATCTCCGCCCCGTCCTCGAGCAGCGGCGGCAGGATCGTCAGTGCCGGCGCGTCGCGCATGTCGTCGGTATTGGCCTTGAAGGCGAGGCCCAGTACCGCGATCCGCTTGCCGTCGAGCCTGCCGCCCAGCGCCCGCCGCACCTTGTCGACCATCCGGCGCTTGTGCGACTCGTTGACGGCGATCACCGTCTCCACGATCTTCAGCGGGCTCTGGTAGGCCTGCGCCGTGCACACCAGTTCGCGCGTATCCTTGGGGAAGCACGAGCCGCCGTAGCCCGGTCCCGCCTTCAGGAAGCTCGCGCCGATGCGGGCGTCGAGCCCGATCCCGTGGGCCAGCTCCTCGATGTCGGCGTTGGTGCTTTCGCACAGCATGGCAAGCTCGTTGATGAACGTGATCTTGGTCGCCAGGAACGCATTGGCCGCATACTTGATGAGCTCGGCCGACTCCACGGTTGACGTCTCGACCAGAGGATACCCCTTGTCGGTAAGCGGCCGGTAAAGCGCCGCCAGCATCTCGCGGGCACGCTCGCTGTCGCAGCCGATGACGATCCGGTCCGGCTCCAGGAAGTCGGCGATGGCATTGCCCTCGCGCAGGAATTCCGGGTTGAACGCGACCGCGCAACGGCCGTCGGGCAGATATTCCGAGACCACCCGCGACACCTCGCGCACGGTACCGACCGGAACCGTCGACTTGACGACGAACACGGTGAACGCGTCGGAATGGCCGTTGGCCGCCCGGCGCACCGCCTCGGCACCGTCGCGCACCGCCCGGTGAAGGTAGTTGAGGTCGGCGGCGCCGGTCTCGCCGTTCGACGGCGTGCCGACGGCAATGAACAGGAAGTCGAGCCCCGCCTGCACGGCCTCGTCGATGCTGGTGGTGAACGACAGCCGCTCGGCGCGCACGTTGCGGCGGATCATCTCCTCTAGCCCGGGCTCGTAGATCGGCACCTCGCCGGCGCGCAGGCGCGCGATCTTTGTCTCGTCGACGTCGACGCAGACGACCTTGTGCCCCAGGTCGGCAAAGCAGGTTCCGCTCACCAGACCGACGTATCCGGTCCCTATGATGCCTACCTTCATCTGACAGTGACCTTCCGTGTCGGGTATCGGAGCGGGCTTGAATTCTGCAGACTCGCGAATGGCGGGCTTGTACAGCAGGTTCATGAGTTTTCGGCCTCAGTCAATGGCTGGCGGATCGTGCCGCTTCGGGATCGAGCCGTCCGCCGATGGAACGTCGCTGCTGCCGGAGCAAGAACCGTGCCTGTTTCTCAGCCTGGGGCGTTCCGCTCGCGAGATGCGGAACGTCCTGCCGCCGCCCGGGAATCGCCCGGGTGGGAGGCCCCGACGTTGGCTATTTGGCTATAATGCGCGGCATTTCCCGGTGTTCCACGGTGCCCGGCGGATGCTCCGCACGCGGCAGGGTTCCGGTCCGCACCGGGAATGGTCAATGGAGCAAGGCGGGAAGAGGATCGGCCGCGCCGCACCGAAGCCGGACACTTTGGCAGAGCGTTGCATCTGCCTGCGGATCGTTCGCGGCCGAGAAGCCTGCTCGCCGGCCGCGGGGAGGACCCGGCGCATGATCGCGCTCGCCGGCCATGGTAGCGGACGGGCGCTCAGAAATAGACGGGAAGATCGGCGAGCGCGGGCCAGCGGCGGTCCTTGTCGGAGAGGGTCGGCTCACGGCCGTCGAGCGGCCAGTCGATGCCGAGCGCCGGATCGTTCCAGATGAGCCCCTTGTCGTGCTCCGCCGAATACGGTGCGGTCACCTTGTACAGCACCTCGGTATCCGGCTCGAGCGTGCAGAAGCCGTGGGCGAAGCCGACCGGCACCAGGAGCTGGCTCCAGTTCTCCGCGCTCAGGACGGCACTGACGTGGCGACCGAACGTCGGCGAGCCGCGGCGGATGTCCACCGCCACATCGAGCACCGCGCCCCGGCTCACCCGCACGAGCTTCGCCTGCGCGAACGGCGGCACCTGGAAATGCAGTCCCCGGATCGTCGCCGGAGCTGCCGACAGCGAATGGTTGTCCTGCACGAAGTCGAGCGTCACGCCGTGGGCGGCGAGCGCGGCTCGGTTGTAGGTTTCTGAAAAGAATCCGCGATCGTCGCCGAACCGCTTCGGCGTGATCAGGAGAACCTCGGGTATGGCGAGCGGTCTGACGTCCATCTTCTCCCCTGCTTCCTAGCGCATGATCAGCCGGTAGCGGTACGGGTAGTAGAGCACCAGTGCGAAACCGAGCAGCGAAATGGACACCAGAGCCGCATAGCCCGCGCTGATCCCCGGATCGTTCGTGTAGCCGAAGTAGGCGCTCCGCATCAGCTCGATGTACTGCAGGAGCGGGTTCCACTGCAGGACCTGCTGGGCGATGGTCGGCAGCTCGTTATAGGGATGCCAGATGCTCGAGGTGAACATCAGCGCGCGGTTGATGAACCGGGTCATCCGGCTGACGAGATCGAAGAAGCAGATCAGGATGCCGAGGATGAGCCCGAGTCCGAACACGCCGACCAGAAAGATCAGGGCATAGACGAAGAACTCGACCGGGCGGGCGATCGCGATCGAGTAGTCGAAGAACCACCACATGCACAACATGAACAGTGGCGAGGCGACGATGAAGATCACCAGTTCGAGCATGAAGCCCGCCACGAACACGTCGAACGGCTTGACCTGGGGAAAGTCGTAGAGCGACTCGTTGTTCGAGATCTTCTTGGCTGCCTTGCCGATCACCCAGCGCAGGAACATGTACGGCAGGTAGCCAAGCGCGATGAACAGCGGCACCGGTATGTTGTAGAACGATTCACGGCCGCCGAGGTGCCACAGGAATGACAGGAAGGCGACGAACAGCGCCGGCTCCAGGAATACCCAGAAAATGCCGATCCGCGACTTGCCGAAGCGCCGGCTGAGTTCCTTCAGGAACACCGCCCAGCAGACGAGCGTATGAATTTCGAAGCTGCGGCGGAAGGTCGGCCTTCCACCACCGATCCAGGTATAGCTCATGCGGTCAGGCTTCCCTCCTCGCGACCATCCGGTGTGGCCCACCGCTCCGGCCGGCTTGCTGGCGGTCGCGCCGCGGCGACTGTCTTGGTTCACGCCGGAAGGGCTGTCAACCCGCCAGACCGCTTGAGTCTATCTGCCTTTGTACGGCATAACCGTGGCACTCCCGCGACACGGGAGCGGTGGGCGCATGGCAACCGCCCGCGTGGGTTGGGGAAATGAAGCTGGACCGAGACGTGGCGGCGAAACATAAGGCGTTGGTGGTTCTGGGCATGCACCGGAGCGGGACCTCGGCACTGGCCGGGTGCTGCGCGATGCTCGGTGCCGACGTGCCCGGTGACCTGATGCCGGCGACCGAATGGAACGAGAAGGGCTATTTCGAGTCGGTCACCATCCGCGACCTGAATGACGGCCTGCTCGAGCGGCTGGGCTCGGACTGGGACGATTTCGCCCCGCTATCCGCCGACGCGATCGCCGCGGCAGCCGCCGATGAAGCCGTGCTGGGCCCGATCCGTGAGGCGGTCGAGGCGGCATTCGGCGCATCCAGGCTGTTCGTCCTCAAGGACCCGCGAATCTGTCGTCTGCTGCCGGTATGGGAGGCGGCGCTCACCGGTCTCGACATCGACCCGCGGATACTGATCGTGTTCCGCCATCCCTACGAGGTGGCAAGGTCGCTGACCGCCCGGGACAGGCTTTCGACCGGCCACGGGGTGCTGGCCTGGCTGCGTCACGTCCTCGACGCCGAGGTCGCCAGCCGCCACCTGCGCCGGGTGGTGGTCGAGTACCCGGCATTGCTGGCCGATCTTCCGGCCGGCGCCGGCCGCCTCGCCCATCGTCTCGGCTTCCGCTGGCCCCGTCCTCCTGCGCAGGCGGCGGCGGAGATCGCGGAATTCCTGTCCCGCGACCTCAGGCATTTCACGGCCGACCACGACGACCCGGCGACACAGTCGCAGTGGGTGCTCGCGGCTTACGAGGCGATGCGCGCGTTGCGCGATGACCCCGGCGACCCCGAGGCGACCGCCCGTCTCGATGAAGTCCGGACCGTCTTCGACTCGTGGGCACAGATCTTCTCCGGCGTGCGCGACGAGGCGCGCGCCCATGCCGAACGTGCCGACGCCGCCGCCGCCGACCGGCATCAGCTGAACCTGAAGCTCGCCGATGCCGAGGAACGGGCCGCCGCGGCCGCCGCCGCTCTCGACCGGTCGCGCAAGGTGGTCCGGCAGGCGATCGCCCGCATCCGCAGCGACCTGGACGACCTGCACGGCGCGCTGGATCTGCCTGCTCCCGCCGCCGCCGAGACGACGGCGCCGCTGTCGCGCGCGCCGGTCGGGCCGGCGGCGAAGGATTCGGCCGATTTCGGGTTCCTGCGCGTCGGCGATGCCCCGGCGGCTGACGACGCCACGATCGTGGTGACCGGGCTCCTCGGCAGCGGAACGTCGATGATCCAGCAGGTGCTGAAGGCGCTTGGCGTTGTCGCCGCCGAGGATGTCGAGTCAGCCCTGGCCGCGGCGTCGGGAACGGCTGCCGGCGACGCCGAAGTCGACCGCTACATCGCTGCCGCCAATGCGGCGCAGCCACTGTGGTGCATCAGGTTGCCGGCAGGCGGCCACGACCTCGAAGCCTTATGCCGGTCGCTGCGCAACCCGCGCGTGATCGTCACCTTCCGCGATATCGTGGCCAATGCACTCAATGCCGCCGGCGCGGAACGCGACAAGGGTCTCGCAGCCCTCCCCTCGCTGACACGGAATTATCGCGAACTGGCCGATACGATCGCCCGCCTCTCGGTGCCCACGCTGCTGGTGAGCTATGAGACCGCCATCCTGTATCCGCTGGATTCGGTGCAGGAGATTGCCGCCTTCTGTGGCGTGACCGCGAACGAGGAACGGATCGGGCAGGCGTCTCTCGCCATCGAGAACGGCATGCCGCAGTACATCCGGGCGATCAGGCTTGAATACGACGGCTTCCTCGACGGCTTGTCCGATGGTCAGTTGCACGGCTGGGCCAAGCTCCGCCACTGGGACGACATCCGTGTCGAAGTCGACCTCGAAGTCGACGGCCGCGTGGTACAGACCCGACAGGCCGACCTGTTTCGTCCGGATCTGCGCGACGCCGGCTACGGCGACGGCCATTACGGCTTTGCGTTCGATATCGGCGACGACGTGCTGCCCGACAGTATCGTGACGGTGCGGGTGCGTAACGTTCTCTCGCCCGTCAACAACAGCGGGAGGCGGCTCCAGGAATACGCGCGATAGCGTCCGCGCCCGGCGTTTCGGCTTGCCAACCGCAAGGGGGCCAACTACGGTTTCGACGGTCGCCAGCGGCACGCGGGCTGCCGCGCAGGCATGATGCCTGCCGGACGCGCGAGTTTCCGGCACGGCCATCCCAGGACAACGAAATCGGACTGCCGATGTCGCGCAACTACGCTGGACAACCCGAAGCGGAACGCGCGTTCGCGGCCACGCGGCGGCCACCGTTCCATGATGGTCGGCAAGGTTGGTTTCGCAAGTATCAGGTGACTCTTTGTTGCCACAATTGTTGCCCCTTATCCCGACGTCGGGGACCTCCTTCGGATTCACATGCGTATCAAGCGTAAGTCGGTCGATTTGCTCGAGCCGCATCGGCTCGTGAG
>CAZSNL010000105.1:0-2980 GCA_964608275.1 uncultured Hyphomicrobiales bacterium | reverse complement strand
TTCGAGACGTCGCGGAACCACAACGGCGCGCAAGCCGGTCACAACGGGTCAAGGGGCGGAGCCGGTTACGCCGACTGGATTGCGAAGTTCGAGGCACATAACCCCGAAGCAGCACTCGCGGACAGGCTGCAGCAGCTGGAGGAACAGCCGCTCATCTCGGTGCTGATGCCGGTCTACAACACGCCCAAGGAGTATCTCGACGCCGCCATCGCCAGCGTCACCGACCAGCTCTACCAAAACTGGGAACTCTGCATCGCGGACGATGCCTCCACCGAACCGTGGGTCCGTCCAACGCTCGAGCGCTGGCAGAAGGCCGACAGTCGCATCAAGGTCGTCTTCCGCGAAACCAACGGGCACATCTCGGAGGCGACCAACTCGGCTTTCTCCCTGGCCAGCGGCAAGTGGATCGCCCTGCTCGACCACGATGACGTGCTGGCGCGCAATGCGCTCGCGGAGGTCGTGCTGGCGATTGCAGCCGAGCCGAAGGCAGAGATCGTCTACACCGACGAGGACAAGATCGACGGAGCGGGGCGGCGCTCGAAGCCATTCTTCAAGCCGGACTGGAGCTACGACCTCTTCACCGGCCAGAACTACCTCAATCACCTGACCGTCCACCGCGCCGACAACATCCGCAAGGTCGGCGGCTGGCGGAAGGGCTTCGAGGGCAGCCAGGACTACGACCTCAACCTCAGGATCATCGAGCAGATCGACCAGTCAGGCATCGTGCATGTGCCGAAGGTGCTCTATCACTGGCGCACCGCCCGGGGCTCGGTGGCGGCAGACGAGGATGCGAAGGTCTGGGCCTATGACGCCGGCTACCGTGCACTGGTCGAGCACGTGGACCGGCTCAAGATCGACGCCGAAGTCGTATCCGTGCGCCAGAGGCAATACTATCGCATCAAGCGGCGAGTTCCGAAACGGCCGCCACTGGTTTCGCTGATCATTCCGACGCGGGACAAGGCGGACGTCCTGAAGGTGTGCATCGATTCGATTCTCGCAAAGACCGATTACCCCCGCTACGAGATCCTGGTTGTCGACAACAACAGCGTCGAACAGCAGACCTTCGACTATTTCGAGAGCCTGTCGGCACACGCCAACATTCGCATCCTGCGAGACGAACGCCCGTTCAACTACTCGGCCATCAACAACGCCGCGGTGAAGAAGGCGAAGGGAGAGATCATCGGGCTGATCAACAACGACATCGAGGTGATTTCGCCCGACTGGCTGAGCGAGATGGTTTCGCACGCCGTTCGCCCCGAGATCGGCTGCGTTGGCGCCAAGCTCTATTATCCCAACGACACCATCCAGCATGCCGGCGTCATCCTCGGAGTGGGCGGTGTCGCCGGCCACTCCCACAAGTATTCGGATCGGGACGCTCCGGGGTATTTCGGCCGCCTCATGCTGGTACAGAACCTTTCGGCGGTGACCGCCGCCTGCCTGCTTGTCAGGAAGGAGGTCTACAAGGCCGTCGGCGGTCTCGACGAAGACAATCTCGCGGTCGCCTTCAACGACGTCGATTTCTGCCTGCGCGTACGCCAGCTCGGGCTGCTGAACCTGTGGACGCCGTTCGCCGAGCTTTACCATCACGAATCCGTTTCGCGCGGCACCGACAACGCTCCGGATGTGATCGAGCGGTTCCAGCGCGAGATCTTCTACATGAAGAGGCGCTGGGGCGACCTGCTGGAGCGCGACGCCTACTATTCGGTGAACCTGACCCTGGACAGCGAGGATTTCTCGCTTGCGAGATGATGCGGTCAGGCGGCGGGGGCCCGCGACGGTGGCGCGCCGACGCGGGCCGGGTTGCGGGCGAACCGGATTGCGGTTACCACGATCGCAAGAACTGCGGCTGTGCAGCGACCGGCTGATCCGGAACGGATCACATGCGGTTGCGGGACCCTGCCGGCGGATGACTCGGCACCACCTGACGATTGCCTCGACAACCATCGGCATGCAATCGACGGGCGGAAGGCGGGGCGGACGGGGAATGGCTCCTAGGCTACAGGCGACCGAAGGAGGGAAGAGCGATCCGATGACGGGACGGATATGCTACCTGCACGTCGGCACCGGCAAGACGGGCTCGTCGGCCATACAGTACGCGCTTACCCGTGCTCACGATCGCCTTCGCGACCAGGGATATCTCTATCCCGACGCCGCAGGCAATTTTGGTAAAGTGCTGGCGGGGATGCCAACCGCCGGAAACGCACTCACGATCAACAACTTCCTGCGCGACCGAAATCTTGAGTCGGCGGTGCGGATCGTGGAGCGGTATCGCGACCAGCCACACCATCTGATCTGGTCTTGTGAGGGTCTCGTCAACCGTCGCCCGGATCTGCTTCGGGAATTCGGAGCCGCACTGCGTTCGCTCGGTTACACCACGCGTTGTCTGGTGTTTTTCCGGCCACAGGTCGACATGATCGTCTCGTCATATCTGCAGCAGGTCAAATCCGGCAAGGTCAATGTCGGTCTCGAAACCTATGTCTCCCGCAAATTTGGACTTCGTCCTGCCAAGCGCTGGGATTGGCAATGGCAGGCCCGGAAGCTGCACGCTGCTTTCGGCAATCTGAAGGTGGTCTGGTATCCGACTGTCCGTCGGAAGGGTCCAGCGGGGGTGATCGACGTGGCGTTCGAGTGGCTCGGCCTCGACCAGCCCGCGGACCTGCCTCCTCGCATCATCAACCCGACGCCGGGTCGCGAAGCACTCCATGTCCTGCGGACGCACGGCAACGGCAGGAAGCATTTCGCCGATGCCTTTCTTGCCGAAGCGGAGCGTCGGGACCTTCTCGGAAGCCCCGTGACACTGCCACCGGAGGCGGCCGCGCATATCCACGAAGCAACCTTCGAGGGCAATGCCGAATTGTTGCGACGGTATTGCCCGGAACTTTCCGTGAGGGATGAGATCCGGGCGCCCGCCATGGAAGAGGAGCCGCCGCTCGACGCCGATGTCATGCGCGAGTTGACCGCCATCGCCCAATCGATCCTG
>CAZSNL010000104.1:0-9394 GCA_964608275.1 uncultured Hyphomicrobiales bacterium | reverse complement strand
ACACGCCGAACGCGCCTCCGCCCTTGGCGTGCGGCTGGCGCTCGATCACCTTCTCCCGGTTGAAGTGCGCCATCTGCTCCAGGAAATGCACGTCGTGCAGGAGAATGGGGCCGTCCGGCCCGATGGTCAGCGAATTGCGGTCGCTCGGCGCCGGGGCACCCGCGCCGGTGGTCGAACCGCCCGGCTGGTCCGTCGACGGGGTGGGTCGCTTCAGCATGTCTGCTCCTCCTCATGGTTCATCCGATTACGGCTTCCCCCTTATTAGCCCGCTCCGGGCCGGGCTGGAAGCCGATGGGCGGCATTCTCCGGGCGGAATGTGCCAGGGCAGAGGCTAACCATCGTCCTGCAGCCTGGATTTCAGGGGTTTGGCGGTCCTCAACAAGTTTCGATCGGGACGGGCACCTGGTGCTGGCGCGGCTCGACTGCCCGCGGGCCGCCCGCCGCCGCGTCACGGGAAACTGGCCTGGTAGGCCGTCGCCATGAGCGATACGTGGGCGTCCAGCGGCGGGTACAGCTCGAACGCCTTCGGCGCGCGCGAAAAATCCCACAGCCGGAACAGGCACCACTCGGAGCGGCGCTCCTCGGCCACCGCGAGCTCGTTGCGGGTAATGTAAAAGGGGGCCCGCTCCCATCCGTTGGTCGTCTTCACCTCGAGCAGCCGCGCCCGCCCCTCCGGCGTGAAGCTCGCAATGTCGTAGCCGGCGCCGTCCCCGTCTTCCTCCGACACCCAGCGCACCTTGCGCGCCAGGTCGTCGCGCCCCGCCGATCGCAGCCTCGCCCGCTCGTGCGCCAGCACGTGCGCCTCGCCGGCCCGGCCGAGCTCCCGGTTGCGCGCGTCCCGCCCGGCCGCGTCGTACTTGCGGGCGACGTGCAGCATCTGTTCGAGCTCCGGTGGCGGCGGCCGGTTCGAAAGCGTCGGCGGGGGTCCGGTCCATATCGGCCGCGCCTCCTGGAAGCCGGCCGCCGGTTGCAGGATTGGCGGCCGGAACCCCGCGGAGTTGCGCGCCAGCCACCGCGCCACCGCATCGACCAGCGACATCTGGAAGTTGAACGCAGGCTTGTAGCCCGGGATCCAGGTCTCGTTGAGCGCCCTCAGAACCGCGCTGATGTTCTGGTGCTTGTATTCGATCGATCCCTCCGAGCGGCCGTTCAGCAGCGGCCGGAGCCGCCGCCGGTGCTCGGCCTTGCTGTACGGCCGTCCGGCGACGTCGTCGGCCAGCATCGCGAAGTAGTCCGCGACGATCAGGTCGTTCTCTTCATCCGTCCAGGGACCATCGGCCATGGCGCCAGGTTAGGCGGGAAGCTGCCCGGATTTCAACACGCGCCGTCGCTCGCACCGCCGTCCTCCCCCGTCCCCGGCATCCGTCCGTCCGGCCCCGTCTGTTCGTCCGCCCTGCTCACCCGGCCTTCGGCTTCTGTCCCCACGAATCGAACAGGAGAGTCGAGGACAGGGCATTGAACGGCATCGCGATGCCATGCGCGAGGCCCTTGTCGTGCGCCGCCTTCAGGTCCTTGAGCAGCACTGCCAGCGCGGTGTCCTCGGTCCACTTCGAGACCGTGTCCCAGTTCCGGACGACCCAGCTGTCGCCGGTGCTGGCCTTGAACAGGTTCAGGAGTTCGTCCTGCGGAAGACCGTAATGGGCGCCGAACCTCAATCCCTCGGCAACGCCGTTCATGAAGATGCCGAGCACCAGGTTGTTGACCAGCTTGGCGGCCTGGCTGTTTCCCGGCCTGGCGCCGTAATAGAAGGTTTTCGAGCCGACGGCGTCGAAATACGGGCGCGCGGCGTCCACGCAATCCTTCGGGCCCGAGGCCATGATCGACAGCGTGCCGGCCTCGGCCCCCGTCGCCCCGCCGCTGACGGCGGCAGCGATCAGCCTGACGTCGCCCGCGGCCTCGACCGTCTCGGCCAGGTCGTTCATGGAATCCGGATCGAGCGTGCTCATGACGATGATCGTGAGCCCCGTGGGGTTGGCGGACAGAATACCCGTCGCCGAGGATGACCTCGACGTTCTGCGCATGGTCGCGGACCATCGACACGACCGCGTCGTCGGCCTGCTCGGCCACCTCTCTCAGGGTCTCGGCGACGGTGATGCCTGCCGCCTTCGCCTTCTCGCGGCTACCGGCGAAGGCGTCGTACCCGATGACGTCGAAGCCGGCCCTGTTCAGATTGACGGCCATGGGCAGCCCCATGGTCCCGAGGCCGACGAACCCGATCTTCTTGCTCATGCTGCGGTCCTTTCGTGGTGACGGCGCTCACTTTAGATCAGTGACGTGATGCTATTCACGAGGGATGCGACGGCCGGCAGGTCCGGAGAAGCTCGGCCCGGAGAGACGGCGTGGCGCTCTGGGGCGCGGGGCGGTCGACAACCCCGACCGCATGACCTGCCGGGACAAGACGAAAATCCGGCCGAAGCCGGGATCGGTGGAACGCTTCCGCAAAGGGCAAGTGGCGGAGAGGAAGGGATTCGAACCCTCGAGACGGGGTTACCGTCTACTCCCTTAGCAGGGGAGCGCCTTCGACCACTCGGCCACCTCTCCACCTCCGCAAATGGCTGTTTTTGCAGGGCTAGTCAACCCGCGCGTGCCGCCTGCCCCGGGAATCCCACCGAACATCTCCGCAACGTGTGGCAATCGGCGGCGACGGCAGGCATCGGACCGTCCGCGCCCGACCCTCGGCAACGGCAGCGACACGCCGGTCCTGAGTCCCCGATCCGCGCCCGCACATCGCCCCGCCCTCTCTCGTTGTCCCTCGCCATCCGCCCGCTCCCGTGGCAGCGACCGTCCGTTCACGGCGCTTTCTGGAATCGTTCCAAACTGTTGATCCGGCTTGGATTTCTGGAATCGTTCTAATTTCCGACTTCTGTAGTCTGTTTTTATTGACAGGCGTCCCCATCGGCCTCTAATCAGCCTGTTCGGGCAACGCCTCACGCGAGGGGCGCCGCGCCGGGCGACGGGGCGGATGCCCGGCCCGCGCGACGAAACCCGGTTCCCGCCTGCCGCTGGCCGGAGAGCGGAGAATCCGCCCCTGCGTGCCGCCGGACCGACAGGACAGGAGAATTTTCGCCATGCTTTTCCGATTGACGCGACCGCTCGTCGGCCTCGCCGCGATACTGCTGGCCGGTGCTGCGTCGGCGCAGGCGGCCGAAGAGGTCAACGTCTACTCCTACCGCCAGCCGTTCCTGGTCAAGCCGCTGTTCGACGCCTTCACGGCGGAGACCGGCATCACCGTCAACACGATCTTCGCCGAGAAGGGCCTGATCGAGCGGATGGCCCAGGAGGGGCGCAACAGCCCCGCCGACGTCCTGCTCACGGTCGACATCGGCCGCCTGACCGAGGCGGTCAAGCAGGGCGTGACGCAACCCTTGGAGTCCGGCGTCGTCAACGCCAACATTCCCGAGGCCTGGCGCGACCCGGCGGGCCACTGGTTCGGCCTGACCCGCCGCGCCCGCGTCGTCTACGCATCGATCGATCGCGTCAAGCAGGACTCCATCACCTACGAGGAACTGGCCGACCCGAAGTGGAAGGGCAGGATCTGCATCCGCTCCGGCCAGCACGTCTACAATCTCGCCCTGATCGCCTCGATGATCGTGCATCACGGCGTCGACGAGGCGCGCACGTGGCTGCAGGGCGTCAAGGACAACCTCGCGCGCAAGCCCGCCGGCGGCGACCGCCAGCAGGTCAAGGGCATCTACTCCGGTGAGTGCGACATCGCCGTCGCCAACACCTATTACATGGGCAAGATGCAGACCAACGAGGAAAACCCCGAGGAGAAGGAGTGGGCGGCCTCGGCCAGGATCCTGTTCCCCAACTCCGACGACCGCGGCACCCATGTGAACATCTCCGGCGTCGTCCTCGCCAAATACGCGCCCAACCGCGACAATGCGGTGAAGTTGATAGAGTTTCTCTCCAGCGACGAAGCCCAGCGCATCTACGCCGAGACCAACTTCGAATATCCGGTCAAGCCCGGCGTGCCGTGGTCCGACCGGGTGAAGTCGTGGGGCGAGTTCAAGGCCGACACCATCTCGCTCGACCGCATTGCCAAGGCCCGCGACGCGGCGAGCAAACTGGTCGACGAGGTCCGCTTCAACGAGTGACCCGGCCGCCGGACGGCCGTGCATGCGGGGCGGCGGAACCCTTCGCCGCCCCTTCGCTTTTCCGTACAGGGCCGTCCCGCCGGCTAGCCACGCGGCCCGTTTGCACTTTGCAAAGCAATACGGGCGAATTATGGTGCGGCGCCAGCGGGTGCCTTGGCGAGTCGCGCATCGGGCGCGGCCGCAATCGGGAGATTGATGATGCGCAAGTTCGTCTCAGCGGTGTCGCTGCTCGGCCTGGCCGGCGGTCTGTTCGTGCTGGCGGCCGGCGCCGCTATGACGGCCGAAACCTTCGTCCCCAAGGGCCACACCTACGGCCCCGACGCCGAGGTCATTCCGCCCTCGCAGAGCCGCGAGTACGAGATCCAGTCCCAGGCCGACGTGCGCGAGACCGAGATCTGGCGCTCGCAGCTTGAGCAGCGCCGCTGGCTCGAGGAGATGCGCCTCGACCGCAACCTCCTCACCACCCGCCGCCATTCGGGCTTCGGGGTGACCGACTTCTAGTCCCCCGCCCCTGCCCGTCTGCGCCGGCTCAGTGGCTGTACAGCCACTCGCGCGCCTGGCGCTGTGCCTCGGCGATCTGCTCCGGCGTCATTTCCTGCGCGATCTCCGACCGGTAGTCGCGCGCCGGCCGGCTGCCCTGCAGCGCGGCGAGGTTGAACCACTTGTGGGCGCTCACCAGGTCCGGTGCGCCCTCTGCGCCGGCGGAATGGAGAAGACCGAGGCGAAGAAAGGCGTCGGCGGTGCCGGGTCCTGCGGCGATCTCCGCTCCGTGCACGGTGGCCAGTTCCATACGGGCCATGACGATAACCTCCTGTTCCCTGTTTCGCCCCGGCGCGTTCCGGGGCCCTCTCCTTGACCGCAGGGATCGGTGCCCCTGCAATGACCCGATCGTTGCGCCGACAGAGAAAAATCGAGTTAAACTTCAGGCTTAATTTTAGTTGAATTGGATCCAGATCCGCCCGCTGTCCGGTATCGGGAAAATTGTCCTCAATTTTGAGAATCAAGGACTTGCACGCCGCGAACCGCGCCGGTCCGGCGCCGGCGTTGAGACTCGGCTAACCAATCGGCACTTTTCCCTGCCACGCGCGTTCACCGTCCGGCGCCCGGGGCGTGGACGCGCAAAGACCATTGCCAATGTTCATCGGGTGTCACAGATTTGCCGCATAGCAAGCGAGTATCGTGTTCAGATCAGAGTTGAAGTGACTGGGGGGACCCCCATGACCCCTGTATTGAAGCACCTCGGACTAGCACTTGTCTTTCTGCTTGCCGCGGCCGCACAGGCCGCGAGCGAGCCGCCGTACGGCACGTGGCTCACCCAGGATGGCGAGTCGCACATCCAGTTCGAACAGTGCGGGGAAGCGATCTGCGGCCGCATCGTGTGGATGCGCGAAGCCTACGATGAACAGGGCCGGCCGTGGACCGACCGCAAGAATCCCGATCCGGGCCTGCGCGACCGGCCGCTGATGGGGCTTCCGATCTTCTACGACTTCGCGCCCGCCGGTTATGACGACGACGGCGACGAGGTCTGGGAGGGCAAGGTCTACAATCCGCGCAGCGGCGACGTCCACGACGCCTACATCACGGTGGTCGAGCCGATGACCCTGAAGGTGGAGGGCTGCGGGCTGGCCGGACTCATCTGCCGGACCCAGCACTGGTCAAAGGTCGACGACTCCCGCGGCGGCGCCGTCTCCGTGCTGCCGCCGAGCCGCATCAACTGAGCGGGCGCCGCAGGCCTCAGCGCGCCCGCTGGGCGAACAGGCGCTTCCAGGCTTCCGGATCCTTCTTCAGCTCCTCGGGCGGCGAGCGCTTCTCGTCGCCCACCGTCATGCCGCGCATGACCGCTGGCCGGTTCATCACCCGCTCGAACCACTTCCGGAGATGCTTGAACGCGTCGAGGTCCTGGCCCTGGTTCTTGTACGGGACGATCCACCCGATGCAGGCCATGTCGGCGATCGAGTACTTGCCGGCCAGGAAGTCGCGGTCCTTGAGGCGCGTGTTCATCACCCCGTACAGCCGGTTGACCTCGTTGGTGTAGCGTTCGATCGCGTACGGCACCTCCTCGGGGGCGTACTGGCGGAAATGGTGCGCCTGTCCGGCCATCGGCCCGAGGTTGCCGACCTGCCAGTACAGCCACTGCTCGACTTCGACCCGCTCCCGCGTGCGCTTCGGATAGAACTTGCCGGTGCGGTTGCCGAGATACTGCAGGATCGCCCCCGACTCGAAGATCGAGATCGGCTTGCCGCCCGGCCCGTCGGGGTCGACGATCGCCGGGATCCGGTTGTTCGGCGAGATCTTCAGGAACGCCCGCTTGAACTGGTCGCCCCTGGCGATGTCGACGTACTTGACCGTGTACGGCAGCCGGCACTCCTCCAGCATGATGGAGACCTTGCGGCCGTTCGGCGTCGGCCAGTAGTACAGTTCGATCGGCCTCGCGGCCCTTGCCCTGCGCGGCCCTGTCGACGACAACGGACCGGCTTCGCGAGTGGTTGGCATGGATCGTTTCCCCTGTCGTGTCGGGCCTACACTAGCGGCTCGCCGGCTGCCCGTGAAGGCCGCCGCTGCCGTCCGCATACGCATCGCCCGCATGGCGTCCGTGTCCGCTGCAAAAAGGGGCCGGTCGGCACGACTCTGCCGGCGGCCGTTCAGTTCGCCTCGGGCAGCTGCAGGGTGGTTTCGATGGGCAGGTGGTCGGAGCCCAGCGCCGGGCCCGTGGTCACGTGCAGCGGCCGGATCTCGCTCGAGACGAACACATGGTCGATGGGAAGCTGCGGCAGGTTGATGCTGTAGACCGGCCATGACGGCAGGTACCTGGCCGACCGGTCGAGCCCGGTCCGCGCCGTGAAGCGGCGGAACGCATGCGACCACGGCGTGGCGTTGAAATCGCCGGCGATCACCACCGGCCCCTCGAGCTCGTTCACCGCGTCGCCGAGCCGGTCGAGTTGCGTCATCTGCGCCCGCAGGTGCGGGGCGCGGACGATGTGGGTGCCGATCAGGTTCAGCCCGCCAAGCTCTGGTCCGAACTTCGCCCACACGTAGGGCGGCGCGCCCTCGCGTCCGCTCTGCACGCCCGACTGCGCCCACGGCCGTCGCGACAGCAGTGCCATGTGGCAGTAGTGACGGTCGATGCAGTCTTCCTGGTGCGGGTAGAGGTCGCGCAGCCGGTCCAGCATCTCCTGCTTTTCGTCGCCGAACTCCACCAGCACCACGACGTCGGCATCGGCGCCGCGCAGGTAGCGCTCGATCACCTGCCAGTCGGTGTTCGCGAGCCAGGTGTTGAACGAGACGATCCTGAGGGTGTTGGCGGTGCCCGCGGCCGGCGTCTGGCCGATGCCGGCCCATCGCTTCGCCGGTTCCCACAGTCCGATGCCGATGACCACCAGGATGAGCCCGCCGATGGCGAACAACGCCCGCAGCCGCGGCAGCAGCGCCGCCACGGCGAACACGATCGCGCCGCCGATGAAATGGACGCGAAAGTGGGCGAGCACGTCCAGCGGCAGCCACGCCTCGCCGAACATGCCGGCGACGAGGCCGGCCACGGCCGCCACCAGCCCGGCGATCGCCAGCGCACGGGTGCCGAACAGGCGGCCGGCGCCACGGCGCCCGGGCAGCGTGCCGGTGTGATCAGGGGAATCGCTCATGGCGGCCCTTCAGTTGGTGTCGCACTTCAAACCTTCCACGGACCGTAGGTCAATCCCGGTCGGCCCGGCAGCTGCTGCGGAAGGATGGAACGAAACCGCCCCCCGGCGGAGTTGGGGGGCCGGCTGCTCCGGGTCCCGCCATGCCGCGGTACCGCCGCGCCGGCCGGTGGGGCGATCGTGGCAGTGGCAGCGGAAGGCATGGGTTCCTGCGCGATGGATGAATTCCTGCTGTTCGTGGCCGTGGGGTTCGCGGCGCAGCTCATCGATGGCGCCATCGGCATGGCCTACGGCCTCTCGTCGACGACGATTCTCCTGAACTTCGGCGTGCCGCCGGCGACCGCCAGCGCCAGCGTGCATGCCGCCGAGGTGTTCACCGCCGGTGCCTCGGCGGTGTCGCATCTTCATTTCCGCAACGTCGTCGGCGCGTTGTTCCGCCCGCTCGCCATCGCCGGCATGGCGGGCGGCGCGGCCGGCGCCTGGCTGCTCGCCTCGACACCGGCCGGGATCATCCGCCCCGTCGTGTCGCTCTACCTCCTGGTGATGGGGGCCCTGATCCTGCTCAGGGTGATCCGTAACAGGCCGCGGGATCCGCGCGCGAGGCCGCTGCAGGAAAGACCGTGGCTCTTGGCCGGCTACGGCGCCGCCGGCGGCTTCCTCGACGCGGTCGGCGGCGGCGGCTGGGGGCCGATGGTCACCTCGACCCTGATCGGCAGCGGCGTCAAGGCGCGGTTTGCCATCGGCTCGTCGAACGCGGCCGAGTTCTTCGTCGCCGCGGTCGTCTCGGCGACATTCATCCTGACCATCGGTCTCGAGCTGTGGCCGATCATCACCGGACTGGTGATCGGCGGCATCCTCGCCGCCCCGTACGGCGCCCTCGCCGCCCGCCACTTCCCCGAACGGCCGCTGATGGCCATCGTCGCCATCGTCATTATGCTGCTGAGCACGCGCGGGCTGGTCCTCGCGCTGGGGGACCTGGCGGACGCTCTCTAGGTCCGGTGTCCGGTCGCGGGAGGGACCGCCGATCGTCAGTCCAGCCCGAGCTTTTCGCGCAGGATCGCGTTCACCGCCTGCGGGTTGGCCTTGCCCTGGGTCGCCTTCATGACCTGGCCGACGAACCACCCGAGCGCCTTGGGCTTTTCCTTGACGCCCGCCGCCTGTTCGGGGTTGGCGGCGATGATCTCGTCGACCACCCGCTCGATCTCGCCGGTATCGGAAACCTGGCGCATCCCGCGCTGTTCGACGATCTGCCGCGGATCGCCGCCCTCGGCCCACACGATGTCGAGCACCTCCTTGGCGATCTTGCCGGAGATGTCGCCGGCAGCCACCATCTGCACGATGGCGCTGTTGGCGGCCGCCGGAACCGGCCCGTCGGTGATTTCGATGCCCTCGCGGTTGAGCCGCCCGAAGTACTCGTTGATCAGCCAGTTGGCGGCGGACTTGGGTTCCGCCCCCTCGGCGATCATCGCCTCGAAGTAGTCGGCCGTCTCCTTCTCCGCCACCAGCACCGCGGCGTCTTCGCCGTTCAGCCCGAGGTCGGCCATGAACCGCGCCTTCTTCTCGTCGGGCAGCTCCGGCAGGCCCTCGGCGATCTCGTCGACCCACACCTGCGGCACCACCAGCGGCAGGAGGTCCGGGTCGGGGAAATAGCGGTAGTCGTGC
>CAZSNL010000103.1:0-9467 GCA_964608275.1 uncultured Hyphomicrobiales bacterium | reverse complement strand
TCATCGCCGACGAGCCGACGACCGCGCTCGACGTCACGATCCAGGCGCAGATCCTGGAGCTGATGAAGGAGTTGAGCCGCGATCTCGGCGTCGCGCAGATCGTGATCACTCATAATCTGGGTGTCGTCGCGCGCTACGCCGACCGGGTCAATGTCATGTATGCGGGGCGCATCATCGAGGCGGGGCCGGCACGGGCCATCTACGGCGATCCGCGTCACCCCTACACGCTGGCCTTGCTGCGTTCGGTCCCCCGGCTCGACCAGCCGCGCAAGGAACGGCTCGATCCGGTGGAAGGGCAGCCGCCGGACCTGTCGCGCCCAATCCTCGGTTGCCCGTTCCGGCCGCGCTGCCGCTACGCCATCGACAAGTGCGCCGAAGAGAATCCGCCATTGCTCGCCGCCGGCGTCGACCATTTCTCGGCCTGCTGGCGTAAGGACGAGCTGGACCGGCCGCTGCGGAAAGCATCATGAGCGGGGTGGCCGAGGCGGTGCGGGCCGCTACGTCCCCGACGGAGTCCGGAAAGGGTGCGCCGCTCGTCCAGGTGCGGAACCTGAAGAAGTATTTTCCGATCACCGAGGGCGTGTTCTTCTCGAAGACCGTTGCCGAGGTGAAGGCCGTCGACGGCGTCAGCTTCGATATCCGGCGCGGGGAGACGCTGGGCCTCGTGGGGGAGTCCGGCTGCGGCAAGACGACCACCGGCCGCTGCATCCTGCAGCTGGAGCGGGCAACGGCCGGCGAGATCATCTTCGATGGCACCGATCTCACCAAGCTCCACAGCCAGGCGATGCGCCCGCTGCGCCAGCGCATGCAGGTGATCTTTCAGGATCCCTACAGCTCGCTCAATCCGCGCATGAAGGTGGGGGAGATCATTGCCGAGCCGATGTCGGTCCACGGCATCGAGCCGAACCGCAAGGCGCGCGAGGAGCGGGTCCGCTACCTGCTCTCGGTGTGCGGCCTGAATGCGCGGTTCGCCGAGCGCTATCCGCACGAGATGAGCGGCGGCCAACGCCAGCGGGTCGGGATTGCCCGCGCATTGTCGCTGAACCCGGAGTTCATCATCTGCGACGAGCCGGTCTCGGCGCTGGATGTCTCGATCCAGGCGCAGGTGATCAATCTGCTGGAGGATCTGCGCGAGCAGTTCCACCTGACCTACCTGTTCATCGCCCACGACCTGAGCGTGGTACGGCACATCTGCCACCGCGTTGCGGTGATGTATCTGGGCAAGGTGGTCGAACTGGCCGACAGCGACGAGCTGTTCGACAACCCGCTGCACCCGTATACGCGGGCGCTGCTGTCGGCGGTGCCGATACCGGATCCCGAGATCGAGGCGCGACGCGAACACCGCGTCGTACAGGGCGAGGTGCCGAGCCCGATCAATCCGCCGAGCGGCTGCGTCTTTCATCCGCGTTGCCCATTACGAGTGGAAGCCTGTTCGAAACTCGTGCCCGAACTGCGCGAGGTGCGGCCGGGGCACTGGGTGGCCTGTACGGAGGTCGAGCGACTGCCTGAATTTCAACAATAGGACTGTCGGGCGAGTTGCCCGACGGGGGTCAATAAGCAGGGAGGAAACAAAATGAAACGGATACGTACTGTATTGGCAGCGTCGACGGTCCTGACCGTCGGTGTCGGCTTGGCATTAGCCGGCCCCGCTTCAGCACAGCAGGCGGAGCAACCGCAACGCGGTGGCATTCTCAAATTCGTGGTGCCGGGTGAGCCGCCCAGCTTCGATGGCCATCGCGAGACGACCTTCGCGGCGGTGCATCCGATCGCGCCCTTCTACAGCGTATTGACCCGGATCAATCCGGACAACATGCAGTCGTCGACCGACATCGTCTGCGATCTCTGCACCGAAATGCCGAAACCGGAGAACGATGGCAAGCGCTACACTTTCAAGATCCGTCAGGGCGTGAAATTCCATGACGGCACGCCACTGACGGCGCACGACATCGTCGCCAGCTTCAACAAGATCATCAATCCGCCCGAGGGCGTGTCGAGCGCGCGGAAAGCCTATTACGTGATGGTCGACCGGGTGCATGCGCCGGACGACTATACGGTCGTGTTCGACCTCAAATATCCGTCCGGTGCCTTCATGCCGGCCGTGGCGAACCCGTTCAATTACATCTACCCGAAGGCCAAGTTGGAGGAGGATCCGCACTGGTTCGAGAAGAACATCCTCGGCAGCGGCCCGTTCAAATTCAAGGATCGGCAAGCCGGTGCCTCGATCAGCGGCGTGCGCTATGACGATTACCACCATGAGGGGCAGCCCTATCTCGACGGTTTCGAAGCGACCTTCGCGCCGAAGCAGTCAGTCCGTGTCCAGGCGATCCGCGGCGACCGTTCGGCCATCGAGTTCCGTGGCTTTCCGCCGAAGAGCCGCGATGATCTGAAGGAGGCGCTCGGCGACAAGATCACAGTGCAGGAGAGCGACTGGAACTGCGTGCTCCTGCTGACGCCGAACCACAAGAGGAAGCCGTTCGACGACGTGCGGGCCCGGCGCGCACTCACGCTGGCACTCGACCGCTGGGGCGGGTCCAAATATCTGTCCGAGATCGCCGTCGTTAAGACCGTCGGTGGAATCGTCTTCCCCGGCCACCCGCTCGCCGCGACTAAGGACGAGTTGCAGCAGCTCGCCGGGTACTGGCCCGACCACAAGAAGTCGCAGGAGGAGGCGAAGCGGCTGCTCAAGGAAGCCGGCGTCCAGACGCCGCTGAACCTCGTGATGAACAACCGTGCCGTCGACCAGCCTTACAAGATCGTCGGTACCTGGGTCATCGACCAGCTCCGTCAGATCGGCTTCAACGTCGAGCAGCAGGTCAAGCCGACCGGGCCCTTTTACGACTCGCTGCGGACGAAGAAGGACTGGGACATCTCGATGGAGTTCAACTGCCAGGCCAACGTGAACCCGCTGCTCGACGTCTCGAAGTTCGTATCCGAGGACGTGTCCGGCTCGAACCACGGAAGCTACATCGACCGCGAGCTCGACAAGATGTTCAACGAAATGAACCAGACCGGCGACGAGAAGAAGCAGCGCGAAATCATGCGGGCTTTCGAGAAGCGTGTGCTCGACGAGGAAGCGCACACCTTCATCACACTGTGGTGGTACCGGATCATCCCGCACCGCTCCTACGTCAAGGGCTGGACGATCAGCCCGAGCCATTACCTGAACCAGCAGCTCGACAATGTCTGGCTGGATAAGTCGTTGATGTGATCCGCGACAGGCCCCCACCGGCCCGCGCCTGAGCCCGCGGGTCCCTCCCCGCAATGCATTGCGGGGAGGGAGGCGGTGGGGGCGTCTCCTCCCGGGCGGTTCGGAACCAGCGACATGTGGCAATACACGGTCAAGCGTATCCTGATGACGATTCCGACGCTGTTCGGGGCGGCGGTACTCGTCTTCTTCCTGATGCGCCTCATTCCCGGCGATATCTGCGAACTGCGTCTTGCCGGCACCGGCGGCTATTTCGATCAGAGCGCGCTCGATCAGTGCCGGATCGACATGGGGATGGACAAACCGGTGGTGACGCAGTTCCTGAGCTGGATCGGCGGCTTCGTACAGGGTGATTTCGGCATCTCGATGTGGACCGGGCGGCCGATCACGGATGAGATCGGCAGTCGGGTCGCGCTGTCGCTCCAGGTCGCACTGATGGCGACGTTCCTTTCCGTGCTGATTGCGGTGCCGCTCGGCACGCTTTCGGCGGTGAAACAGAACACCTGGATCGACTATGCCGTGCGCATCTTCACCATTGCCGGCATCGCGGTGCCGTCCTTCTGGCTCGGCATCATGATCATTCTGGGTTTGCTGGTCGTCAGCCAAAGCTGGTTCGGCACGCCGTGGATGCCGCCGATCGACTATGTGCCGATCTGGGAAGATCCGCTCTACAACCTTTCCATGTTGATCTGGCCGGCGATCGCAATCGGCTACCGCTATTCGGCGGTCAGCGCGCGCATGACCCGCTCATCGATGCTGGAAGTCTTACGCGAGGATTATGTCCGGACGGCCCGCGCGAAGGGGCTGATCGAGAAGATCATCATCAACCGGCATGCGCTGCGCAACGCGCTGCTGCCGGTCATTACCATCATCGGCATCGAGTTCGCCTTCCTCATGGGCGGCCTTGTTGTCACCGAGCAGGTCTTCAACCTCAACGGCATCGGCCGGCTGTTCGTCGACTCGGTAACGCAGCAGGATTACGCGATGACTCAGGCGCTGGTGATGCTGGTGGTGGCGATCTTCGTCGCAACCAACTTCCTGGTCGACATGGCTTATGCCTGGCTCGACCCGCGCATCCATTACAGCTGAGCAGAACCGATGGTGGTCACCTCCGAGATCCGCGTCGAAGCGGCCGTCACCGATCTTCCCGAGCGGACGCCGCGGCTTCGGACGCTGCTGCGGACGGCGCGCCGCAACCCGCTCGGTGCCGCCGGCGGGCTCGTTGTGATCGTGATGGTCTTCGCTGCGCTGTTCGCCGATGTGATCGCGCCCTACGATCCGGTCGCCAACGATTTCTCCGTCATGGGCGAGCCGCCGAGCTGGGACTATCTGCTCGGTACCGACCAGTTCGGCCGCGACCTGCTGTCGCGGATCATTTACGGTGCGCGCACAGCGCTGCTGGTCGGTTTCGTCGCCGCGTTCGTCGGCGGTACGCTCGGCCTCGTGCTCGGCGTCACGAGCGCCTATTTCGGTGGCTGGTTCGACCTTGCCCTACAGCGGGTGATGGACGTGTTTATGGCCTTCCCGCTGATCATCATGGCGCTGGCCGTGGTGGCCGTATTCGGAACGGGCGTCGAAAATGTCATCCTCGCCATCACCATTCCCTTCATTCCGCGCTGCGCCCGGGTGGTGCGTTCCAGCGCTCTCTCGGTCCGCGAAATGCCGTATGTGGATGCGGCGCGCGCCTGTGGGTTCGGCCATACCCGCATTATCCTGCGGCACATGGCGCCGAACGTCCTGGCGCCCTTCCTCATCATGCTGACCGCATTCGTCGGGCAGGCGATCCTGCTCGAGGCATCGCTGTCGTATCTCGGCCTTGGTGTGACGGAACCGACTCCGGCCTGGGGATTGATGCTGCAGGGCGGGGCGGAGGAGTATGCGGAGAGCGCACCCTGGATCGCCGTCTTCCCCGGGCTAGCCATCACACTGGCCGTGTTTGGCTTCAATCTGTTCGGCGACGCGGTCCGGGACACGCTCGACCCGCGCCTGCGTTCGCAATAAGGTCGCCTACAGTCGGTGATCGAGACGGTCGTCCTGCAGGCCGGCCGGTTCCTGATGGGCCATGACCTCGGCGTTCGGGAAGGCCTCTGCGACCCGCGCCTCGACTTCGTCGGTGATGTCGTGCGCGGCATCGACGGTCAAATGGCCGTCGAGTTCCAGGTGGAACTCGATGAAGACGCGGTCGCCGGCGCTCCGGGTGCGCAGATCATGCAGACCGCGGGTTTCCGGATGCGCCAGAACGATCGCACGGATACGCTGCCGGTCGGCCATGGGCAGCTCCTTATCCATCAGAATGTCGACCGAGGTGCGTGTGATCCGCCAGGCACTTGCCAGCAGAAAGGCGGCGATGCCGAGGGCAAAGACTGGGTCGAAATAGGGCTGGCCGGTCCAGCGCGTGAGAAGCAGGGCAGCGATGACCGCGAGATTGACAAACAGGTCACCGCTATAGTGGATGGAATCGGCACTGATCGCGACCGAACCGGTGCGGCGGATCACATGCCGCTGGAAGAGCACCAAGGTCCCTGTCACTGCGATGGCGAAGACCATCGTTGCGACGCCGAGCAGGTCTTGTTCCACCGGCTGCGGCCTGACGAGGCGGTTGATCGCCTCGTAGGCCAGCATTACCGCCGACCCGGAGATGAAGAGCGCTTGCGCCAGCGCGGCAAGCGGCTCGAATTTGCCGTGACCGAAGCGGTGCTTCTCGTCCGCCGGCCGCATTGCTTGGCGGACGCCGAGCAAGGTGACGATCGAGGCGAGCGCATCGACGGTGGAATCGACCAGCGACGACAGTATCGCAATCGAACCCGTGAGCAGATAGGCCCCAAACTTGACGACGATCAGCAGCGAGGCCACGCCGACGCTGGCGAATGTGGCTGTCCGACGCAACTGATCGAGCGTTGCGGGATCGTCGGTCATTCCATGTACCCGGAGGGCGGGAGTTCAGTCCCGCTCCCTGCTCCGACCAACGGGCTGGGGCGGCCGGCCGGCGGTCGGCCGATCAAGCCTGCTTCATCGCCGCATAGTCGATCGGCCGGTGCCGGTCGATGGCACGCGTTACCGGCGGCATCGGATATTTCAGTCCGGTGGCGCAATTGAATAGCACTGCCCGTTCGTCCTTGTGGATCCGCCCGTCCGCCAGCGCCTGCTTGTAGGCCGCATAGGTGGCCGCCCCCTCGGGGCAGAGTAGCAATCCCTCCTCGCTCGCCATCTCGATCTGTGCCGCCTCGATCGCCGTGTCGTCGACGGCGATTGCGAAGCCTCCGCTCTCGCGCACCGCGCGCAGGATCAGGAAGTCGCCAAGCGCCTGCGGCACGCGGATGCCCATGGCGATCGTCTGCGCATTCTCCCAGCGCGCCGCGTGCTCCTCGCCGGCCTCGTAGGCACGCACTATCGGGGCGCAGCCGCTCGCCTGGACGGCGACCATGCGCGGCCGTTTCGCGCCCAGCAGGCCGGCGGCTTCGAGTTCGTGGAACGCCTTCCACATGCCGATCAGGCCAGTCCCGCCGCCGGTCGGGTAGAGGATTACGTCAGGCACGTCCCAGCCGAGCTGCTCGACCAGTTCGAGCCCCATCGTCTTCTTGCCTTCGATGCGATACGGCTCCTTCAGGGTCGAGGTGTCGAACCAACCCATCTCGGCCGCGCCGCCGCCCACGATCTTTCCGCAATCATCGATATAGCCGTTGACCCGCCAAATCTTGGCACCCTGGATCGCGATCTCGCGCAGGTTGATCTCGGGCGTGTCTTCCGGCGCGAACACATAGGCCTCGATACCGGCCCGAGAGCAGTAGGCGGCGAGCGCCGCGCCGGCATTGCCATTGGTCGGCATTGCCATCCGCTCGACGCCGAGTTCCTTTGCCATCGCCACCGCCATGACCAGGCCGCGAGCCTTGAACGAGCCGGTCGGCAGCCGGCCTTCATCCTTGACCAGGAGGGCCGATACCCCGAGCCGTTGCTCGACGCGCGGGCAGCCGATGACGGGCGTGGCGAATTCGCCGAGCGTGACGACGTTTTCGGTCCGCTGCACGGGCAGGAACTCGCGCCACTTCCAGAGAGTGGGTGCGCGACGCTCGAAGGTCTGGCGATCGACGGCGCGACGGATCGCGCCAAGATCGTAGCGCACCAGCAGAGGCTTGCCGGCATTTGACAAATTGTGCAGCCGGTCGGCCTCGTACCGCTCGCCCGTCATGCTGCACTCGAGGTGCGTGACGAAGGTGGCGGCCTCGGGGATGCCATGGAGAGTTTCGTACATCCGGGCCTCGATTAGTATCCTGAGCGCGGACCCTCGGGTCCGTTCCGTGCGACCAGAATGAACCATGGATCTGCGAAGATCCGCGCTCCGACGAGGGGACATCCATGCGCCTCGCCATCGCGCATTTCGAGCTGGAATCGGTCACCTTCCTGCCGAACCCGACCGACATACCGGAATTCGAGCGCGCCGCCAAGCGCGGCACCGCCGTCATCGAAGACTTGCGCAACACCAATACGGTGGTCGGCGGCTTTCTCGCTGTCTGTGAGCGGGAGGGTGTGGAGCCGATCGGGATCCTGTCGGCTTGCCCGGGCACGGCGGCCGGCGGTGCAGCAAGCGACGCCGCGTTCGATAAGTATGTCGGCGAGATCCTCGAAGCGCTCCGTCGCCTGCGCGGCGAGATCGACGGGGTTCTGCTGAACCTGCACGGCGCTCTGGCGACCCCGACGCGTCAGCGGGCGGATCTCGATGTTCTGCGGCTGGTCCGCGAGACGGTGGGTCCGGACCTGCCGATCGGTCTGGGTCTGGACCTGCATGGCAATCTCGGGGCGGAAGTGGCGGAGCTGGCGACGATCGTCTGCGGTTACCATCACAGCCCGCACACCGACATGGGGCGCACCGGCGAACGTACCGCCTCTTTGCTGATTCGGGCCATCCGCGGCGAGATCCGGCCGGTTGTGGCACTGCGTAAGCCCGGGGTCATGCTTCCCAGCATCTTCACCGCGACCGCGCTCCGGCCGCTTGCCGACATCATGCGCCGGGCCCGCGCCTGGGAGGCGCGCGAGCCGAAGCTGCTCGACGTGACGGTGTTCTGCGGTTTCGCCTACGCCGATGTTCCGGACTGTGGCATGTCGGTGGTCGCGATCGCCGACGGCGACTCGGATTTGGCTGTGCGGGCGGCGCAAGACCTGTCCGATCAAGCGCGACTGCTCCGGCACCACCTTTTCCGGCGCGACTTGATCCACGACGTGCCGGGTGGGGTGGAAGCGGCGATGAGGCTCGCCGAGACGGCCAAGAAGCCGATCGTTCTGCTGGAGCATGCGGACCGTCTGAACGATTCCACCTACGGCCTGCGCGAACTGCTCGCCCGCGGCGCAAGGCCGGCCATGGTGCCGTACCTGTTCGATCCCGAGGTCGCACGCCAATGTATCGCGGCCGGAGCCGGGGCGAGGGTGACGGTGCGGCTGGGCGGAAAGACCTCGCCGCAGGCAGGAGGACCCGTCGAACTGACCGGGACGGTCGTGTGGGCAGGGCACAAACGGTACCGTATCACCGGACCGCTGCGGACGGGCATGGAGGCCGACTTGGGCGAAACCGCGATCATTGACGCGGACGGGATCGTCGTCAGCGTGGTCTCGGTGCAGTGGTCGGCGATCGATCGCGACTGCTTCGATCAGTTCGGCCTCGATCCGGCGAATTTCCGTTACGTCCTGCTCCGATCGAAGACGCATTTCCGGAAGGTGTGGGAGCCGCTGGCGGAAGCGATCATCATCATCGACACCCCGGATTGGGGGCCGGCGGATCTGACGCGCCTGCCCTACCGCCAGTTGCCCCCCGGAGTATTTCCAGTCACTGCCGCCGATTGACACCGACATTCTGCCGACCCCGGTGAATCTCGGTCGGGTGAACCCGTCGCGCTAAGCCGGATGGCATGCTTCCGGTTACAATTGCGCTGCGGTAAAAGCATCCGCACCAGAACGCCATGTCGGACACAGGTACGGCATGATCTGCGCCAACGGCCAGCGATAGTTGATCATGGCGCCGGCGATCGACCCAGGTGAATGACGATTGACATGATGGACGGTGGAACGGTTCGAAAATTTTCGTTGCCTTGCCGGGCGCATACCACTGTCTGCCGAATGTCGGCGATCTGGAAATCAGTCAAAGGCATAGATAATGGATTGATCGAAGGCCATAGCTATGAGTCGGAAGTCCACAAAGGACAATGGTCATTCAGCCTCGGGGGACAGGCTTGAGCCTATACCACCGTGTCCGTTTCTGGAAGAGATCGCCGAG
>CAZSNL010000102.1:0-9564 GCA_964608275.1 uncultured Hyphomicrobiales bacterium | reverse complement strand
CGAGCGTCGCGGTGATCGTCTGGGTCAGCGTGTCCCGGTTCTTCACGTGCGCCAACTCGTGCGCCATCACGCCGGCGATCTCTTCGCGGCTGAGATGGCGCAGCAGCCCGGTCGTCGCCGCCACCGCCGCGTTCTGCGGGTTACGGCCGGTCGCGAAGGCGTTCGGCTGCGGATTCTCGATGATGTAGACCTTGGGCATCGGCAGCTCGGCGCGGCGCGCGAGCTGCTGCACCATACCGTAGAGTTCTGGCGCGGTCCGTGCGTCGACCTCCTGCGCCCCGTACATGCGCAGGACGATCTTGTCGGATTGCCAGTAGGCGAACAGGTTCATACCGCCAGCGATCAGCAGCGCTATCAACATGCCCTGCTGCCCGCCGATCAGAGCACCGATGCCGATGAACAGCGCCGTCATCGCTGCCATCAGCATGAGGGTTCGCATGTGATTCCACATGGTGTCAGTCCGGAAGGCCCGGTCTCCGCATTGCCAGCCAACATCTTGTCGAGCGGACCGCTACCTTCAAGGCTTGGCGGAACGCGGGCGGCGGTGCATATATCCGTTTATGAGCCGTTCACAGCCCTTCACGGAACACCGCCCGACGCTCCCGGAGAGCCGCCCCGAAGCGCAGCCGACCGTTCCGCGGTCGCCCGCTCCTGCGGGTGAAACCGCAGGCGAGGGCGGTGAGCGCAAGAAGCCGGATCCCACCCGGTACGGCGACTGGGAAATCAACGGCCGCTGCATCGATTTCTGAGAGAATGCTGGGCACGGGTCGCGATCACCGACCCGGCCAGGTTCGTGCTCCCGGATAGATGTCGAAGCCCCCGGCGTCCGTGATGCGTTCCGAGTTCCGTTCTGTCGGCCGCGGATGATTGCGTCTCGTCGGTGTGTCACCCTGCGAGGGATCGCTGGGACGCTTCTCCTCTCGGCCGCCCCGATGATTGCCGGCCCTTCCACCGCGGCGGAAGTGCTGCCCGGTCCGGTCGTGGCCGAAGTGGTGGAGGTCATCGACGGCGACACGCTCCGGGTTCGTGCGCATATCTGGCTCGGTCAGACGGTCGAGGTCAGTGTCCGCATCGCCGGAGTGGATGCGCCGGAGCTGCGAGGGCGCTGCGCGGAGGAACGGCAGGCTGCCGCGGCGGCCCGCTCGCTGCTGGCGGCCCTGACGGCGGACGGTACTGTCCTCTTGCGCGACGTCACGCACGACAAGTACGGGGGCCGCGTCGTCGCCCTGGTCGCCGATCGAACGGGCCGGGATCTCGGGCAGGCCGTGGTGGAGGCGGGGCTGGCCCGACTTTACGGTGGCGGCTCCCGCCGGTCCTGGTGCGACGGATCCGTCCGAAGCCAGGGGAGTTGAGCCGGGCCCGGCCTCGTCGGTCCGGCCGCTTCACTCCGCCGCATCGCGCCGGGCGTAGCCCTCGAGATCGTAGCCTCTCAGATAGCCGGGGACCGGTATGCCGGGCTTGAGGCGTGGATCGGCGATCGGCGGCCCGGCTTCCAGGCGCAGCGGCAGTACCCCCGCCCAGACGTCGAGAGCATAGTCCTCCTCGTCGTCCACCGGCGGCCCGGTGCGGACCTTGGCGGCCGCCTCTTCGATGGGCATGCCGAGCACCATCGTCGCCTTGAGCTCCTGCTTGGTGACCGGCCGCAGCTCCTTCCAGCGGCCGGGAAACAGGCGTTCGGTGAAGGCCTCGAGGGTCGCAAGCTTCTTGTCCGCGTCGGTGACCTGTTCCGCCTCGCCGAAGATCATGACGGAGCGGTAATTGACCGAGTGGTGGAAGCCCGAGCGCGCCAGTACCAACCCGTCGATCAGGCTGACATTGACGCAGACCGGAATCCCGCCGCGGACGGCCCGAAGCATCCGGCTCGCCGACGAGCCGTGCCAGTAGATCCGGTCGCCCTCGCGCCAGTAGTTGGTGGCGGTGACGTAGGGATGGCCGTCGATATTGTAGCCGACATGGCACACCACGCCGGCGTCGAGGATCGCGTGAACCGTCTCCCGATCGTAATGTGCCCGTTTGTTGAGGCGCCGGATCCGGGTCCGCGCCGTGGGCTTGAAGCTGTCCATGTGGATGGTCCCGAAGGCGATTGCATTCGCTTCGAGGCTAGCGCCGAAGTGGCCCGGCGATAAGGGCCGGTTCAGAAAAAACGTTGGATCCACTTACCCGACGCTACGATGTGCGCTGCGCCGGCGGAGCGGGAACCGCTCCATCGACCGGAGCGTTGAGTCCACGGACCCCGGATGGAGGCGGATACACGGCCATGTTCAGCAGGCTCGAAGTGGAGGCCCTTATCTCGGCGGACGTGCCGATCGCCGTTTCGCTTTACTTGCCGACCCATGTCAAAGGCCGGGAGATACGGCAGGACCCGATCCGGCTCAAGAATCTGTCCGACGAGGCGGAGGAGAAGCTGATCGCGTTCGGCATGCGTCGCCCGGAGGCGCGCGACATTCTGGCGCCGGCCCGGGATCTGGTCGGCGACGAGGGCTTCTGGCGCTACCAGGACGAGGGGTTGGCGGTGTTTCTCGCCCCCGATTTCAGCCGCATCCTCAAGGTGCCGATCGAGGTACCCGAGCTGGCTGTGGTCGGCCACCGCTTCCACACCAAGCCGTTGCTGCCGGCGCTCGCCTTCGACGGGCGGTTCCATGTGGTGACGATCACCGCGGGCCGATCGCGCCTGTGGCATGGCAGCCGGTACCGGCTTGCCGAGATCGACTGTCCGCAACTGCCGCAGAGCATCGCCGAGGTACAGGGCGAGATCGACTATCAGCCCCAGTGGCATTCGGCTCCGGTTGCGCGGCCGCACGCGCAGCATTCCGGCGGGGTGCCGAAGACCCACAGTTTCGGCGATGATCCGGAGTCGATACGTAAGACGGGGCTGATCGAGTATCTGCGTCGCATCGATGCAGCGCTCGAGGGCTTCTTCGGCGACGAGCGGGTACCGGTGGTGCTGGCTGCCGAGTCGGAGATCCAGGGCCACTTTCGCGCCCTCTCGCAGCTCAGGAACCTGCTGCCCGACGGCATCCAGGCCAATCCGGAAGCCATGTCGCCGGAGGAGCTGCACGAGCGTGCGTATGAGATCGTGCGACCACGGTTCGAGGAGGACCTGCGCAAGGCGCTCGCCCATTTCAGGAGCCTGAAGGGGGAGGGCAATCCGAAGGCAACGACCAAGCCCGATGTCATCCTCAAAGGCGCCAAGGAGTCACGCATCGAGGCGCTGTTCCTGCCCGAGGGGGCGGAGCTCTGGGGGCGCGTCACCGACCGCGGCGAGCTGACGGCAGTGCACGTCGAGCGGCAGGTGGGCGATGAAGATCTGACCGACGTCGCCGCCGCACAGACGCTGCAGCACGGCGGCACGATCTACCATGTGCCGGGGCAGGAACTCCCGCCGGGGACGACGATGGCGGCCGTACTGCGATGGTGATCGGGCCGATCAGACCGGCCATGCCTCCAGCCGGTAGGCGCTGTCCCAGAACATCCACTCGAACTGCGAGGCGCGATGAAAGGCGGCGAGCATCGCTGCACGCTCGTGCGGCGAGGCGCCTTCCGCCACCGCGTCGGCCAAGGCCAGCACCTCCCGGACCGCCTCGCCATAGGCCGGGTCGCCATAGGTGTCGATCCAGGCCTGGTAGGGGTTGGGAGCGACCGCATTGGCCCGGATCTCCCGACCGACCTCCCAATAGATCCAGAAGCAGGGCAGCGTCGCCGCGAAGCCTACGCCGTACGGTTCGTTGTGCGCGGTCGCCAGGAGGTAGCTGATATAGTTGAGGCAGGTGGGCGAGGGCTCGATCGCTTCCGCCTGCGTCGCCGCGATCCCGTAGCGGGCGAAAAAGCCTTCGTGCAGCGACCGTTCCACGGTGAGCGCGTTCGTCGCCTTGGCGAGGAAGGTCCGGGTTGCGTCCGCCGTCGGTGCCTTGGCGGCACAGATCGCCAGGACCTTCGAAAAGGTGACCAGGTAGCGTGCGTCCTGGAGGATGTAGAACCGGAATCGGTCCTCGCGAAGCGTTCCCGCCGCCAGCTCGCGGTTGAAGGGCATCGTCCGGATCGCCTCGTAGATCGGGGCGATCCGCGTCCAGGCCTCGTCCGTGAAGCTCATTCCGTTTCTCCCTTTCATGTGCCGAGCGCGCGGATAGCCCCACGCATGCTGGTGAAGTCGAATTCGCGCCGCCGTGGCATGAGGAGCATCAGCACGGCTGAGGCTGCAACCGGCACGAGTGCGGCCAGCAGGAAGGATTCCAGCAGCCAAACCGGCTTTTCCCCCGGGGCCGGGAACAGGACGAGCCCGGCCACCAGGCCGCAGGCGGTGCTGAACGCGGCGGTGAGGCCGTCATAGCGACGACTGTAGAGTCCGAAAAAGACCGGGAACGTCGCCGCGGAGCAGAACAGGTCGGCAAGCAGGAAGAGATACAGCACGTTGTAGCCCTGCGCCGCGACGATCATGACCGGGATGGCCAGCAGGAAGATCAGCGATCGCGAAAGCCGCATCAGCGTCACCTCGCGCAATTGCGGCATGAGCCGGCGAACGTCGACCGCGATGATGCTGGAGACGGCGCTGATGACGGTATCGGCGCTGCTCATGACCAGCGCCAGGCCGAACAGGATCAGCCCGACGGCAAACCAGGTGGGCACGCCCGCGAGCACCACCTCGAACAGCGCGACCGAGCCGTCGCCGCTCTTGCCGAGCCCGACGAAAGCGAGCCCGAACAGGCCCATCGCGAAGATTACCGGCACGCCCAACAGGCCGCCGACCATGAAGCCGGTGCGTACGGTACGGGCGTCGCGAGCCGCGTAGACACGTTGCCAGTAGCCCTGGTGGAACAGGCCGGTCAGAAGGACCGCGACGAAGAAGGTGAAGCCCGCCTTGAATCCGGTAGCATCGAGCGGGTCGAGGAGTTGCGGGGCCTTTTCCCGCAGGCCCGCCACGGTGGGTGCGGCGCCGCCTGCTGCGTACCAGCCCGTCACCAGAAGGATCAGCAGGAACGGCACGATGACGATCATCTGCACCTTGTCGGTGAAGATGGACGCGCGCAGTCCGCCATAGGCGGTATAGATCAGCGTGGCGCCCATCGTGATCGCGGCCGTGACCCAAAGCGGGATCGGCGCCAACAGTGCGACCAGCTTGGCGATCGCGGTGATCTCCGCGGCGAGATAGATGAACATGTAGAAGAGCATGATCAGCAGGGTGAAGCCGTACATCAGCCGCCCGTAGCGGGTGATGACGAACTCCGTCAGCGTATGCCCTTCGGGGATCAGCTCACGCAGGCGTCTGCCCAGCGGGATCATAGCGAGACGCGGCGCGGCGGCCCCGAGGGCATAGCCGGTGACGGCACCGAGCCCGCCCCATGTCGCCGCCGCCGGCGGCCCGAACATGATCCAGGCACCCAGCGTCGAGGCCAGCAGCGTCAGCACGGTCGCTGTTGCGCCCTGGCTGTTGCGGGCGACGATATAGCTCTCGAGGCTCTCCTTGTAACGACGGGAGTAGAGCATGCCGGACACGGCGAAGCCGCCGGCGAACAAAACGAGCCACAACGCAACCGTCGACGCATCAAGCATCCGAACCCTCCCATCGCCCTGGATGTCCGGGCGCGTTGCACAGCCAAACCGCGGCCTCGTCGGGCAAGGCCGGTCCGGAGTGTCGGTAGAAGGTGGAGGAAGCTGCGGGCGCGTTTCCTTCCCTTCGCCGGCATGACCCGGATCAGGTTCAAAGGGTTACCGCAGCGGCCGAAACGGCGTGCGGAATCTCAGCCCCTCTTCGGGACTCCCCTAGGAATGCGCCCAGCCTAGGCAGGCGATGCGGCCAGTGTCAATGTCGGCGCGCAGGCGGGATCCGCTGATCCCGCCGGATCGGGGTCATGGTCGCGACGAGAAGGGCAATTCATTTCCCGCATCGTCCCGGCCGGAGCGCGATCATCGCGAAGTGCCGGAGACACGGCGACCGGGTGAGATCGCTTGATCGAGTGCACAATGCTCAACGGCGTGACGGTTGAGGGGCAGGCCCGCGGCTGCATGTCCAGCCGCCGTGCGGGGGCCGGGGCGCGGTTGACCGCCGGTCCGGTCGTGCGGATCATGTCGCGGCATTCGAAATCCCGAGGACGCCGCATGGATCCGCTCGCCAATCCCTCCGTTCGCCGCGTACAGCAGGCGCTGATCGAGGCCGGATCGGAGGCGCGGGTGATGGCACTGGCCGAGACCGCCCGGACCGCACAGGACGCGGCCGACAGTATCGGCACACCGCTCGGCTCGATCGTCAAGTCGCTGCTGTTCATGGTCGGGCATCGGCCGGTGATGGCGCTGATCGCGGGCGACCGCCAGTGCGACGTTAAGGTGCTGCCGGCGGTGCTCGGCCTCGCCGGCAAGGCACGTCGGGCCAATGCGGAGGAGGTACGGGAGGCAACCGGTTTCGCCATCGGCGGGGTCGCCCCGATCGCCCATCCGCGAGTGCTGCCGGTCGCGATCGACGCCAGCCTCGGGCGCTTCGCGACGGTCTACGCCGCCGCCGGCCACCCGCACTGCGTGTTCGCCTCCACCCTGGCCGAACTGGAACGGCTGACCGGTGGCACCATCGCCGAAGAGATTGCCGTCTGACCGCGGCGCATTCGGCTTGGACCGGAATGCGCGGCATGCGCTAAAGTCCCGCCGATATCGTACAGGTCCGTCTGTCCAGGGAGCCATTGCCGTGTCGGCCAGCAAGCTGCCGCTTTCCCGCTTCAAGGTGCTCGACCTCACCCGCGTACGTGCGGGACCGACCTGCGTTCGGCAGCTTGCCGATTGGGGTGCCGACGTGATCAAGATCGAGGAACCGCCGAAGCCCGGCAGCGGCGAGGGGCTCGGCGGGCCGCGCCACGGGTTCGACTTCCAGAACCTGCATCGTAACAAGCGGTCGATGACCCTGAATCTGAAGGCCGATGACGGCAAGAGGATTTTCTTTCAGCTCGTCGAGCAGGCCGACGTGGTCGTCGAGAACTACCGGCCCGATGTGAAGCACCGCCTCGGCATCGACTATCAGGCCTGCCGCAAGGTCAATCCACGCATCGTCTATGGCAGCATTTCCGGCTTCGGCCAGGACGGTCCGTATGCTTTGCGGCCCGGCTTCGATCAGGTAGCGCAGGGCATGGGCGGCCTGATGTCGATCACCGGGCTGCCGGGGCAGGGGCCGGTGCGCGTCGGCATCCCGGTCGCTGATCTCTGCGCCGGCATCTTCTGCGCGCAGGGCATTCTGGTGGCGCTGTTGGAGCGTGAAGTGTCGGGGGAAGGGCAGTGGGTGCAGACCTCGCTGCTCGAGGCACAGATCCAGATGCTGGACTTCCAGGCCGCCCGCTACCTGATGAACGGTGAGGTGCCGAAGCAGGCTGGCAACGACCACCCGACCAGCATTCCGACCGGTGTGTTTCCGACCAAGGACGGACACATCAACATCGCCGTGGCCGGGCAGGAGATTTACGAGCGCTTCTGCAAGGCCATCGATGCGCCGCATTTGGCCGAGAACCCGGACTACCGCACCGGCGCGCTGCGCTCGCAGAACCGGGCCAAGCTCAACGCGGAGATCGCCGAGATCACCCGCACCCGCACCAGTGCCGAGTGGATCGACCTCCTGAACAAGGCGGGCTGCCCGTCGGGGCCGATCTATACGATCGACCAGGTGTTCGCCGACCCGCAGGTGCAGCACAATCGAATGGCGGTCCCGGTGCACCACCCGAAGCTCGGCGACATCAAGCTGGTCGGCCAGGCGATCAAGATGAACCGGACACCCGCCGAGATCCGAAGCGCCACGCCCGAGCTCGGCGAGCACACGGACGCGGTGCTCCGCGATCTCGGGTACGACGAGCAGAACATCCGCGACCTGCGCGAACGCGGCGTGATCTGAACGGCGTCCCGGAGGCGGCGCCCCCCTCCCCCGCGCGATCCTGGCCGCGGGCGGCGCAACCCCCTCCGATATCTGGGCGGAGCGGTACCCGCCGTCCGCCTCGCAGGCGCCGGCACACGCCGCCGGTGCGGCCGATGCCGGCATCGGCCGCGAAGCGCGTTCCGTGCGCCGCGGCTGCGATCCGGTCGTCCGGCGCGTCAGTCCCGGACGACCGGATTGCGGAGGATGCCGATCGAGGAGACCTCCACCTCGACCTCGTCGCCCGGCTTCAGATAGACGGGCGGGTTGCGCCGCGACCCGACGCCGCCCGGCGTCCCGGTCACGATGACGTCGCCGGGCACGAGCTCCGTGAAGGTCGAGCAATATTCGATCAGGGTGGGAATCGGGAAGGTCAGCTCGCTGGAATTGGCCCGCTGCATCTCCTCGCCGTTCAGTCGCGTGACGAGCGTCAGGTCGTTCGCGTCGGGGATCTCGTCCGGCGTGACCATCCACGGGCCGAACGCCCCGGTCCCGACGAAGTTCTTGCCCGGGATGAATTGGCTGCTGTGCCGCTGGAAATCGCGGACGCTGCCCTCGTTGTAGCAGGCGTAGCCGGCGACATGCTCCAGCGCCCGCGCCGCCGGGATGCGCCGGCCCGCCTTGCCGATCACGACGGCGATCTCGCCCTCATAGTCGAGCTTGTCGGACTCGCGCGGGGCGAGCATCGGCTGGAGATGGCCGATCTGCGAATTGGCGAAGCGGGCGAAGATGGTCGGATGGTCGGTCTTGGGGTGCCCGCCCTCGAGCCGGTGCGGCTCGTAATTGAGGCCGACGCACAGGATCTTGTCGGGGTCCGGAATCACCGGCAGGAAGCGGATCGCGTCGAGCGGCAGATCCTCCTCGGCCGAGGCGATCGCATCCACCAGCCGCCCGAGCGCGCCGGCGGCAAGTGCGGCCTTGAGCGTCGGCCAGCGATCGCCGACCGCGCGGCCGAGATCGACAACGCGATCGCCCCGGACCGCGCCATAGGAGACCGTGCCGTCATGGGAGAAGGTGAGGAGCTTCATGGTGGGCCCTGCGTTGCGGTTGTCATCGATGGTCCGGAAAGCATCTGTTCCCGGTCGTCATGTCCGGCCGGGAGCTGGGCGAGCGCCCTCCGTGTCCCCGCGTCCACGGCGGTCGCGCCGTGCCGGGATCAGCCGATCGGCGCCATCTGACGCGGGTCGAACTCGATCCAGACCGGCTCGCCCACGTGATGCACCTGAAGCGGCGGCGCCGTGACGCGCAGTTTCAGGCCGCTGCCCTGCGGGGCCACGATGTAGTCCCAGAACTCGCCCAGATAGGCGCGCTCCACAACGGTGGCCGGCACGACCGGACGAGCCTCGCCGTCGGGCGCTTCGCGGTGCAGGGTCATGCTCTGCGGCCGTACCGAGAAGGTGACGTTGCGACCGGCACCGGTGAGGGCGCCGTTGAAATGCGCCGCATCGAGTGCGAACCCGTCGAAGCCCACTTGCCCGTTCTCGGCGTGGCCCTCGATGAAATTGGTCCGGCCGATGAAGCCGGCGACGAAGCGCGTCTTCGGTCTGGTATAGAGGCTGTGTGGCTCGTCGACCTGTTCGATCCGGCCTGCATTCATCACGGCGATGCGGTCTGACGTCACCATCGCTTCGGCCTGGTCGTGGGTGACGTAGACGGTGGTGATGCGGAACTCGTCGTGCAGCCGCCGG
>CAZSNL010000101.1:6740-9700 GCA_964608275.1 uncultured Hyphomicrobiales bacterium | reverse complement strand
CGGCCTGCGGCTGCGGCGCGGCCACCGGGATGGTTGCAGGTGCGCCGGCAATCGTGCGGGCGACGCGGACCCGCAGGTTGCGATCCTCGATCTCGATCTCGGAGAGGTCGGTTTCCTTCAGCAGCTCCGCCAGCTCGCGGATGAGATCGGCGTCAAACTTCTTGTCCGGGGTTCTTGCCATTGGCTACGTCTCGACCAGGCGGGCGATGGCGTCGAGCGCCAGTTCGTACCCCGACGCACCGAAGCCGCAGATGATGCCGTCGGCGGCAAGCGAGACGTAGCTCTCCTGGCGGAACGGCTCGCGACGGAAGATGTTGGACAGGTGCAGTTCGACGATCGGCCCCTCGAAGGTCTTGAGCGCATCGAGGAGGGCGATCGAGGTGGTGGTGTAGCCGGCGGCGTTGACGATGAGGCCCGACGCGGTGCCGCGTGCCTCCTGCACCCACTGGACCAGCTCGCCCTCGTGGTTGGACTGGCGGAAGTCGACCGTCAGGCCGAGCGTGCGCGCCCGCGAATCGCAGGCGCTGGCAATGTCGGCCAGGGTCGTCCGTCCATAGACCTCCGGTTCGCGCTCGCCGAGGAGGTTGAGATTGGGACCATTGAGGATCAGGATCGTGTGAGGCATCGGCCGCCGGTCGCGCTCGCCCGTGCCAGACGCCGGGCCGCGCAGAACCTACCGCAAAGCGAGACTAATGCAAGGCCATGAGACGATGATTTGGAGGAGTGTTCGTAGCGATTGACACACAATCCGTGACACAGTCAGAATACTGCGGCAAAAAATGGGCTCGCGTCCCTGGGGAGGGGGTCGATCGTGGCGCTTCTGGTGGGGACGAAGTTCGACGACGTGCTGCGCGCCGCGATCAGCGTCGAGGATCCGCGCGACTCGCGTCAGAATGACACCATCATCGGACTGGCCGGCAACGACCGCCTGCTTGGCGGGCTCGGCCACGACATTCTCCGGGGCGGCGCCGGCGACGATACGCTGACCGGCGGCACCGGCAACGACCGGCTGTTCGGCGGCGGCGGGAACGACTGGTTCAATGCCGACCGCGGCGACGACCTGATCGATGGCGGCCCCGGCAGCGACACCGTGAGCTTCAGCCGCGGCGAGGCGGTCACCGTCGACCTGGTGGCCGGCACCGCGACCGGGGACCTCGGCACCGACACCCTCATCGACATCGAACACGTCTCCGGTTCGAAAGGCGATGACCACCTGTCCGGCGACGACGGCGGCAACTGGCTCAACGGCCGCGCCGGCGACGATGTCGTCGACGGGCGCGGCGGCAACGACACGCTGGTCGGCAGCGGCGGCAACGACACGCTCGACGGCGGCGCCGGCAACGATCTCCTCGGCGGCGGCCACGGCGACGACCTGCACACCGGCGGCGCCGGCAACGACACCCTCACCGGCAATGCCGGCGCCGACACGCTGCTCGGCGGCGACGGCAACGACAGCCTCGACGGGGGAGGCGACGGCGACCTGCTCGAGGGCGGCGGCGGCGCAGACACGCTCGCCGGCGGCCACGGCAACGACACCCTGATCGGCGGTGCCGGCCGCGACACCATCACCGGCAACGCGGGCGACGATACGCTGCGCGGCGGCGGCGGCGGCGACAGCCTGCACGGCGGAAGCGGCGACGATCTGCTCGACGGTGGCGCCGGCGGCGACACGCTGGTCGGCGGCGCCGGCAACGACACGCTGATCGGCGGCGCCGGCGGCGACCTCCTGATCGGCGGCCCGGGCGACGACAGCATCATCTTCGCGGGCGACCTCGACAGCTTCTCTTTCGACATCCTCGACGACGGCAGCGTCGTGGTGACGTCGATCACCAACCGCATTGCCGCCAACGGGGCGGTCGGCGGCGACACCGTACAGGGCGCCGAGGTCCTGCAGTTCGACGACGGCTCATTCGTGCTCAGGAACGGAAACTTCGTTCCCGTGGCACGAAATGACGAGGTTTCCGTCGATACCGATTCAACAACCGCCGGCAACGTCCTGGTGGACAACGGGAACGGGCCGGACATCGACCTCGAGGGCGATCCGCTCTCGGTCGACCGGGTCAACGGCGAGGTATCGGCCGTCGGGCAGCAGATCGTGCTCGACTCTGGGGCGCTCCTGACCGTCAACGCCGACGGCACGTTCTCGTACGATCCGAACGGTGCCTTCGACTTCCTAACCGCCGGGCAGACCGCCACCGACGGGTTCCGCTACCGGATTTCGGACGGCAACGGCGGGTTCGATTCGGCAACGGTGACGGTGACTGTTCACGGGATCAACACCGATCCCGTCGTGATCACCGACAGCCTGACCGTGGACGAGAACCGGCAGCGCGCGGGCAGGGTGGTCGGCGACGATCCCGACGCCCCCGCAACGGCGCTGCAGTATGCCATTGTCGGCGGCGCGGACGGCGACAAGTTCACGATCAACCCCAATACCGGCGTGCTGCGGTTCAAGACCGCGCCGGACTTCGAGAACCCGCACGACAGCAACGGCGACAACGTCTACCGAGTGCAGGTGCGGGTGGAGGACGACGACGGCGGTTCGGACACCCGGCTGGTCAGCGTCAACGTCCGCGACGTCAACGAGCCGCCGGTCATCGGAACCACCGGGCTGGACGTCGACGAGAACCGGCTGGTGGCCGGAGCAGTGATCGCCACCGATCCCGATTCTGCCCAGACGTTGCAGTATGCGATCACCGGCGGGCCGGACGGCGACAAGTTCACGATCAACCCCAATACCGGGGTGCTGCGGTTCAAGACCGCGCCCGACTTCGAGACCCCGCACGACAGCAACGGCGACAACGTCTACCGGGTCCAGGTCCGGGTGGAGGACGGCCAGGGCGGGTCCGACAGCCGCGTGATCAGCGTCACCGTCCGCGACGTCAACGAGCCGCCGGTCATTGGCACCACCGGGCTGGACGTCGACGAGAACCGGCTGGTGGCCGGAGCAGTGATCGCCA
>CAZSNL010000101.1:5948-6640 GCA_964608275.1 uncultured Hyphomicrobiales bacterium | reverse complement strand
TCGAGACCCCGCACGACAGCAACGGCGACAACGTCTACCGGGTCCAGGTCCGGGTCGAGGACGGCCAGGGCGGTTCGGTCACGCAGGTGATCAACGTCACCGTCCGCGACGTCAACGAGCCGCCGGTCATCGCAACGTCCGGGTTCACGATCGACGAAAACCAGCTGGTGGCCGGATCCGTCGTCGCCAACGATCCCGACCTGCCACCGCAGGCATTGCAGTATGCGATTGTCGGCGGTCCGGACAGCGACAAGTTCACGATTGATTCCAGCACCGGCGAACTCCGGTTCAAGACCGCGCCGGACTTCGAGATCCCGCACGACAGCAACGGCGACAACGTCTATGCGGTGCAGGTGCGGGTGGAGGACGGCGCGGGCGGTTCGGACACCCGGACGATCAACGTCACCGTCCATGACGTCAACGAGCCGCCGGTCATCACGACGTCCGGGTTCACGATCGACGAAAACCAGCTGGTGGCCGGATCCGTCGTCGCCAACGATCCCGACCTGCCTGCCCAGACCTTGCAGTATGTCATTGCCGGCGGTCCGGATGCCGACAAGTTCACGATCGATTCCAGCACCGGCGAACTCCGGTTCAAGACCGCGCCGGACTTCGAGAACCCGCACGACAGCGACGCCGACAACGTCTATGCGGTGCAGGTGCGGGTGGAGGACGGCGCCGGCGGTTCGGAT
>CAZSNL010000101.1:0-5848 GCA_964608275.1 uncultured Hyphomicrobiales bacterium | reverse complement strand
CGACAACGTCTATGCGGTGCAGGTGCGGGTGGAGGACGGCGCCGGCGGTTCGGATACCCGGACGATCAACGTCACAGTCCAGAACGTCAGCGAACTGTCGGGCATCATCCTTGCCGATGACGTCGTTGCCGGCCACGTCCCTGGCCTGACAGGCTACCTGCTTCACGGCATCGCCGGCGGCGACTATGCCGGATTCGCGGTCGCGCCGGCCGGCGACGTCGACGGTGATGGCATCGCCGATTTCCTGATCGGCGCACCAGGCGCAGACTACGCAACGGGCGAGACGTATCTCGTGCTTGGCGGCACCGCGAATCTGGCGGCGCTGGACGGTGATGGCGATCACGTCATCGCTCTGGGCGATCTCGAATTCGGCAACGGCTACCTTCTCAAGGGACTTCGTCCGGACGATTACTCGGGGTGGGCCGTATCCGCTGCCGGCGACGTCAACGCCGACGGGCACGCCGATTTCCTGATCGGCGCCTACAAGGGCGGGAACGACACTTCGGGAACCGGCGACGCGGGCGAGGCGTACCTGCTGTTCGGCGGTTCGAACCTCAAGGAGCTGGACAAGGACTTCAGCGGCGACAACGACGGCGAGATCGACCTGGCCGATCTGGACGCCGCTTCGGGCTACCGGTTCGTGGGCGACGAGCACGGCGACTACGCCGGCTTCTCCGTTGCCGGCATCGGCGACGTCAACGGCGACGGGTACGACGACCTCCTGATAAGTGCCTATCATGCCGACTACGGCGTGTCAGGCGACGACGACGGGTTCACCTATCTCGTGTTCGGCGGACCCTACAGTCTCGGCGGGCTGGATTCGCTAAGCGGCGGCGGCGGCGACGGCGAAATACTGCTGGCTGACCTCTTCGGCGGAGAAGGCCAGTTCGGCTACGTATTCGCCGGCGCAACCAACAACGGCGAGGCCGGATTCGCCGTATCGGCCGCCGGCGACGTCGACGGCGACGACATTGCCGACCTGGTGATCGGGGCGCCCGGAGTCGGTTACGGCGACGGCGCCGCCTATCTCGTGTTCGGCGGCGCGGGCAACCTGCATTCGCTTGACGAGAGCGACGGCGACGCCGACGGCGTGATCCGGCTGTCGTCGATGGACGGGGTCTTCGGGTTCCGGTTCGTCGGTCCCCATGGCGAATATGAAGAGGTGGGCTATTCGATCTCCACCGCAGGCGACGTGAACGGCGACGGCTACGACGATCTCCTGATCGGTGCGCCCTTCGCCAGTCCCGGGGAATCCGAGGCGGGACGGGCCTACCTCGTGTTCGGCGGGAAGGCGAACCTCGACCAGCTCGATACGGCGGACGGCAAGGCCGACGGCACGATCGCACTGGAAAACATCGACGGCGCCACGGGCTATGTCATCGAGGGGGCGGTCGAATACGGGAAGGCGGGCCTGACGGTCTCGTCGCTGGGCGATTTCAACGGCGACGGATACGACGACCTCATCGTCGGCAGCAACAAGTACTCGGCGTTCGTCCTGTTCGGCGGCGGCAGCCTCGGCAGCCTCGACAACCTCGACGGCAACGGGGACGGCCATATCTGGCTCGCCGGCCTTGACGGCATCAACGGCTTCGAACTGAGGATCACGGCCGACGACGATCCGCTTGTCCTCGACGTCTCGGCGGCCGGCGACGTCAATGACGACGGCTATGCCGACATCCTCGTCGGCGTGCCGGATGACGTGGCCGGCAAGGCCTACGTCATATTCGGAGGCGACCTGTCCGGGCTGACCTGACGGCGCGGCTCACTCGTCGAGGAAGTCCCTGCACTGCGGCGGCTCGGCGTCGCCCCACGGCATCAGCGGCACCGTCGAGGTCGAGTTCTGCGGCGAGCCCTCGATCAGCCGGTCGCTGTAGACGAGGTAGACCAGCACGTTGCGCCGGGCGTCGCAGCCGCGGACGATGCGCATCTTCTTGAAGAACAGGGACCGGCGCTGGCGGAACACCTCGTCGCCCTGCTCGAAGGTGCCCTTGATCGTGACCGGGCCGACCTGGCGGCAGGCGAGCGAGATGTCGGACAGTTCCTCGGCAAGCCCCGCCCAGCCGGCCCAGCCGCCCTTCTCGGGCACCGTGAAGTGACACGAGATGCCGTCGACCAGCGGGTCGTCGATGGCGTAGGTGGCGAGCTTGTGGTCGGGCGACAGCAGCTTGATGACGGTCGTCTTCTTGAAGATGAGTTCGGGATCGTCCTGGGCGAAGACGGGCAGGGCAAGCGCGAGTGCGAGGCCCGCGACGATGAGGTAAGGCAGGCTCTTCATGGCAACACCCGGTTGGTTCAGGGACATCGCCACGAGATAGTCCGCGCACCCTGCCGTTCAACCGGAAAACGTCCGCCGCGACCTCCCGGTCCGGAACATCGGCCGGGTTGCGGCCAGGGCGGAAGCCGGGCAGGCGGCGCGGTCAGGCGGCGGCGAGGGCGGCAAGGCCGCGCTCGAGGTCGGCCTTCAGGTCGTCCGGGTCCTCCAGGCCGATGTGGAAGCGGACCGCGAAGCCGTCGTAGTCCCACCGCCGCTGCGCCCGGTGGCGGTTGGGGTCGAACGGCACCACCAGGCTCTCGTAGCCGCCCCACGAGGCGCCGATGCCGAACAGCTCGAGGGCGTCGATCAGCGCGGTGACGGCGGCGCGTTCGGGGCGCTTCAGCAGCACCGACATCAGGCTCGCGCCGCCGGTGAAGTCCCGCTTCCACAGTTCGTGGCCGCGGTCGCCGGGAAGCGGCGGGTACAGCACCTCGCGGACCTCGGGGCGCTCGCGCAGCCAGGCGGCGATGTCGAGCGCCGAGCGCATCTGCCGCTCCATCCGGACCGCCATGGTGCGCAGCCCGCGATGGGCGAGGTAGACGTCGTCGGGGCCAGCCGCCTGGCCGAGGGTGTTGAAGCCGTCGAGGAGGCGCGGCCAGTGCGCCTCGTTGGCGGTCACGGCGCCGAGCATGGCGTCGGAGTGGCCGCAGATGTACTTGGTGGCGGCGTGGACCGAGAGGTCGACGCCGAGGTCGAACGGCCGGCAGTACAGCGGCGTCCCCCAGGTGTTGTCCATGGCGACCGGGATGCCGCGGCCGCGGGCGACGGCGGCGATCGCCGGAATGTCCTGCATCTCCATGGTGAGCGAGCTCGGCGCCTCGGTGTAGACGAGCCGCGTCGCCGGCCGGATCAGCTCCTCCACCCCGGCCCCGATCCGCGGATCGTAGTACGTCGTCTCGATGCCCAGCCGGGCGAGGAAGGTGTCGCAGAACCGGCGCACCGGAAGGTACACGCCGTCGGTCATCAGCAGGTGGTCGCCGGCGTTGAGGAAGGTCAGCAGCAGCGACGTGATCGCCGCCAGCCCCGACGGGTAGAGGCGGGTGCCGTGGCCGCCCTCCAGCCTCGCCAGCGCCTCGGTCACCGCATCGGTGGTCGGCGTGCCGCGGCGGCCGTACTCGTAGCGCGCCCGGTGTTCGAGATAGGCGTCGGTGCTTTCGTAGAGCACCGTCGAGGCGTGATAGACGGGCGGGTTGACGAAGCCGTGGTTGGCCGCCGGGTCGCGGCCCGCGGTCACGATGAGGGTGTCGGGCCGGCGGCTGCCGGCCGGTTTTCGGTGTCCGCCTGTCATGTCCTGCTCGAACCTGTTGATCGCGCCCCGGATGGCCGCCCCCAAGCCTGTCAGGGCAGATAGCGCAAAGCAATGATGTTCGCCAGTTCAGCCTTGACCATCCAAGCAATATCGCCCCTAATAGCCGCAAGGCACGAGCATTCGTGCCTGCAAGGGAGAAACAACAACCAGATCACCGATCATCGCGTGCCCGGAACATCCCGCGCCGACCGACCGTCATGACGGCCGGCGAGGCTCCGGGGGCTGGGGAGCATGCCGATGAGGCGTGGCAAGGAGGGCACCATCATGAAGAATAGACTTGTTCCACTGGTATTCGGCGCAGTCGTCGCCGTCGCAGCCACTTCGGCGTCCGCCGACACGCTCGACGACGTCAAGGCGAAGGGCTTCGTCCAGTGCGGGGTGAGCCAGGGCCTGCCGGGGTTCTCGAACCCGGACAGCCAGGGCAACTGGACCGGTCTCGACGTCGACCTCTGCCGGGCGATGGCCGCGGCCATCTTCGACGATCCCGGCGCGGTGAAGTACACGCCGCTGTCGGCCAAGGAGCGGTTCACGGCGCTCCAGTCGGGCGAGGTGGACGTGCTGCCGCGCAACACCACGTGGACGATGACGCGCGATACCCAGCTCGGCCTCCTGTTCACCGGCATCAACTACTATGACGGCCAGGGCTTCATGGTGCGCAAGGCTCTCGGGGTGAAGAGCGCCAAGGAACTCGGCGGCGCCGCCGTCTGCACCAACACCGGCACCACCACCGAGCTCAACCTGGCCGACTACTTCCGCGCCAACGGCATGAACTACGAGGTGGTGGCGTTCGAGAAGGCCGACGAGGTGGTGCAGGCCTACAACGCCGGCCGCTGCGACGTCTACACGACCGACGCCTCGGGCCTCTACGCCCAGCGCCTCAAGCTCACCAACCCGGACGAGCACATGGTGCTGCCGGAAATCATCTCCAAGGAGCCGCTCGGGCCGTCGGTGCGCCAGGGCGATCCGAAGTGGTTCAACCTCGTAAAGTGGGTGCACTTCGCGATGGTCAACGCCGAGGAGCTCGGCGTGACGTCGCAGAACGTCGACGAGATGAAGGCGACCTCCAAGAACCCCGAGGTCATGCGCCTGCTCGGCAATGAGGGCGCGTTCGGCGAGGCGATCGGGCTCGACAACGACTGGGCCTACAAGATCATCAAGCACGTCGGCAACTACGGCGAAGTGTTCGCCAGCAACGTGGGTCCGGAGACCCCGCTCGGCATCGAGCGCGGCCTCAACGCGCTGTGGACCCAGGGCGGCCTCCAGTACGCTCCGCCCGTCCGCTGACGGACGGCACCGGGTTTCCGGCCGGCGCCAGGTGCGCGCCGGCCGGGCCGTCGCCGCCGGCGACTGCGCAGGCCGACAAGGCGCAGCGGATGCGGCGACCAGCGCCGGCGGACAGCCGGCGGCAAGGGGGAACAGATGAGCGCCACATCCGAGCATGCCGCGCCGGCGCGGACGGCACCGTGGAACGACCCGAAGATCCGGGCGCTGGTTTCCCAGGCCGTCGTCGTCATCCTGACGGTCTGGCTGGTATGGACCGTCGTTTCCAACACCATCACCAACCTCGAACACCGCAACATCGCGTCGGGCTTCGGCTTCCTCGACACGACCGCCGGCTTCGGCATCATCCAGACGCTGATCCCGTATGAGGAGGCGTCGAGCTACGGCCGCGCCTTCATCGTCGGCCTGCTCAACACGCTGCTGGTGGCGTTCATCGGCATCATCGTCGCCACCATCCTCGGCTTCGTCATCGGCATCATGCGGCTGTCGCGCAACTGGCTGATCTCGAAGATCGCCACCGTCTACATCGAGGTGGTGCGCAACATCCCGCTGCTGCTGCAGATCTTCGTCTGGTACCACGCCGTGCTGAAGCCGCTGCCGGGGCCGCGCGACAGCCTCGAGCTGTTCGGCAGCGTGTTCGTCAACAACCGCGGGCTCTACATGCCGAAGCCGCTGTTCGGGCCCGGGTCCGGCTTCATCCTCGCCGCCTTCCTGCTCGGCTGCGTGGCGAGCGTTCTGGTCTGGCGCTGGGCGCGGCAGCGGCAGATGGATACCGGCGAGCAGTTCCCGGTCCTGTGGACGGTCCTCGGCCTCGTCGTCGGGCTGCCGCTGGTGGCGCTGGTGGCCACCGGGGTGCCGGTGACGTTCGACTATCCCGAGCTCGGCGGCTTCAACTTCCGCGGCGGCATGGTGGTGATCCCCGAGTTCACCGCGATGCTGTTCGC
>CAZSNL010000100.1:0-9765 GCA_964608275.1 uncultured Hyphomicrobiales bacterium | reverse complement strand
CCATCTCCTTCGGCTCGATGTCGACCTGAATGAACTTCGTCGAGTGCGGTTCGCCCCAGGTCTTGCCCTTGCCGTGCGACAGGAGCCAGTTGAGCCGCGCGCCGATGAGCATGACGACGTCGGATTCCTTCAGCACCAGCGACCGCGCCGCGCCCGCCGACTGCGGATGGTTGTCCGGCAGCAGCCCCTTGGCCATGCTCATCGGCAGGAACGGGATGCCGCTCTTCTCGACCAGCGTGCGGATCTCGTCATCCGCCTGGGCGTAGGCTGCGCCCTTGCCGAGGATGATCAGCGGCCGCTTGGCGCCCTTGAGCACGTCCAGCGCCCGATCGACAGCCTCCGGGGCCGGGATCTGGGCGGGTGCGGGGTCGATGACCTTGACCAGCGACCTTGCGCCCTCGGCCGCATCCATCACCTGCGAGAACAGCTTGGCGGGAAGGTCGAGGTACACGCCGCCCGGCCGTCCCGAGACGGCGGCCCGGATGGCCCGCGCGATACCGATGCCGATGTCCTCGGCGTGCAGCACCCGGAACGCCGCCTTGCACAGCGGGCGGGCGATGGCGAGCTGGTCCATCTCCTCGTAGTCACCCTGCTGCAGGTCGACGATCTCGCGCTCCGACGAGCCCGAGATCAGGATCATCGGGAAGCAGTTGGTGTTGGCGTTGGCGAGCGCCGTCAGCCCGTTGAGGAAGCCCGGCGCCGACACGGTCAGGCAGATGCCCGGCTTCTTGGTCAGGAAGCCGGCGATGGCCGCCGCGTTGCCGGCATGCTGCTCGTGGCGGAACGAGATGACGCGCATGCCTTCGGCCTGGGCCAGCCGGCACACGTCGGTGATCGGGATGCCCGGCACCGCATAGATCGTGTCGATGCCGTTGAGCTTGAGTGCGTCGATGACGAGGTGAAAGCCGTCCGTCAGCTCCTGTTTAGTCACTACTTCGGACGATTCTCTTTCAACGCTCTCGACCATTGCTGACATTGGTTCGAACCTCCAGAACAGATTACGGATGCCCGGCGTGGTCCAGATCGATGGTCCGGGCGACGTGGTCGCGCAGCTTCAGGGTGTGCTCGCGGACCAGCCGCTCGGCCAGTTCGGTGTCCCGGGCCTCCAGTGCCTCGATGATGTGGGTGTGATCGACGACCGAGCGTCCGGCCCGGTCCTCCTCGGAAATGGTCCGCGCCCGGATCGCGCGAACGTGCATGAACAGCCCGCTCGCCATCTCGTTGAGCAGCTCGCACTTGCTCAGCTGCAGGATGGTCTGATGGAAGCGGATGTTGGCATCCGAATACTCGTCGATGTGAGCGTAGACCTCGTTGCCGGGGAAGCTCATGACCATCCTGCGCAGGCCGGCGATCTCGTCGTCGCTCGCGACCTGCGTCACGAGCCTCGCCGCCATGCTTTCCAACGCCGCCCAGACGGTGATCATCTCGAGGATCTCCGCCTTCGATTTGCGCACGATGTAGATGCCGCGCCGCGGAACGATCCTGACCAGGCCCTCGTGATCGAGGCGGGCCAGCGCCTCGCGCAGCGGCGTGCGCGAGATGCCGAACTGTTCCGACAGCTTGCGCTCGTCGAGGCGGAGCTGCGCATCCTCATGATAGATGTTCATGTTCTGGATCGCCGCCTTGAGCGCCGTGTAGATTCGATGCTTGAGGCTCTGTTCCTCGCCTATCGGGCTGACCTCGAGCTCGATCGTCTCCATGGTTTCCTGTCCTGCAAAACGACCCCCCGCCGCCGTGCATGACCGCGTTTCCGCGTCATGCACGAACGGCGGGCTGGCATTTCTGGTCCTTGGTACACCAAACACCACGCCCACTGCAAGTCAAGCGGGCATCTACGTGCCGGTTGTCCCCTCTACTGTCCTGGCGGCATCGCGACGGCGACGGCGCCAGGCAACGAACAGCGGGTAGATGAACAGCGCCACCCCCGCCAGCAGGAACATCAGCGACAACGGCCGGGTGACGAAGATGCTCATCTCGCCCTGCGACAGCAGGAGCGACTGGCGCAGCGACTGCTCAGCCAGCGGCCCGAGCACGATCGCCAGCACCGCCGGCGCCACCGGGTAGTCCAGCTTGCGCAGGAGATAGCCGGCAACGCCGAACAGCAGCATCAGCCAGACGTCGTGCAGGCTCTGCTCGGGTGCGTAGCCGCCCACGATGCACAGCACGAAGATGACCGGCGCCAGGATCGTGAACTTGAGCGTCAGCACCTTCACGAACAGCGGGATCATGGCGAGGTTGAAGATCAGCGTCGCCAGGTTGGCGATGTAGAGGCTGCCGATCAGGCCCCAGACGAAATCCGGATGCTCGGTGAACAGCAGCGGCCCCGGCCTCAGCCCCCAGATGATCATGCCGCCGAGCAGGATGGCGGTGGTCGGCGAGCCGGGGATGCCGAGGGTGAGCATCGGCAGCATGGAGCCGGTCGAGGCGGCGTTGTTGGCCGACTCCGGCGCCGCGACACCCTTCGGATTGCCCTTGCCGTAGGTGTCGGGGTCGTTCGCCATGGCCTTGGCCATGCCGTAGGCCATGAGCGACCCCGGCGTGGCGCCCGCGGCCGGCAGGATGCCGACGAAGTAGCCCAGCACCGACCCCATGACGGAGGTCATGAAGTACTCTTTCACCCGTTTCAGGTTGTCGAACAACGACCGCAGCGACGTCTTGACCTTGTGCACCTGTACGTCGCCGCGGGTCTGTTCGAGTGTCCACAGCATCTCGCCGATGCCGTAGATGCCGATGGCGAGCACCAGGAAGTTGACGCCGTGGTAGAAGCCCGACAGGTCGAAGAAGATCAGCCGCGGCCGGCCGGAGACGATGTCGAGGCCGACGGCGGCCAGCACCAGGCCGATGCAGATCGAGAAGATCGTCTTCGGAATGTCATCGCCGCCGAGACCGACGAACGTGGCGAACGCCAGCATCATCAGCGCGAACGTCTCGGGCGGGCCGAACCGCAAGGCGAACGCGGCAAGCGGCGGCGCGAACAGCGTGAACAGGACGACCGAGATGGTGCCGCCGATGAACGAGGCGATGGCGGCGATGCTGAGCGCATAGTCGGCCCTGCCCTGGCTGGCGAGCGGCCGTCCGTCGAAGACCGTCGCCACCGCCGTGGACGAGCCGGGTATTCCGAGCGTGATGGAACTTATGGCGCCCCCGTACATGGCGCCGTAGTAGATCGCCGCCAGGAAGATGATCGCCGCATTGGGCGGCACCAGGAACGTGACCGGCAGCAGGATGGCGACGCCGTTGACCGAACCCAGTCCCGGCATTGCGCCGATGAACAGGCCGACGACGCAGCCGATCAGCAGCATCGTCAGGTTGAGCGGCTCGAGCGATTCGAGCAGGCCCTGGCCGAGCAGCGGCAGTATCTCTCCCATGTGTGTCCCCTATTCTATGGTGGCGCGAGACTGTGTCTCGCCGCCGGTGCCGCGCGGTCTCAGTACATCAGGTCGTAGATCGGGTAGAACAGCGGCTCGGACATTCCTTTCGGCAGCGGTATCACGAGCAGGTATTCGAAGAATACGAAGACGACTATCGGGATCGCTATCGTGAGCACGATGCTCAGGGTCCAGGTATGCCCCCCCAGCACGCGCAGGAAGAACATCAGGAACACCATCAGCGATATGTAGATGCCGATGTAGTACGTGCCGAGCAGCAGCGCCGCCAGCGCGACCGTTGTCACCCCGATCAGGTACACGGCCTCCCGGTCCATGAAGATCTCGTCCGAGCGCGACTGCACCGTTATCCGCATGACCGTGCGGATGACGATGGCGACGCAGGACAGGAACATCACGGCCGACAGCCAGAACGGCCAGGCGCCCGCGCCGGGACCGCTGCCGGCGACCCAGCCGATCGAAAGCCCGTCGGTACTCTTGTACATGAAGGCGAGGGAGGCGAGCGCGAGCGCTATGCCCATCAGAAGTTCGGCAGTCCGGACTGTCATGCAGGTTCTCCCGGGAACGGCAACGACGCCGCTTTGTCGTAGCCGGCACGACCTGCCGCCGCGCCGTGTCGTTGCGCGAAAGATGCTCAGGGATCGCCCACGGCAAGGGTGCACGATCCACCCCTGCCGTGGTTTCTGCTCTGGTTATTGTGAGGTTATGGCCTCGGCGCCGACCTGTTCGATCAGGGCCTTGTGGCGCTCGAACTGGGCGGTGTGGAACTTGGCCAGGTCATCGCCGCCCAGGAACTCGTCGCAGGTCAGTCCATCGGACTCGCAGTAGTCCTGCCACTCCTGGGACTCGAACAGCGTCTTGAAGAGGTTGATGTACCACTCCTGAGCTTCCTTGGACATCCCCGGAGGGCCATTGATCGAGCGCTGCATGTAGTACTCGATGTCGTGGCCGAGTTCCTTGGCGGTCGGCACGTCGGGATAGGCCTCCATCCGCTCGCCGGTGAACTGCACCAGCGGCTTGCTCTGGCCGGCACGATGGAACTCGTTCTGTTCGGCCGGATTGTTGACCGTCGAGTTGATGTGCTTGCCGATCAGGTTCTGGGCCACTTCACCGCCGCCCGAGAACGGGATGTAGGTGATGTCCGTGCCGAACTCGGCTTCGATCATCGCGGTGAGGATCGAGTCTTCCTGGCCCGAGCCCGTTCCGCCCATCTTCCAGTCCTTGCCCTGCTCCTTGATCGCGGCGACAAACGATTCCAGATCGTTGATCTCGGAGTCGGCAGGCACCCACAGGAGGAACGTATCGAGCGCCATGCGCGCGATCGGCGTGAACTTGGTTATGTCGACGCCCAGGTTCTCGTTGATGATCGGGGTGGTGTAGAAGCTGTTCAGCGTCACCAGGATGGTGTGATCGTCACCCGACTTGTCCTGCAGGTAGCGCAGCGCTTCGGCGCCCGAACCGCCAGGCTTGTTGATCGGGATGAACGGCCGTGGAGAAAGGTTCTTTTTCTCGATCAGGCCCTGCATCAGTCTGGCTATCTGATCGGCCCCGCCGCCGGTTCCGGCCATGATGATGAACTCGACCGGCTTTTGCGGCTGCCACTCGGCCGCCGCCTTGTCCGGTACTGCAGCACCAGCAAACCCGAAACTTAGCGCTGCCGCCAGTCCGAGCATGAGGCTCTTAGATCGTTGCATGCTAGTTCCTCCCATTTTGGGGGCGCCAAACGGGCACCCTCGACACCAGCAGATCGCGCCGTGGTGGTACGGCCGGTCTCTGGTATCTGGTTTATTGTATGCCTCAAATTGTAACTGGGTCAACGGGGCCCGGGTACTATCCCTGAAAGTCTCGACAGGCGAGTGCCTGCTGGTATATTGTATACCAAAGTATATCGGGGCGCCGGTCAGGCCGAAGCGAGTATAGCGGCACAACCGGACGGCCGGCAAACAGCCAGGGTGAGCAGGACAAATTCTGCCGTATGCGGAGGATGCCCATGGATCTGCATGAGTTCCAGTCGAAGGAGATCCTGTCCCGCTATGGCGTCGCCGTGCCACCCGGCCGCGTCGCATGGACGGCCGAGGAAGCCGAGTCGATCGCCCGCGAGCTCGACGCCCGCAGGTTTGCCGTCAAGGCGCAGGTCCATGCCGGCGGCCGCGGCCGCGCCGGCGGCGTGCGGCTCGCCGCCACCTCCGACCAGGTGCGCTCGATCGCGGCCGACCTCCTCGGCACCACGCTGGTCACCGAGCAGACCGGCCCTGCCGGCCGCACCGTGCGCCGGGTCTACGTGGAGGCCGGCGTGGAGGCGAAGCGCGACCTCTACGTTGCAGTCCTGGTGGACCGCCGGCTCGGAGCGGTGACGCTGATCGCCACCCGTCGCGGCGGCGAGGACATCGAGGAGCGCGTCGCCCGCGACCCGTCGATCGTGGAGCGCCTTGAAATCCCCCCCGACGGCATCGGTGGGGCGGACTATGCCGGGTTTGCCGCGCGGCTCGACCTCGACGGCGCGGCAGGCGAGCACGCCGCGGTGCTGTTTCGCAACCTTGTCCAGGCGTTCTTCGACCTCGACGCGAGCCTGATCGAGATCAATCCGCTTGCGGTTACCGCCGCCGGCGACGTCGTGGCCCTCGACGTGAAGCTGGTGCTCGATGACAACGCGCTGTTCCGCCACCCCGACCTCGCCGAGCTCCGCGATGTCGATTCGCTCGACCCCGTCGAGCTCCAGGCCCAGCGCAACGAGATCAACTTCGTGCGCATGGACGGCGACATCGGCGTCGTCGTCAACGGTGCCGGGCTGGCGCTCGCCACCCACGACATGCTGCGCGACGCCGGCGGCAGGCCGGCCAACTTCATGGACATCCGCACCACCGCCAACAGCATCGACATCGCCCGCGGCCTCGATCTCCTGTTCGGCAACCCGGGGGTGAAGGTGGTGCTCGTCAACATCCACGGCGGCGGGATGACCAGGTGCGATACCGTGGCCGAGGCGATCGGCATCTCGGTCCGGCGCTCCGGCCGCAGGCTGCCGATCGTCTATCGCGCCGCCGGCAACAACGCCGAGTTCTCGCGCACCGTCCTCAACAACTGCGGCGTCGCCTACATGCCGGCCGACGACATGGCGCATGCGGTTGCGCTTGCCGTCGCCGCCGCCCGCGGGGAGGCGGCGTGATGGCGGTGCTCGTCGATCTCGGAACCAGGGTGCTGTGCCAGGGCATGACCGGCCGCGCCGGCACCTACCACACCGGCCGCGCCATCGCCTACGGCACCAGGGTCGTCGCCGGCGTCACTCCCGGCAAGGGCGGAACCCGCCACCTCGACCTGCCGGTATTCGACACCGTCGCCGAGGCGGTCGCCGAGACCGGCGCCAACGCGTCGATGATCTTCGTGCCGGCGCCCAGCGCGGCGGCGGCGATGATCGAGGCGATCGAGGCCGAGATCCCGCTCGTCGTCTGCGTGACCGAGCGGGTGCCGGTGCTCGACATGGTGCGCGTCCGCCATGCCCTCGCCGGATCGAAAACCCGCCTCGTCGGCCCCAATTCGCAGGGCGTGCTTGCCCCCGGCGTCTGCAAGATCGGCGTCATGGGGACGGTGCATGCCCGCCCCGGCGGCATCGGCATCGCCTCGCGCACCGCATCGCTGACCAGCGAGATCGCCGCCAACCTGAGCGCCGTCGGTCTCGGCCAGTCGACCACCATCGGCATCGGCGGCGATCCGGTTCACGGCATCGGCTTCGTTGACTGCCTGAAGCTGTTCATGGCCGACGAGGCCACCGAAGGGGTGATCCTGATCGGCGAGATCGGCGGTTCCGAGGAAGAGCAGGCGGCGGAATATCTGAGGGCGGAGAAACCGTCGAAGCCGGTGGTCGCCCTGGTCGCCGGCCGCCACGCCCCGCCGCAGCGCCGCATGGGCCATGCCGGGACGCTGACCATCTTCGGCCGCGGCGACGCGGCAAGCAAGATCGAGGCGCTGCGCCAGGCTGGCGCGATCATCGCCCCCGACGCCCATCACGTCGCCGACGCCATGCGCGAGGCGCTGGGGCGGCGCTGACGGTGGGCGCCGCCGCCGGCGGCGGCACACCGGCAACGCGGCGGCGACGCTCCGGGGGCCCTCCGGCGACGGCGGCGGCGGCACCGGCGGCGGCAGCAGATTTTGCTTGACCCCTGCTGTCCCCCCGCACAGCTTCCGGCCAGCTTCGTGTCGCTACAGAGGGGTTATCGATGAAGATCTGCATCTACGGTGCCGGCGCGATCGGCGGCTATGTCGGGCTGATGCTGGCGGAAGGCGGAGCCGAGGTGTCGATGATCGCCCGCGGGCCGCACCTCGCCGCGATCCAGGACCGCGGACTGAAGATCATCTTTGCCGATGGCGAGAAGACGGCCCGGATACCGGCGAGCGACAATCCGGCGGACTTCGGCCCCCAGAACTACGTGATCGTCGCCCTCAAGGCGCACCAGGCGTGGGAGTCCGCCGACAAGATGGCGCCGCTGCTCGGCCCGGACACCGCCGTCGTCACCTGCCAGAACGGCATTCCCTGGTGGTACTTCTACGGCATCGAGGGGCAGTTCGCCAATCTGCGGCTGGAAAGCGTCGATCCGGGCGACCGCCAGTGGACCGCGATCGGCCCCGAGCGCGCCATCGGCTGCACCGTCTACCCGGCAACCGAGATCATCGAGCCCGGCGTGATCCGTCACATCTACGGCGACAAGTTCGGCCTCGGCGAGCCGACGCGGGTCGAGACCCAGCGCATCCGCGACCTCGCCGCCGCCTTCGAGGCAGGCGGCCTCAAGCCGCGCATCCATCCCGAGATCCGCAACGACATCTGGCTGAAGCTGTGGGGCAACCTGTGCTTCAACCCGATCTCGGCGCTGACCCGGGCGACGCTCGACGTGGTTGCCACCGATCCCGGCACCCGCGCCCTCGCCCGCAACATGATGCTGGAAGCCGAGCGCATCGGCCGCCGGCTCGGCGTCCATTTCCGGGTCGACGTCGAGCGCCGCATCGACGGCGCCGCGAGGGTCGGCGCCCACCGCACGTCGATGCTCCAGGACCTCGACCGCAACCGCCCGCTGGAGATCGACGCGCTTCTCACCGTGGTCCAGGAGATGGGCCGCATGGTCGACATCGAGACACCGTACATCGACAGTGTGCTGGCGCTGGTCCAGCAGATGGGCCGGGTCGCCGGCGTCTACCCGACCTTCCCCGAGCCGGACCTCGCCGACGATCCCGAGTCCGCGGCGATCGACTGACGGCACGGGCCGGCCCCCCGGCCCGGAACCGGCTGCGCAGGCGCCACGTTGTGGGGCCATGGATAGGGCTCCCGCGGATCGTCGCGCCGTGTCCGGGCAACGGTCGACGGAGCCGGCGCCCGGCGCCGGCGACGACCCGGTGCCTGCCTCGCTCTCCGAGGCCCGCCGGCTGGCCGCGGCCTGCACTCGCTGCCCGCTCTACCGGAACGCAACCCAGACGGTGTTTGGCGAAGGCCCGGCCGGAGCGAGGTTGTTGCTCGTCGGCGAGCAGCCGGGCGACCGGGAGGACATCGCCGGAAGGCCGTTCGTCGGCCCCGCCGGTGCGGTCCTCGACCGGGCGCTTGAGGCGGCGGGAATCAAGCGCGCCGACGTCTTCGTCACCAACGCGGTCAAGCATTTCAAGTTTGCCCAGCGGGGCAAGCGGCGCCTGCACAAGAAACCCGACGCTGGCGAGATCGACGCCTGCCGCTGGTGGCTCGATCTCGAACTCCGGTTCGTCGCACCCGCCGTCGTGGTCGCCATGGGGGCGACCGCACTGCGCGGCGTACTCGGCCGGACCACCAGCGTATCCTCGCTCCGCGACAAGGTCACCGCTCTCGACGGGAACCGGTCGCTGGTGGCCACCGTCCACCCCTCCTACCTCCTGCGCATGCCCGATCGCGACCGGGCGGAGGCAGAGTACCTGCGGTTCGTCGCCGACCTGGAACGGGCAAGGCGCGCCGCCGCCTGAGCCCGCGGCAAGGCGCCGGCATCTTTGCCGCTTGCCGCACGGACCGCTTTGCCTATAGTGCGGCGCGATCTGGCCCACTCGAAACGATCCGGAACCGCAATGTCGAATTCGCGCGACGTCAGGAAGGTCGTGCTCGCCTATTCGGGCGGCCTCGATACGTCGATCATACTGAAATGGCTGCAGGAGACCTACGACTGCGAGGTGGTGACGTTCACCGCCGACCTCGGACAGGGTGAGGAACTCGAGCCCGCCCGGCGGAAAGCCGAGATGCTGGGCATCAAGGAGATCTTCGTCGACGATCTCCGCGAGGAGTTCTGCCGCGACTTCGTGTTCCCGATGGTCCGCGCCAACGCGCTCTACGAGGGCCAGTACCTGCTCGGCACCTCGATCGCGCGGCCCTTGATCGCCA
>CAZSNL010000099.1:0-9908 GCA_964608275.1 uncultured Hyphomicrobiales bacterium | reverse complement strand
AAGCGCTACAATCGCGAGACGCTGGAGATCCGGTTCAAGGGCAAGTCCATCGCCGACGTCCTCGACATGACGGTGTCGGAGGCCAAGACGTTCTTCAAGGCGGTGCCCGCGGTTCGCGACAAGCTGGAGACGCTCGAGCGCGTCGGTCTCGGCTACATCCATGTCGGCCAGCAGGCAACGACGCTGTCCGGGGGCGAGGCCCAGCGCATCAAGCTCGCCAAGGAGCTGTCGCGGCGCGCTACCGGGCGCACGCTGTACATACTCGACGAGCCGACCACGGGCCTGCACTACCACGACGTCCGCAAGCTTCTCGAAGTGCTGCACGAACTGGTCGACCACGGCAACACGGTGGTGGTCATCGAACACAACCTGGAAGTCATCAAGACCGCCGACTGGATCGTCGACCTGGGGCCGGAAGGTGGCGCCGCCGGCGGCGAGATCGTCGCCTGCGGCCCACCTGAGCAGGTTGCCGCAGAGCCGCGCAGCCACACCGGGGCCTACCTCAAGGACATCCTGGCGAAAGGCCGCCGCCGCAGCGGCCAGAAGGTGGAAGCGGCGGAATAGGCCGACCGGTTTCCCGGTGCCGGCACCACACGTCTGAGCCACCGTCGGACACGCCGGCGGCGGCGGAGCCGTCGGGGCAGCCTCTCAACCATCGTGCTACCATCCCGCAGGATGCCCAGGCTCAGCGCAGGACTGCTGCTCTATCGCCGCCGCGGCGACGACATCGAGGTGCTGCTGGTACACCCCGGCGGGCCATGGTGGCGCAATCGCGATGACGGCGCGTGGTCGATCCCCAAGGGCGAATATTCGGCCGGCGAAGACCCGCTGGCCGCCGCCCGCCGCGAGTTCGCCGAAGAAACCGGGCATGCGCCGGCGGGCGAGCCGGTCGATCTCGGCGAGGTACGCCAGTCCGGCGGCAAGCGGGTGCGCGCGTTCGCGCTGGAGGGCGATTTCGACCCGGCACGGCTGGTCAGCAACAGCTTCACCATGGAATGGCCGCCACGCTCGGGTTCCGTCCGCAGCTTTCCCGAGGTCGACCGGGCGCAATGGTTCCCGCTGGAGGATGCCGAGCGTAAGCTCCTGGCCGGGCAGCGGCCGCTGCTCGCCGCCCTCGCCCGCTTTCTTGAAAGGGACTGACGGCCGCCGCCGGGCGGCCCACCCTACAGCAGGACCAGCGTCGCCAGGCCGAGGAACGAAAAGAACCCGACGACGTCGGTCAGCGTGGTCAGGAAGACGGTGGAGGCTACCGCCGGGTCGGCGCCGAGCGCATCGAGCGTCAACGGGATGAGGATGCCGGCGAGCCCCGCGACAATGAAGTTGACGACCATCGCCGCCGCGATCACCAGCCCCAGTTCACCGCTGCCGAAGACGAAGAACGTGGCCGTGCCGACCAGTATGGCGAAGATGAACCCGTTGATGAGCCCGACGCCGGCTTCGCGCACGACCACCCGCAGCGCATTGATGCGTCCGAGCTCGCGCGTGGCGAGCGCGCGCACCGCCACCGTCATCGTCTGCACGCCTGCGTTGCCGCCCATCGAGGCGACGATCGGCATCAGGACCGCAAGCGCCACCATCTGTTCGATCGTGGCGTCGAACAGGCTGATGACCGCCACTGCAAGGCCGGACGTGCCGACGTTGATCAGGAGCCAGGCAAACCGCCCCCGGACCGTCTGCAGCACGGTGTCGGTGATCGCCTCGTCGCCAACGCCGCCGAGGAGATGGATGTCCTCGCCGGCTTCCTCCTGGATGATGTCGACCACGTCGTCGATGGTGATGACGCCGGCGAGACGCTGGTCGCCGTCGATGACCGGAGCCGACACGAGGTTGTACTGCTCGAACTTGTAGGCGACGTCCTCCTGGTCCTCGTCCACCGAGATGATGATGTGCTCGGTGTCCATGACCTCTTGCACCGTCCGTTCGCGCGGCGTTCGCAGGATGCGGCTTACCGGGATCGTGCCAATCAGGTGGTAGCCGGGATCGACGACGAACACCTCGTAGAAGTCTTCCGGCAGGTCGTCGGTCGTGCGCATGTAGTCGATTGTCTGGCCGATTGACCAGAACTGGGGCACGGCGACGAAGTCAGTGTCCATCAGCCGGCCGGCGGAGTATTCGGGATATTCGAGCGACCGTTGCACGGCCACCCGCTCGCCGCGCGGCACCCGTGACAGGATCTGCGCCTGCTGTTGCGGGTCGAGGCCACTGAGGATGTAGACGGCGTCGTCGGTGTCGAGCTCGCGCACCGCCTCGGCCACCGTCTCCTGCGGCAGTACCTCGAGCACCTCGTCGAGCACCGATTCGTCGAGTTCGGGAAGTGCCGTGTAATCGAATTCCTTGCCGAGCAGTCCCAGCAGGCGCGTCCGTTCCTCGGGCTTGAGAAGCTCGATGAGGTCGGCGAGGTCGGCCTCGTGCAGGGCGGCCGTCAGTTCCCTCGCCGCGGCCGCGTCCTCGGCCTCCACCGCGGCGACGACGGCGCGCACGAACTCCGGTGACAGGGAGCCATCCTCGTCGTGGATCCTGATTTCGGGAACCGTCGTATCGTCCATTGGACACCCCGCCCGCGACCTGCGAGTCGTCGCCGCACGCGCCCACACCGGCGCGCCATCAATACAGAACTCCCGCGGCGTGGTCTAACGATTCGCGGCGCAAGACGAGCCGATTGCAGTATGGTAGATGGGCACCGGTCAGGAGGTCGCTCCAGCCGGGTTCGGCCGTCCGTCATTCCGTTGCCCGGTGTCGGACCGGCTGCTGCCAGCGGCTCGCGGCTCAGGCGCGCGTGGTGCGTTCCTGTGCCTGCTGCTGCCGGTACATTGCGGCGAAATCGATCGGACCGATCAGGAGCGGCGGAAAGCCGCCCTGCTGGGTCGCGTCGGCGAGGATCTTGCGGGCGAACGGGAACAGCATGCGCGGGCACTCGATGAGGATGATCGGGTGCATTGCCTGTTGCGGCACGTTCTCGATCTTGAATATGCCCGCATAGACGAGTTCGACTGCGAACGTGACCTGGTCGCCATCGAGCGCCTTCGCCTCGAGGTGAAGTTCGACCTCGTAATCGGTCGCCGACATGGTCCTTGCGTTGACGTTGACGGCGATATCCACCTTGGGCGGGTTCTGGCCGCTTCTGAGCGACTGCGGCGCCTTGGGGTTCTCGAAGGAAAGGCTCTTCAGGTACTGCGCCAGCACCCGCATGCCGGGCGGCTTGTGGCCGGCACCGACCGGATCCGCCGCCCCGGCGGTCGCCTCCCCGGAACCGCCCGCCTTGCCTTGCGTGTCGGGCCTGCCGCTATGCCGGCTGCGACCAGACGTGTCGCCGTTTCCGGGCTTGCCGGCCATGCCTGTTCCTCCAGCATATCCGCCACGGAGGACCGTGACGGAGGCGAGAGACTGACCCGAAGGTCAGCCTCTCGGGACCTTGTGGTCAGCCCCGGGGCGCCTGCGCCGACATTGGCGCAGGACGTCCAGCCCCCTTCAGATCACAAGGTCGGTGCCGTTGATGTCGGCGAGGTCGGTATCGAGCAGGATGAGCCTGTCGGCGCCCTCTTGGAACACGACATGGTCGCCGCTCTGCGAGAACCCTTCGAGCGCATCCGCCTTGGTGGCGAAGTCGAACGCCCTGAGGTCGATCCGGTCGGCGCCGTCGGTGTAGTCCCTCACCCGGTCGACGTCGCTGTCCGGCCCGAACACGAACCTGTCCTGGCCGCCGCCGCCGGTCAGCCTGTCGTTGCCGGCGGCTCCCACCAGTCGGTCGGCGCCGGCGCCGCCGTCCAGCGTATCGTTACCCGCGCCGCCGTTGAGCTTGTCCTTGCCGCCGCGGCCGAACACGTTGTCGTCACCGCCCTGGGCCTTGACGCCGTCGTTTCCCTTGCCGCCGTCCAGCAGGTCGTCGCCGCCGCCGCCGTTCAGCCCGTCGTTGCCGTCGCCGCCGTCAACGGTGTCGTTGCCGCCGCGCCCCATCAACCGATCGTTGCCGCCGTTGCCGACGAGGCGGTTGGCGGCGTTGCCGCCCTTCAACGTATCGCCCAGCGAGGTACCGGCCAGGCCCTCGATCGATGACAGGGTGTCGGTGGAACCGAACGGATCGGAGAGGCTGCCCGTCTTCAGATCGGCAACGAACCCCTGCGCCGCACCGCCAAGTTCGACTGCATTGAGATAGCTGGCCAGGTCGAACCCGCCGCCGCCGTTCAATTCGTCGGCACCGAGCCCGCCGGCCAGCGTGTCGTCGCCGACGCCGCCCCTCAGCGTGTCGTCGCCGCTGCGTCCCCTGATCAGGTCGTCGCCGCCGCGTCCGTTGATGACATCCGCTACCCCCATCCCGTTGCCGTCGATTTCGTCGTTGCCGGCCGTGCCGTTGATGACAGCCATGTGCCCCATCCCTTGCCTGGGTTTTTCTCACCACGGCCATGATACGGCGGCGCTGCCCGGCCCGCATGGCACGTTTGTGCCATATCGGGCGTCGCTACCGGAAATCGCCGGTGGCCGGGTAGCCGAGGCCAAGGCATCGCCGGCAAACGCTGCCCCATTGGGTCTGTTAGGCGCCGGCTCCGCTGCTGCCGGGATGCACGGTGGCGGCCGCCTGCCGGTCGCGTCCGTGCCGGACCCGCATCCACAGCGGCGAGGCCATGACCTTGGCGATCAGGGCGGCCTGGCTCCGGGTGCCGGTCTTGGCAAAGGCACTGTAGAGGTGACGGCGTGCGGTATGCTTGCTGATACCGAACGCCCGGGCCGCATCCGTGAGGCTCCGTCCGCCGACCAGCGCCTCGACCAGCCGGGCCTCGGCCATGGTCAGGCCGTACAGCCGCTGCAGGAGTTCCGCCGGTGCTTCCTGCGGCAGCTCGGGGATGGTGACGCAGAGTGACGCCAGCGGCTCGTCCAGCCGCCCGAGTCCGAACCGCAGGTGGTTGCCCCACAGCGGCGATACCACGACCGGGAACGCCTCCCTGCCGGACGGCCGCGACACCGCCATCGCTCGGCCGGGCAGCGTGTTGCCGCAGCGGGCGCTGCGGACAAGCTCGCGAATGGTACCGTGGAGTTCGGCGCGCTCGTCGGCGTTGGCGACGGTCAGTCCGGCGCCCGAGCGCAGGAAGCCGTCGCCTTCGTCGAGGACATGGAGGGCGCTGGCGTTGGCATGCCTGATCTGCGCGTCGCCGTCGGTGAGGATCACGCCGAGCGGCAGCCGGTCGAGCGCCTCGAAGGCGGCGCGCTTGCCGAAGTCGAGCAGCGCGAACTGCTTCTGCAGCCGGATCGCCTGCCGCAGGTGCGGGATGAGTTCGCTGAATGCGGCCACCTCTGCCTGGGTGAACGCGCGGCCGGCCTTTCCGCGAAACACTCCCATGGCAGTCGTGACACCGCCCTCATGAGGCGTCGAGACGGCGAGCGTGTACTCCACATCCGCCGGATCCGAGATCTCGCGGTACATGTCCGACTCCCGCAGGGTGGCATCGTCGAAGACCAGACGGCACGACATCGGCCGGCCCGGGTAGCTCGCAATCTCACTGATCCGCGGATCGGACGGCATCAGTTCGGCGAAGCGCCGCTGATACCGCTCCATGGCCACGGCGAGCGATCCCTCGCCGTCGCCGAACTGGTTGAGAATGAAATCGTCGTAGCCGTGGAGGGCGGAGAACGTGAGTTGTTCGACCTGCGGATCGAAGTGGTAGAGATGCGAACCGTCGGCATCGAAGCAGTCGGCCAGGCATTTCAGGAAAACCGGCCATTTCTGGATGTCGGTGGCGGCATCGTAGAGATGCCGGACGACATCGAGCATCGTGACGGCGGGTTGCATGGCCCCGTCCTTCGTCTCTCGACAGGAATCTTACGCAAACTGATGGTGTCAGTCGAGAATTAATTGCCGCTGCCAGTGCATGAAACATTGCCGCGCGGCTCAGGTTTTTGACCGAATATCAGCGCGTTACCAGCGCGACTGCGACCTGCATTTCCGGTCATCTTGAATTGTCTGAAAATGGCACGAACGTGCCATGCGCGCCTTGCCTGTCTGTGCCAGTTTTCCGTCACTGCTGCGGCAGTCGGAGAAGAACGGTCCCGTTGACCCGGCGTGCGGCCGCAAGTCCTGGGAGCGAGGCAATGGCAACCTTGAACGGCACGGCACAGAACGACGTCCTGGACGGAACAGGCGACGGCGACATCATCCGCGGCAGACGCGGACACGATCTCCTGTCGGGGCTGTCAGGTGACGACCGCCTCCTCGGAGGCGGCGGCCGCGACACGCTGATCGGCGGCGCCGGTGACGATACCCTCGACGGCAGCGCCGGCCGCGACGAGGTTTCGTTTGCCGGGGCGACAGGCGAGGTGACTGCCGACCTCGCCGCAGGTATCGCGAGCGGTGACGGTATCGGGACGGATTCCCTTGTTTCGATCGAGTCTATCCGGGGCGGCAGCTTCGACGACCTGCTGATCGGCAATGGCGGCGCCAACTGGCTTCATGGCAAGGCCGGCGACGACGAGCTGTTCGGGAACGGCGGCAAAGACAGGCTGTTCGGCGCCGGCGGGTCCGACCGCCTCGAAGGCGGAGACGGCCGCGACACACTCGACGGTGGCGCGCGCAGCGACACGCTCGTGGGCGGTGCGGGCAACGATCTTCTCGTCGGCGGCGCGCGCATCGATACCGCCATATTCTCGGGGAGTTTCGCGGAGTACGAATTCACGGCCATGGCCGGCGGCAACGTCCGCGTGCGCCACGTCGGCGGCGATGGGAGCGACGGCCGCGACATCGTCTCCGCCGATGTCGAGCGCCTCGTGTTCGACGACTTCGAGCTCGCCAGGCGCAAGGGCAGCTTCAGCCCGGTGGCCCGCGACGACGCGTTCGCGACCGAGGGCGATGCGACGCTCTCGGGCGACCTGTTCACCAGCAACGGCGGCGGGGCGGACTTCGACATCGAGGGCGACACGCTCGCCGTCTTCAATGTCGACGGCCACAAGGCGGCAGTCGGCAAGTCCATCCTCCTGGCCTCCGGCGCGCGGCTGACGGTGAACGCCGACGGCACCTTCGACTACGACCCGAACGGCGCCTTCGACGCCTTGCGCGCCGGCGAGACGGGCGCCGACTTCTACACCTACCGGCTCGGCGACGGCACCAGCCGCAGCATGCCGGCGGAGGTGACGATCGCCGTGGACGGCGTCAACGACGCGCCCGACGCGGCGGACGACGCGGGAACGGTGGTGGAGCCGCCCCGCGTAACGAAGACGGGCGGAGACAGCGGCACCGCACTTGGCAACGCGCTTGTCAACGATAGCGACCCCGATCTGGCTCCGGGCGGCGAGCTCGCCGTCACCGGCATCTCGGCCGACGGGATTGCCTTCGAGGCAGTGGCCGACGGGCTCGCGACCCAGGCCCAGTCCGCCTTCGGCACACTCAACATCACCGCCAACGGTGCGTACGTATACGAACTTGCCAATAACGACACGATCGATGCCATCGCGCAGGGCGAGGTCGCAACCGACACCTTCACCTACCGGGTCTCCGATCCCGACGGCGGCGTCTCGGAGGCGGAGATCGTCGTCTCCATCTTCGGCAGCAACGACCGGCCGACGGCAATTCACGACGCGGTCACGACGGACGAGGAGACGGCGTTTGCCGGCGACGTGTTCGCCGACAACGGCTCAGGCGCCGACTTCGACATCGACGGCGATGCGTTCGAAGTCTCGACCGTGGAGGGCAAAGACGCCAACGTCGGCGTCGAGTTCGCGCTGCGCTCGGGCGCACTCTTGACGCTGAACGCCGACGGCACCTTCGACTACGATCCAAACGGCGCCTTCGAGCACCTCGGCGTGGGCCAGTTTTCCAACGACTTTTTTTCGTACGGGATCGCTGACGTTCACGGCGAGGAGGGGTTCGCAAGCGTCACCGTCACCGTCAACGGCGTCAACGACGGCGTGACCGTCGTCACCGGTGCCCTCAGCGCAGACGAGAACCAGACGGCCGCCGGCGAGGTGGTCGTTGACGACCCGGACGTGAACGACACCCATAGCTTCCAGATCACCGGCGGGGCGGACGGCGGTCTTTTCTCCATCGACGCCGGCACCGGCGTACTCACCTTCGACACCGCGCCGGACTTCGAGAACCCGGGCGACCTCGACGGCGACAACGTCTACGAGGTCGAGATCGAGGCCTCTGACGGCAACGGCGGCACCGACAGCCGCACCGTCCTGGTGACGGTCGCCGATGTCAACGACGCCCCGGTCATCGCCACGACCGCCTTCGATGCCGACGAGAACCAGACGGCGGTGGGAACCGTTCTGGCGACGGACGAGGACGCGAGCAACGACACGTTGCACTTCTCGCTCCTTCCGGGACTCGATCGCGACCTGTTCTCGATCACCCCTGAGGGCGAGTTGATATTCACTCGGTCGGCGAACTTCGAAAGCCCGAGCGATCAGGGCGGCGACGGCGTCTATCAGGTCTCCGTGCTGGTCCAGGACGGCAGGGGCGGCAACGACGTCGAGACCGTCAGCGTGACGATTCGGGACGTGAACGATGTGCCGGTTATCGCCACCGCGCTGCTCAACGCCGACGAGAACCAGGCGGCGGCCGGAACGGTCGTGGCGGACGATGAGGACGAGCCGGCCGACACACTGACCTTCTCGCTCACCGGCAACGGCGCCGACGCGGCACAGTTCGCCATTGCGCCCGACGGCACGCTGACGTTCAACGCCGCGCCGGACTTCGAGGGGCGCGACGACGCCGACGGCGACAACATCTACGAGGTCGAGGTCCAGGTCACCGACGGCGAGGGCGGCAGCGACACGCGCATGGTTCAGGTGCAGGTGCGCGACGCCAACGATGCGCCGGTCATCACGACGACGGCGCTCGCCGCCGAAGAGAACCAGACGGCGGCGGGGATGGTTGCCGTCTCCGATCAGGACGCCGGCGACAGCCACACCTTCGCCCTCACCGGCAACGGCGCCGACGCGGGTCTGTTCTCCATCGACGCCAATACCGGTGCGCTCAGCTTCACCGTCGCGCCGGACTTCGAGAACGCCGGCGACTTCGACGGCGACGGCGTCTACGAGGTCGAGGTCGAGGCGGACGACGGCAACGGCGGCACCGGTACCCAATTGGTGCAGGTGACGGTCGATGACGTGCAGTCGGCGCCGGCCTCAGTGCCGCTTTCGCAGATCGTCGCCGGCACGGCGCCCGGCATTTCCGGCTTCGTGCTCGAGGGCATCGACTCCGGTGATCGCAGCGGGTTCTCCGTCTCCTCCGCCGGCGACGTGAACGGCGACGGCTTCGACGACCTGCTGATCGGCGCCTATTTTGCCGATCCGGGCGGCGCGGGTTACGACGAAGGCGAGACCTACCTTGTATTCGGCGGCGGGGACTTCGGCACCGGCTTCGACCTGGCCAGCCTCGACGGGACCAGCGGCTTCGTCCTCGCCGGCATTGACCTTTACGACCACAGCGGCCGGTCGGTCTCCGCCGCCGGCGATGTTAACGGCGACGGCTTCGCAGATCTCGTCATTGGCGCTCCATTCGCGGATCCTCCCGGCACCGGCGACGGGGGCGAGAGCTACGTGGTGTTCGGCGGCGAAGCAAATCTCGCCGCCCTCGACGGCGACAGCGACGGAACGATCGAACTCGCCGACCTCGACGGCATCAATGGCTCAGTACTGGAGGGCGTTGACGCAAGCGATTGGAGCGGCTGGTCGGTCTCCTCCGCCGGCGACGTCAATGGCGACGGTTTCGATGACCTGCTGGTCGGCGCTCCACACGCGGATCCCTCCGGCACCGGCGACGGGGGCGAGAGCTACGTGGTGTTCGGCGGCCAGCCGCTCGGCGCCAATCTCGATCTTGCAACACTCGACGGCTCCAACGGCTTCGTGCTTGAGGGTATCCACTCGTCGGATCGTAGCGGCGCTTCTGTATCCTCGGCCGGCGACGTGAACGGCGACGG
>CAZSNL010000098.1:0-9926 GCA_964608275.1 uncultured Hyphomicrobiales bacterium | reverse complement strand
TCGACGGTGCGGTGGTGCTGGTCGACGCGGCGGAAGGGCCGATGCCGCAGACCAAGTTCGTGGTTTCCAAGGCGCTTGACGTGGGGCTCCGGCCGATCGTCGCCATCAACAAGATCGACCGGCCCGACGAGCGGCATTCGGAGGTCGTCGACGAGGTGTTCGACCTGTTCGCGGCGCTCGGTGCGAGCGACGAGCAGCTCGACTTCCCGATCCTTTACGGGTCGGCGAAGGAGGGCTGGATGGCCGAGCGGCCGGATGGCGCAGGCAACGGCATGGCGCCGCTGTTCGAGATGATCCTGCGCCACGTGGCGCCGCCGGAGGTCCAGCCCGGCCCGTTCCGGCTGCTGGCCACGATGCTCGAGGCGGATCCGTTCCTCGGGCGGCTGCTGACCGGCCGGGTGATGTCCGGGACGGTCCGCGCCAACACGCCGGTCAAGGCAATCTCGCACGACGGCCGGGTGATCGAGCAGGGCCGGGTATCGAAGGTGCTCGCCTTCCGCGGCCTCGAGCGCCAGCCGATCGACGAGGGCGTGGCCGGAGACATCGTGGCCATCGCCGGGCTCGCGCAGGCGAGCGTCGCCGACACGATCTGCCATCCGGAGGTCGATACGCCGATCCCCGCCCAGCCGATCGATCCGCCAACCCTTGCGATGACGTTCCGCATCAACGACGGGCCGCTGGCCGGACGCGAGGGAAGCAAGGTGCAGAGCCGCGTCATCCGCGAGCGGCTCTACCGCGAGGCGCAGGGCAACGTGGCGCTGCGGGTCAGCGACACCGCCGACGCCGACGCGATGGAGGTCGCCGGTCGCGGCGAGTTGCAGCTGGCGGTGCTGATCGAGACGATGCGTCGCGAAGGCTTCGAGATGACGATCGGCCGGCCGCGCGTCGTGATGCGGGAGGACCCGGAGACGGGTCGCCTGTGCGAGCCGGTCGAGGAGGTGGTCATCGACGTCGACGAGGACCACTCGGGGGTCGTGGTCGAGAAGCTGGCGCAGCGCCGGGGAGAGCTCGTCGACATGCGCCCATCCGGCACCGGCCGCCAGCGGCTCACCTTCCATGCGCCGACCCGCGGCCTCATCGGATACCACGGCGAACTTCTTTCCGACACCCGCGGGACGGCGGTGATGAACCGGCTGTTCCACGGCTACCGCCCCTACATGGGGCCGATCGCGCCGCGCCACACCGGTGTCCTAATTGCCAATGCGGAGGGCGAGGCGGTCGCCTATGCGCTGTGGAACCTCGAGGACCGGGGACCGATGTTCATCGAGCCGGGCACGCGGGTGTACGCGGGAATGATCGTCGGCCAGCACACGCGCGGCAACGATCTCGAGGTCAACGTGCTCAAGGGAAAGAAGCTGACCAACATCCGCGCCGCCGGCCGCGACGACAATGTGCTGCTCACGCCGCCGATCCGGATGTCGCTGGAACAGGCGCTAGCCTACATCGCCGACGACGAGCTGGTGGAAGTGACGCCGCAGTCGATCCGCCTTCGCAAGGCGATCCTCGATCCGCACGAACGCAAGCGCGCCGATCGCCGCCGCGAGGCACAACCGGCCTGAGCCTACATCTCCGGTTCCGGAACGCCCGTCTGGGCACAGGCGGCAGTCACCGTGTTCCGCAACAGGCAGGCGATCGTCATCGGGCCGACGCCGCCGGGACCCGGGGTGATCGCACCGGCGACCTTTACCGCCTCGTCGAAATCGACGTCGCCGACCAGGCGCGTGCGGCCGTCCTCGGCATCGATCCGGTTGATGCCGACGTCGATCACGCAGGCCCCCGGCTTGATCCAGTCGCCCTTGACCATGCGGGGGCGGCCGACGGCTGCGATGAGAAGATCGGCCCGCCGGCAGACGGCGGGAAGGTCGCGGGTCCGCGAATGGGCGATGGTGACGGTGCAGTTCTCCTGGAGAAGAAGCTGGGCAACCGGCTTGCCGACGATGTTCGATCGGCCGATGACCACGGCCTCGAGGCCGGTCAGGTCGTCGAGCGTGTCCCTGGCCAGGATGAGGCATCCCAGCGGCGTGCAGGGGACCAGTCCCGGCTGGCCCACCGCCAGTCGTCCGGCATTGACGACATGAAAGCCGTCGACGTCCTTGGCCGGGTCGATGGTTGCCAGCACCTTGGCGGTGTCGATCTGCCGGGGCAGGGGGAGCTGGACCAGGATACCGTGGACGGCGGGGTCCTGGTTGAGCTGGTCGATGAGGTCGAGGAGCTGCACCTCGGGCGTGGATTCGGGGAGCCGGTGTTCCCACGACCCCATGCCGGCTTCGACCGTCTGCCTCGCCTTGTTGCGGACGTAGACCTGGCTTGCCGGGTCTTCGCCGACCAGGACGACGGCAAGGCCTGGCGTCAGCCCGTGTTCGTCCTTGAGCCGGAGGACTGCCCGACCCACTCTTTCACGGAGTCCGGCGGCGTAGGCCTTGCCGTCGATGATGCGTGCCCCCGTTACCTCAGCCTTCATGTCTCTGTCCCTCCTGGCGAAATCGGTTGACCAGGGCCTCAACGGCCGATTCCAGCATCGTCGGGTCGCCGGCAATCTCCACCGTCTTCGTCCTGCCGCCGCCGCCGCGCGTCACCGTCACAGCCGACCGCGGAACGCCGAATGCCTTGGCGAGAACGGCGGTTACGGCCCGGTTGGCCTTGCCCTGTTCAGGCTGCGCCCGCACCCGGATCCTGAGCGCCACATCGTCGTCCGGCATCGGCTGCAGGCCGGCAATACCCTCCACCGAGGCGCCCGGCTGCACCCTGACCACGAGCGCAATGCCCGTGTCCAGGCGCCGGTACATGGCATCGGTCACGGCTCCCCCGTGCCGCTAAAGGCTGTAGGCAAGGTCTAGGACGATGAAATTCTTGATGAACAACAGGATGAGGATCAGGATCACGGGAGAGATGTCGAGGCCGCCGAGATTGGGAATGAAGCGGCGGATCGGCGCCAGCAGGGGCTCGGTCAGCCGGTTCAGCGCGTCGTAGATCATGTAGACCGCGCGATTCTGCAGGTTGATCACGTTGAACGCGATGAGCCAGCTCATGATTGCAGAGATGATCACCACCCATATGATGAGGTTGATCACCGTCAGTATCAGCCATATCAGCGCGTTCATCGGGTCAATGCCCCTCGCCGGTTTCGCGGTCACGCACATGTAACGGGCACCACGGCGATTAGCAAGATGGCACTACCCGGCGCATGGATGCGCCGGTTGCTTGACATCGGCGCGGGGCGGTACCTACATATCGCCAGGTTCGGGGCCGTAGCTCAGTTGGGAGAGCGCGACGTTCGCAATGTCGAGGTCAGGGGTTCGATCCCCCTCGGCTCCACCAGACAAACTTCACGTCAGCCGATCACTTCTGCAAGCGTCTTGGCCAGGTCTCCGCGCTGGAACGGCTTGGCCAGGACGGGCCGGTCGCGGTAGCGCTCGACAATCCCGCGCTGACCGTAGCCGGTGGCGAAGATGAACGGGATCTCGCGTTCGGCCAGCACGTCGGCGACGGGAAACACGTCACCTCCGTTCAGGTTGACGTCGAGGATCGCGGCGTTGACGGTGGATTGGCGGGCCATCTCCAGCGCGTCGTCGAGCCGTGCCGCCATGCCGGCGATCTCGTAACCGAGATCCCCCAGCATTTCCTCGAGCAGCATCCCGACGAGAACCTCGTCCTCGACCACCATGATGCGGGACTTGCCCGCGCGGGGCGCATCCGCCCGGCCGATGTTCATGTCAATGCTCTTTCGGCTGCCGGCACCGGCGGCTGGCCCGCGGTGCATTTCCGATCCCGGTCTCCGGTCGAGCGATGCCGGACCGCGCGGCGGCTATGCTGCCTTCGTGTTCCTGCCTTCGCCTTGGTCACCGGTACGCTACTTCCATACTTGACGAACTGACACCTGCCCGAAGCGCAAGTTCGCGCGGACATACGATGGAGACCGAACGCCGGGCTCACGCATTCGTTGCGACAGCACCCGTTCTACCGCAGCTCGACTGCTGTGACCAAGTTGCATTGAAACGGGAAGGGGACGGCTGTTTTCTGCTGATCGATGACGGTCCTAACCGACCCGTCGGCTCGTCGGCATCGTCAGCGCCGCTTCGGCCGATCGATCCGGGCCGAAATCGTCGCTTCGGTCCAGCTTCAGTATTTCAGCGAGCCGCGTCCGCGCACGGCTGACCCGACTCTTGATCGTCCCGACCGCGCACTGGCAGATTTCGGCGGCTTCCTCGTACGACAGACCCGATGCGCCGACCAGGATCAGGGCCTCGCGCTGGTCGTCAGGCAGTTGGCTCAGGGCGACCCGGAAATCCGCCATGTCCATGTGGCCGTGCTGGTTGGGATGGATGGCCAGTCGCGCCGCATAGCTGCCGTCGCTGTCCTCGACCTCGCGGCCGCGCTTTCGCATCTGCGAATAGAATTCGTTGCGCAGGATCGTGAACAACCATGCGCGCATGTTGGTCCCGGCCTCGAACGACTGGTAATTGGCCCACGCCTTCACAAGCGTCTCCTGGACCAGGTCGTCGGCGCGCGATGAATTTGCGCACAAAGACACCGCGAATGCCCGCAGGCTTGGGATCGACTCGATCAGTCGCTCGCGGAAGTCCTCTGGAACCGTCATTCCGATCCGTCTTTCTCACAATCGACGTTGTCCTGCTCCTCGGCGAGGCGGTTCAAGAGCTCGGTGAACCGATCGGGTACCGGCTCGTTTGCCACCTCCTGGTAGAAGGCCCGCAACTGCCGGCCGATCGCGTCAGGAATCACCGGATCCACCGCCTGGCGATTGGATCGCCGGCGGTTCCTCGAAGCTGCTTCGGCTTGTGCCACGTCTGTCTGCTCTGCTTTCTTTTCCGCCATTCCACCCTCGCCGTAGCCTGCGCCGTGCGACCCGCCGCAAGGCACCCGCCGCAAGGCACCCGCCGCTACAGCCCTATGGCAGGCATCCCCACCTGGTTGGTGAGCACATTTCCATAAAGACTTTGAATAATGTCCGAAGCCTGTTTTCGTTCCATATGTCAATGCTTTGATTAATCAGATGTTATCGCTGGAGAATACGGACAAGCCGAATTTTGTTCCGCAGACCACCTGACCGCCGTGGTCTTGTGCTAGATCCACAACGCCCAGATCAGCATCAGCGCGAACCCCCCGAGAAGGAAACCGCCGAGAAGCACGTAGCGTGTCACGTGCGGTGTCTCGCCCTGCCGGGCGTCTTCGGCCTTGATCGTTCGCTTCATGTAAACCTGCGCAGTTGCCGTTCGGATCGGGTTTCGGAATTCGGCAGGTGAACGCCCCGCCCCGGCATCGGTTCCTGCGAGGGAACCGTCACGGTTCCGGGAAGTTGTCGCAGTTGGGTGGCTCGAGCAACATGATCGCAAGACCTGCATTTCTGATCTGCATCGCACTTGCAGTGGCGTGGACGCCGGCATCGGGAGAGGAAACGGCCCCGTCGCCATCGCATGGCCAGCCGATGAGCGCCTTGACGCTCGTCGGGAGTGTCGTGAAGAACCGCAACAACGATACGCTGGGTGCCGTTTGCGATCTTCTGATCTCGCCGGCCGGGCAGGTCGAATCGGTGGTGCTGGAGTTGCTGACGCCGATCGGCTCCGGGCGGCGCCTGGTCGTCCTTTCCTACCGGGACATGGCGCACACCGCCCGTGGCGAACTGGTTTTCGACGTGAGCCTGTCCGAACTTCGCGCGCTTCCCGAGTTCGCCCGTCCGGAGACGCTGCGCCGCTGTGACCGGGCCGAACGGGCCCTGGTGACGCCCGGCTGATAGCCGGCTGGCCCCGGCGCTACAGCGGAACGAATGCCCCCAACATGGCGTTTTTCAGCTGAGGTTCAGAAAAGCCTTGGTAGGTGCCTGCGGGAGTAGAAAAACCCGCAGAAGCAGGAGCTTTCGATGGTTGGCAGGCGAGAGGATGAAGGAGAGCCAGAGGGACGTCGCAACGATCCGCGCGACGATGACTCCATCGGCCTCGTGGTCGTTGCGGGTCTGGTCGTTGCCGTCGCGATCGCCGTGGTGGCGACGATACTGACCAGCGACGATACGACCAGGGTGACTGGTTACGGCCTCGGCGACCAGACCATCGTCCAGACGCAGCCGGAAAGTCGCGCTTCGGCAGAACGGTTCGTGTCGGCTGACCGGGACGACGTGCGATGGGTCCTGCGTTCGTCACTCGACCGGCTGTTGCGGCGAACGGGATATATCAGCGACCGCCTGAGGGAGGCATGGGTCGACCACCGGCCGCTCGAACATGTGGCCGAAGATACGGTCGGGCTGTGGAACGTCGCCGTCAGCCGGCTCTGGGGGGCGGCGCCGGCCATGGCCGAGAGCGTCGCCGCCCGCGCGGGCATCGCGACCATCGATACCACGGGGAAGTTGGCACAAGACGGCACGGAGGACGAGACGGTGATCGAAACGGTTCAGGCCGAGGTCACCGTCGTTCGCTGAGGAGACAAGGGGACTTTGACGATGTTGCACGGCATCCGGGCCGGGGCACGACCGAACGAAAACCGTCAGCGCTTCCGGTGATGGGTTACTTCGACGGCGAGCCACGCACCGGCCAGAACCGCGACCACGATCATGAGCGGGGTCATGACGTCGGGGATGGTCCAGCCGGCGGCGGGCCACGCGGCGTCTGGCACGGTAGCAAGTGCCAGAACGAGGGCCGCGAAGATGGCGGCGGCTCCGAGCGATACGAGGATGACGGCGTGTCTCCTGGCATCGTGCCGGGCCGCATGGCTCACTGGTGACTTCCACATTCTGTTCACGTCCTGTTCCTGCTGGAAACGCTTTCGGACGATGCCCGGTTCCCGCACGTTGCAGTTCGTACCGCAGGCCTCAGCCGGAACCGGTACCGGTACCCGTCCGTTGCGCAGGCGGGCGGGGCATCCGTGAGACCATCAATGTTCGAATTTCATCTGGAGATCGCAGACATCGTTCTGCGCCTGGGCCTTGCGGCGCTGCTCGGTTCGGCTATCGGCCTCGACCGCGAGATCCGGGCTCGACCTGCGGGACTGCGTACGCACACGATGACAGCTCTCGCCGCGGCGCTGTTCACGATCCTGACGATCGAGCTGCACGCGGAGTTCGCTGCCGCGGCGGAACAGGCCGTCAACGCCGATCCGCTGCGCGTCATCGAGGCGATCACGGCCGGCGTGGCGTTTCTCGCAGCCGGCGCCATCATCAATTCGCGCGGCAAGGTCCAGGGGCTCACCACCGGCGCGGCGATGTGGCTCGCCGGAGCCGTCGGACTGAGCTGCGGGGCAGGCCTGTTCGTCATCGCACTGATCGCCATGGTCCTCGGCCTCGTCGTGCTTACGGCGCTAATGCCGCTGGAGCGCCTGGTGATGCAGCGGCTCAGGGTGCCGGACGACGATGGCGCGGACGGCTAGCTTGGCAGATGCCGTCTGTTCCGTGGACGGAACTACGATCCGGGTTTCGACGTTAAGCGCATCTAACGCCCATTTCCCGCGGCCGGGCGCCGTTACCCGATCTCCTACCCGGGTGTGCCCGCTGAGATCAGGAGGACTGACATGCTGGGGACCATTCTTCTCGTCATACTCGTACTGCTTCTCATCGGTGCACTGCCGACGTGGGGGTACAGCCGCGGTTGGGGCCATGTCCCGTCCGGCGTGGTCGGACTGGCCCTGATAATCGTCCTGATCCTGGTTCTCACCGACAGGATCTGACAGCGCCGGGCCGGGCTACGGGGGTGTCCGCCGAAGCGGGGACACGCTCGAACGGCTGTGCATGACTGCCATGACTTGACGGGAGTCGCGCCCTCCTTAACTGTAAGGCCGCCATATAATATGGGGGCCTTCACATGCGCACCGATGCCGACTCGCTCGGCTTTCTGATCGCCGACGTCGCACGCCTGCTCCGGCGGCGGTTCGAGCGTGCCTTGGACAAGGCCGGACTGGGATTGACGCCGGGAGAGGCGAGAACGCTCGCCCACGCCGGGCGGCACGGCCAGGTCCGCCAGTCGGCACTTGCCGAGAGCATGTGCGTCGAGCCGATGACGCTGGTCGGCTATCTCGACCGGCTGGAAGCGGCCGGCCTCGTCAAACGGCTGCCCGACCCAGATGACCGGCGCGCCAAGCTTGTCAGCCTGACACCACGGGCGCGGCCGGTTCTCGACCGCATCGCGGCGGTTGGCCGGGCCGTGCGCGAGAGCGCGACCGGGGGCCTCGATGCCGGCGATGTGGAGGTCCTGCGCAACGCCCTTCTGCGCATGCGCGCCGAACTCGCCGGCGAAGAGCCGCAAGATACTGCCGGAGAAGCCGCTTGACGGTACCCGTGCCGGTGATGAGCGAGCGCCGTACGGCGCTGGTCGGTGGCCTGATGGTCGCGATCGGCCCGGTAAGCATGGCACTGTACACGCCTGCTTTGCCGGCCCTGGTTCAGGCGTTCGACACCTCGGAGGCGGTCGTCAAGCTCAGCCTCACCGTGTACTTCGCCGGCTTTTCCTTCGCGCAGCTCGTGTGCGGACCACTCTCCGACGCCTTCGGTCGGCGGCCGATAAGTGTGGGCTTCCTCGTGCTCTACATCGCGGCGAGCCTCGTCGCGGTGTTCGCCCCGACCATAGAGTGGCTGCTTGCTGCCCGGCTGGTCCAGGGGATCGGTGCCTCGGTGGGCGTCGCCATATCGCGGGCGATCGTGCGCGACCAGTACATCGGCCAGACTTCGGCACGCATCATGAACGCCATCGCGATGACGCTGGCGCTCGGCCCGGCCGTCTCGCCGACGCTCGGCGGCCTCGTGCTTGAAGCCTTCGGCTGGCACGAGATCTTCTGGCTGATGGTTGCGTTCGGTGTGGCACTGGTCGTGCTGGTACTCACCGGGCTGCCCGAAACCAATCGTACCCTCGACAGGGCGGCGGTAAGGCCGGTCCGGTTGCTGCGCACCTACGTCTCGCTTCTCGGCGACCGGCGTTTCCTGAGGCCCAGCCTTGCGATCGCACTGACGATCGGCGTCTTCTACACGCTGGCGACGGTGTTGCCGTTCGTGCTCATCGATAGGGTTGGCCTCAGCCCGAGCGAGTTCGGCTACGCCATGCTGGCCCAGTCGGGCAGCTTCATTCTCGGCACCATCGCGACCTCGAGACTACTCCGCCGGCAGGACGCGGCACGGCTGGTGCCGTGGGGGTTCGGCATCGTGCTGGCGGCGGCGGCCCTGACTGCGATCGTGCTGCACGTCGCCGAGGCGACGCTGTTGACGGTGATGGCGCCGGTTGCGGTGTTCGCATTCGGCCTCGCATTCGTCCTGCCGTCCCTCAGCACCGATGCGATCGCCCCGTTTGCCCGCAACGCCGGCGCGGCGTCGGCGCTCATGGGGTTCCTGCAGATTGGCGGCGGGCTCGCCGGCAGCGCGGTCGCTGCGGCGATCGGCGATCCCGTGCTCGCGCTGGCGACGCTGGTTCCGGCGATGCCGGTGCTGGGTTTCATCGTGCACGTGGCATTGAGGCCGGCCCCTGGGGTCATGGAGGCGGAACCCGAACTGGCAACCGCCCCGCTGCCTCCCGAAAGCGAGGAACCGGTGTCGGGGCGTCCGGCGGCATAGGCCTGCGGGTGCGCACTCGCCGCGGCCAGGTTGCTGCGGTCGGGGTCCTGACGGCGATACTCGCGCCGATCAGTTTCCGAGCTTGCGGTCGCGCGCGGCCAGCGTGCGCAGGCGCAGCGCGTTCAGCCTGATGAAGCCTTCGGCGTCCTTCTGGTCGTAGGCACCGTGGTCGTCCTCGAAGGTCACGAGATCGGCCGAATACAGCGACTTCTCGCTTTCGCGGCCGGCGACGATCACGTTGCCCTTGTAGAGGTCGAGCCTGACGGTGCCCTCCACGTGCTCCTGCGATCGGTCGATGGCCGCCTGCAGCATCTCGCGTTCCGGCGAAAACCAGAAGCCGTTGTAGATCAGCTCCGCATAGCGCGGCATCAGCTCGTCCTTGAGGTGC
>CAZSNL010000097.1:9446-9992 GCA_964608275.1 uncultured Hyphomicrobiales bacterium | reverse complement strand
CGCATCCCGGGCGCGGTGACCCGCGAGGCCCTCGACATCCTGCGCCGGGCCGACGCGGTGTGGCTGGAGGAGATCCGCAACGCCGGCCTCTACGACGCCATCTGGCAGGCGTTCGCGGTGCTCTTGCCGGTGAGGACGGTGGGCGTGATGGGCGACGCGCGCACCTACGAGCACGTGCTGGCGCTGCGCGCGGTCACCTCGCTCGACGGCATGACGGCGGAGTCGTACCCGTTCCAGCACGCCTTCCTCGCCGCCGCCGCGACCCGCATCATCAACGAGGTGCGCGGCATCAACCGCGTGGTCTACGACGTCACCTCAAAGCCGCCCGGGACGATCGAGTGGGAATGATCCGCGCCAGGCGCTCGACATCTTCATCACCCTCAAGACCTGTGCCGGCCGGCAATTCACGGTACGTCCTGCCATCGCGCTACGCTGCCGATGCGCCGATGTCGCGGGCTACCTTCAACCGCGTCACCGATCTCGTCGTGGAGCAGGCGAAAAAGGAGGGGCTGCCGCTCGAGCCGTTCACCGTCCATGACTTGCGCC
>CAZSNL010000097.1:0-9436 GCA_964608275.1 uncultured Hyphomicrobiales bacterium | reverse complement strand
GGGATCGACACTGCTCAACGAACTCGGCTTCAACAGCGACTGGATAGAAAAGCGCCTGGCTCACGGGGGCGCGATTGCGGTCAGCCATCCCGTCTCCTCGATCTGTCCTCTCGAAGAGATGAGCGCGATAGACTCCGAAAGGGAAGGGAGGAAATCCGGCGTTCGGACAGCCGGATACTATGGCGTAGAAATAGAAAGCAGCTTGTCTGGAGATCGATGCGCACCCACGTGACCAATCCGCTTGTAGAGACGAAAAGGAGCACCCCGACCAAATGCCGGAGTCTCACTGATGCGTAAGGAGACTAGCTGTCTGTCAGAGTCTTTAAAATATTCGCCAAGCGGCTTGGCCGAATGTGCTAGGCGGCTTCAAGCGAAACGGTCGAGCAATCTGAAACGCCGCGCATCATTCCTTGCAAACGGAGGCAAGATGTCCGGTACGTTGTCTCCCACGGGGTTCGGAGCGGATCCCCTTGATGGGGGCGGACCTCAAGGTCCACGCTGTGGCGAAAATGCACTGCCGTCACGAGATAACCTCGGACACGATCAATCCGACTGCAAGCGCTGCGGCGGCTGGAGGTATCCAATGCGGCACCACGAAGACGCGATCGTCAACTGGCTGCGCCCGCTGGATGCGCCACAGCGCGAGATCGACTACCACGAAAATGCCCAGCGTCAGAGCGTTCGCCAGAGCCAGCAGTCTCTCGAACGGAATCAGCAATGCAGCTAGCAACACAATACTGCCGGCAAGCGCAGTTGCCTCAATCGGCGTGCGGGTTCGCGGATGGACGCGGCCGAGGACGGCGGGAAGCTGCTGCCGGCGGGCCATGCCAAAGAACAGCCGCGCCAGCATCATGATCTCGACCAGGACGCCGTTGGCGATGGCCAGAGCGCCCACGGCCGCGAATAGAGTCGCGTACGAGCCATGGAACAGGTCGATCAGGGGGCTCTGGCCGCCACGACGACCGGCGAATACCAGGGCTGCGGCTACCACGACGTAAAGCAGCGTGCTGATCAAGATCGCGCCGACAATACTGTAGGGTACGGTGCGGCGAGGGTCCTTGGCCTCTTCCGCCATATTGGCCAGACTTTCAAAGCCGATGAAGGCAAAGAAGGCAATGAAGGCGCCGGCCACGACGCTCTGCCACGCGGTGAAATCCGTCGGCAACATGGCCGCGATGTCGAAGGCGGGGGCGGCGAGAAAGCCCACCCCGGCCGCAACGACGAGACCCAGGATCTCAATCGCGCCGATGACCGCGGCGAAGCCGACGCTCTCCCGCACCCCCGCCATCGCCAGCAGCGTGAATGTTGCCACCAACAGCACGATCAGGGCGGCAGGCGGTAGAGGGATGAGCAGAGAGAGATAATGGACCGCACCGCTTGCGATCGAGGCAGCGGCGATCGCGACCGCGAGTGTCAAGGCGACACCGGTCACCTGTGCCGCGCGGTCTGAGCCGAACCCCTGCTTAACGTAGGCTGCGGCGCCAGAGGCTTCCGGAAACCGGCTGGCCAGTTCCGCGTAGCACAGGCCGGTCATTGTCGCGGCGACCCCTGCGAGCAGGAACGACAGCGGTGCCGCCGCACCGGCCCGGTCAATCACCGAGCCGATTGCGACGTAAACTCCCGCTCCTATGATGATGGCGAGCCCGTAAAGAAGAAGCGGCGCAACTGTAAGCGAGCGCCGGAGTGCGACTTGTGAGTGCGCCGAATCCTCTTTGAGTGTCGTCGTGGTGTCCTGTTGCATGATCGGCAAGTCGCTCGTTGCGGCATCTCAGCCGCATCACGACGGCTCAGGTGAGGGACGTGGTCTGCAGGTTCAATCAAGCTACGATGAATATGGGGAGCGGCGCTTGAGCGACCATCCTTTCGGCCGCTTCCCCCACGATGAACTCTCGCACATACATGGCGGACCGTCTGCTTTCTGCTAGCTCTGTGTTGGTGAAGGATTGAGGCGCCAGATCGCAAAATTGAGCACCGTGGCGAATGTGACCCAGCCAAGATAGGGCAGGAGCAGCAAGGCGGCTCCGGCATGGATCGGCATGAAGAGCACGATCGTCGTGACAATTGACAGCCAGACGAGAACAATGGCGACGAACCCGAGATCGGGGCGGTGAAGGCCGAAGAACAGTGGCGTCCACGCGGCGTTGAGAACGAGCTGAATGGCGTAGACAGCGAGCGGCAGCGCTGCACCGACGAACCCGGCCTCTCGCCAAACCAGCCAACCGGACACCGCAATCATTACATAGAGAACTGTCCACACCGGCGCGAACAGCCCGTTTGGCGGTCGCCACGTTGGCTTCTTCAAGTGCTCGTACCATTCACCCGGCCGGAAGAAAGCACCTGTCATGGCCGCAAGAAAGCAGGCTGCAAAGAAGGCCAACAGCGCAAGCCAGGAAGACGCATCCATGACCATCTACCCCAAACGAATAGTGATCCGCGGGGGCGTCCCCGTTCGACGTTGCGCGATCATTCGGTTGTCTGCCCGTCAAAATGCTCTTCCGAGGTCTCGGCATCGGACTTAGTTGCATGCACCGTGCCGTCGCGATGCTCCGGCGGCGCATAGACGGTGTACAGCCGCAAGGGCTCGTCGCCGGTATTCATGATGTTGTGGCGGGCGCCTGCCGGCACGATGATCGCATCGTCGCCTTTGATCTTCGAACGCTGGCCGTCGATCATGACCGCGCCCTTGCCCTTTTCAACCCGGAAGAACTGGTCCCGGTCGTTGTGGACCTCTTCGCCGATCTCTCCCCCGGGCTCGATCGCCATCAAGACCAGCTGCAGGTTCTTGCCCGTGTAGAGCACTCGCCGAAAATCGCTGTTCTCTTCCGTCAGTTCCTCAATGTCCGCAACGAAACCCTTCATCTATCGCTCCTCCAGGTAGCGGCCGAAATGGCACCCCGCGAGGGAGCCAGACACGGACCAATTCGCGACTACTTGTTCGCCATCATGTTCTTTATCAAACCCGCGACAACAGTCAGGATCGCGCCGCCCGCTCCACCTCCGACGAGTTGTCCGACGATGGAGCCTACATCGAGCCCGCCGCCTGCGACTCCGGCGATCGCGGGGATAAATGCTTGCAGCAATTGGCCGCCGCCAACTCCCCCGATCGCGCCGGCAATCGTGTTGCCCACACCGCCGAGGCTCGCGTTCTTGAGAGCTGAACCAGCAGCGTTTCCTCCAAGGACGCCAGCAACAAGCTGGATAATCAGATTGATGATCGTTCCTGACATGATGATACCCTCCTGTCGCGCAGCGGCGCCAATGCGAGTCTGATCAGGCGAACATCGAGAGCTTCCCGAAATGTTCGGCCAAGAGGTAGTAGACCGTAACCCGGTTCTTCGTGTGGTCGCTCTTCAACTTAGCCGCGATGGCCGAGATCGCTTGATCGAGTTCAGCGTCCGCCTTCATCACACCGAGCTTCTTCTTCAGGAAATTCTCGCGCACACGCGCGACTTCCTCTTTGTCCGTGAAGGACACCAGCGACGAATCTCTGCTTCGCAGGGCGATGCCGCAGTAGCGCACGATCCCCGCAATCGCCTTTTCGTCCGCACTGCTCGCGTATTTCTTGACGTCGGCGGCCCAGTCTTCAGCCATGGTTTTCATCCTTTCATCAGCCAATTCCTCGCGGCATTACCAGTCAACGGCCAGACAGCCCCTGTCCTTACGTTGGGTCAATCTCCGGAAACGGCCACGAACTCGTGTTGCTGCTCACCTGCTTCAGTTTCTCTTCATCGAGGAGTTTCGCGAGCACCTCGCGCTTGACGGGATCGGCTTCGGTTTGGAGCTGTTTGATGTAGTTCGCGACGTTCTCACGCTCGATGAACGATTTCGAAGTCTGATTCGTTGCCTCTCCCTCCACGCGGTACGGGGAAAACCCCGGCCAGCGGGGTGCCGGCCGGGGGCCTTGAGCCGGACGTCGAGGGGCAGGGGGATGACGCCCGGCAGGGGACACTGTGCTCAACTCGTCGACATCGACGGCTGTTCCCGCGGGTTCTCAGCTGGATTTGACTCCCTTGTCCCATGACTTTCTCTCCCCTTCTGTTTAGCGGGAAAGGTATTCAGTACGACCAGTGATCGATATTGAGGTTCCGAAACCATCCGGCCCCGTTGAGGTCTCGATGCGCGCGCCGAGTTGTCTGACGAGCGCCGTGACGATGCCCGCTCCCAAGCCAATTGTGGTCGGGGGCTCAGCCCGAATGGGCTTGCCGACGCCGTTGTCGGAAACGGTTAGCCTCCAGCAGTGGCCTTCGGTGCGATAGGTCACCCCGATCCTGCCGGTGCCAACATCAACTATGAAGGCGTGTTTAAGGGCGTTGATGACCAATTCGGTGACGATGAGGCCGATGTTCGTCGCGACCGCGGAGGAGACCGTGCCGGCGTCGGCGTGGACATCGATCGCGATCCGCGTGGAATCGCCGACGACCGATGCAGTCAGATCCTCACATAGCTGGCGCAGATAGGCTGCGAGTTCAAAATCTCCACCCTCGTGCGGGACTTGGAGTTGCTGTTGCACCGTGGCCACTGCCAGGATGCGTCGATGGGCGTTCGCCAGACACAGGCGCGCCTCTTCGGAATGCACTCGGCGTGCGTCCAGCGCCAGAATGCTCGCGACGATCTGCAAGCTGTTGCCGACACGATGATGCACTTCCCGAAGGAGGGTGTCCTTGTGCTGAAGCAGCGCCGCCATCTGCACGGGGGTCATTTGCGGGCTTCGTGCGTCGATCTCAGGGTACGGCCGCGGCCTTTCAATCACAAAGGGTGTCGACCGAGGCGGTTGCCTAACCGGATGCGATGTCATTTGGGTACTCCGCCAACTGGCGCCCGAGCTCGTTCACGCCGGGCGCGGCGGGGATCAACGTCCAAACGGCGCGCCTTGTGGCCGCTTGGATCTGAGGGAATGATCCCTGCGCTATTAACCTATGCCGCTACAGGGGTGAGAACTGTGCAGATTTGATCACCGGGCGAACGACCGTGCTCAGCGTTCAATGTGCGGCTTATCGTGGAGAACCGCATTCAACAACGAGGGGTGCACTACGATTCCGCCATTGTAGGAGATGAAGCCGAGCTTGCGGAATCTGTTCATGAAAAAGCTGACGCGGGCGCGCGTCGTGCCAATCATTTGGGCGAGCGTTTCCTGACTGATCTTTGCGATCAGCGGCTCGGGATCGCTGTCCTTGCCGAAATTCGCGAGGAGCAGAAGAAGCCGGGCCAGCCTCTTCTCGCTGGAATTGAAGAGTTGATCGATGAGGTCAGCCTCGACACGCACGGCCCGACCTAACAGATGGGCAATGAACACCTCCGAGAACGCCGGCTCCTCATGTATCAACCTCTGGATCGTTGATTTCTCGATCCGGGAGATCACTGAGTCCGACATGGCGACGGCTGTCGAGATGCGCCTCGACTGACCGGCGAGGCAGCCTTCCCCGAAAAACTCCCTTGCACTGAGAAGCGCGACAACGGCTTCCTTCCCCTGTTCGGAGATTACCGTGATCTTCACCTTGCCCTTTTGAATGTAGAACACTGCATCCGCGGGATCGCCCTGCGAAAAGACGATCTGCCCATCAGCGTAGTTTCCGACGCTTCTGCCTTTGCCGAATCGCGCCAGAAAAGTCTTCGCATCGAATGTCGCTGAATGCCTTCTTGCCACGGCGGTCGCTCCAATCCGCTTCGGATTCCGAGGCGAGAATCCGACCCATCAGAACGGCATAGGTAGATACACGTAGTGCCTTGATCCAAATCAATCAAACCGCGCAGAGCAGGTTATCGGCTGAGTTCGCGCCAGACAACGGCAATCTCTCGTCTCGTAGGCTGCTACCCACGATGTAGGCATCGTGACCAGGTCGTCGTTTTGCAGTGCTACGATTCCGGTTCCGCAAGCGATACATTGAATGGTGCGTGAGAGTTGCCGGCCTGGTGATGAAGGGTGAGCTACAGATGTTCGAGGCTGACCAACTCGACGACGCTTGGGATTCGGTGAAGTCCTGAACCGTGGCTGACGGCCTTTTTTGAGGCCGGCCGGCGACGCCGTGGTCATCGGAGATTTCAAGAATTCGACCGATCGTTACCGATAGTCGCTGAAACCGAGCGAACTGCGGATCGTCAAAATTCGTGTTTGAAATCAAGAGCGCAAACTTGTGACGGATCCGCGAGACGGTTCTTCATCGCCCACAGAAAGGATCTGCTCTGAAAATTCAGCGCGTTACCATGGCCTAAAACAATCGAGTGGGAGTGACGGTGGAAGTGCTCGCGGAGCAGCCTGGCGTAGTTGGGCGTACCTAACAGGGTCTTGAAAAAGCCGCTCACCGCAGGGCTTTGAGCGTGATTCATTGTCTTCGAATGGATTCGGAGACCGGTGCATGCGCGGCGCTACGAGTTCAACCCTGCAACGCAGACGGTCGAAGTGATCGTGGAATTTCCCAACCCGGACCTGCTGTTGAGACCCGGCCTCAACGTCACCCTTCAGTCAGCCGTGCGTGCAAAGTGAGAGGGACCTTCGAGCTGGCACGCTGATTGGAGACGTTTCTTACCGCTGACGGCCCCACGAGCCGGCTTCAGCGCGTTCACCTGTGCCAGGGTGCGAACGGCTCGATCTCGCGCATGAAGTCGGCGAACGCCCGCACCGCCGGCGCCAGCTCGCGCCGGCTCGGGAACAGGAGCGAGAGCGCCACCGGCGGCAGGCGCCATCCCGGCAACACCTCCACCAGCCGCCCGGCCGCGAGGTCGTCCTCGCAGAGGTAGCGTGAAACGCCGCCGATCCCGGCGCCGCCCAGGATCAGCTTGTGCAGCGTGAGGATCTCGTCGACGGTCGTCGCCGGACGCAGGTCGGCGGTTACCGGCCCGTCCGGTCCGTCGAAGCGCCAGGTCCGCCGGCGACGGCCGGGCGCCGGCATGTCCACCACGCGATGGGCGGCGAGGTCCTCGGGGCGTTCGGGCGTCCCGAACCTCGACAGATACTCCGGCGCGGCGCAGACGACCCGGTCGAGCACCCCGAGCCTCTGCACGACGAGGCTGGAGTCCGGCAGGTCGCCGAACCGGAGCGCCACGTCGATCCGCTCCGATACGAGGTCGACCCGCTGGCTTTCGAGGTGCAGGTCCAGTTCGATGTCCGGGTAGCGTTCGAGGAACGCCGGCAGGTGGTCGGCGAGCACGTTGATGCCGAGCCCGATCCCGGCGCTGACGCGGAGCGGCCCCGAGGGAACGCCGCCGAGGCCCTCCACGTAGTCCACCGCCGCCGCAAGTTCGGCGATCGCCCCGGCCGACCGCCGGAGGAGCGCGGCGCCGGCCTCGGTGAGCACGACCGCCCGCGTGGTGCGCTGCAGCAGCCGGGTGCCGAGGGCGTCCTCGAGCACCGCCACGGCGCGGCTGACGCTGGAGCGCGGCAGCCCCATCTCGCGCGCGGCCGCCGAAAAGCTCCCGTGCGCGGCGACCCGCTCGAACACCGCCAGATGATTGAGGTCGAGCTTCGCCATTGTTCCATTTCCTGCACACAGATGTCCGTCCGGGACGGCTACCGCATCCCCGGAGGGAGACACAGATCTCCAGCCATGGCCGGCGCGGACGCCGGATGCCGGGTTCCCCGCCGGCCGGTCCATCGCCGCCGGCCGCGGCGGCACGATGCCCCGCCACTCCCGTCAAACCGGAGGGACCCATCATGGCCCATCTGTTCGAGACATTCGACCTCAACGGCCTGGCGCTGCCCAACCGCATCGTCATGGCGCCGATGACCCGCACCCGCGCCACCGAAGCCGGGGTGCCTACCGACCTGATGCGCGACTACTACGTGCAGCGCGCCGGGGCGGGGCTCATCATCACCGAGTGCGCCCGGATCTCGGAAGCCGCGCACGGCATCATCCGTGCCCCGGGCATCTTCAGCGAAGCCCAGGTCGCCGGCTGGCGCAGGATCACCGACGCCGTGCGCGCCGCCGGCGGCAGGATCGTCAACCAGATCTGGCACCCGGGCCGCGTTTCGCACCCCGACATCCTCGGTGGCAGGGCGCCGGTCGCCCCGTCGCCGATCGCCGCCGCGGGCGAGTTCTTCCTGCCCACCGGCCGCGTTCCGTTCACCGAGCCGCGGGAGCTGCGCGCCGACGAGTTGCCGGGCATCGTCGCGGACTTCGCAAGGGCCGCCCGCAACGCCCGCTCGGCCGGCTTCGACGGGGTCGAGATCCACGCCGCAAACGGCTACCTGCTGCAGCAGTTCCTGGAGGACGGCTCGAACCGGCGCACCGACGCCTACGGCGGCCCGGTCGAGAACCGGGCCCGCCTGACGCTCGACGTCGTCGACGCGGTGATCGCCGCCTGGGACGCGGCCCGTGTCGGCGTGCGGCTGTCGCCGGCCGGCGTGCACTACGGCATGGACGGACGCGACCGGCCGGCCACCTACGAATTCCTGATCCGCGCCCTCGCGGACCGCAGTGTCGGCTACCTGCACGTGATCCGCCCCAACCAGGCGTCGTACGACGCAGGCCCGGTGCAGATCGAGGACGTGGCGGGGTTCACCCGCGCCCGCTTCGCCGGCCCCATCATCGTCAACGGCGGGTTCGACCGCGCCGCCGCCGATGCCGTGCTCTCAAGGGGCGATGCCGACCTCGTGGCGTTCGGCGTGCCGTTCCTCGCCAACCCCGACCTGGTGGCGCGGCTGGCGACGGGTGCGGCCTGGAACGCGCCGGACCCGGCCACCTTCTACGGCGTCGGGCCGAAGGGCTATACCGACTATCCCGTCCTCGAGGACGCCGCCGTGTAACGGCTTCCCGCGGATGCCGGGCCGCGAAGGTCCGTCATTGCGCGCGGGCGATCTGCTTCAGGACCGCCGCGACGATCGCCTCCGGCCGATCCTCCTGCACGAGATGCCCGTTCGGGGATCGGGACGCAGGGTCGGCCGGAGATCAGCCTGGCCAGGGTCCGCCCCTGCGCGATCGGAAGCCAGTCGTCCTTCTCGCCCCACAGGACGCCACCAGAGGCGGGCCATCGCCGAGCTTGCCCCATCTGACGGCGTTTCCCTCGATCAGGGTTGTGTTGGGCAAGTCCAGCATGGTCGCTCCAACGGCTGTTGATCGAACCCGAAATGACGCCCTGCGATCTCGTCGGGGTGCTCCCGCCGGCGGCGCTCAGGCCGGCGGGTCCGCCTGCCGCCCGCCGCGCAGCACCACGTAGATGGCCGGGATCACCAGCACGGTGAGCAGGGTCGATGACGCGACGCCGAACAGGAGCGAGATTGCGAGCCCCTGGAAGATCGGGTCGGTGAGGATCACTGCGGCGCCGATCATCGCGGCGAGCGCGGTGAGCAGAATCGGCTTGAAGCGGATGGCGCCGGCCGCGAGCAGCGTGTCGATCAGCGGCCGCCCCGGCGTCCGCGCGTGGCGGATGAAGTCGACCAGCAGGATCGAGTTGCGCACGATGATGCCGGCAAGCGCGATGAAGCCGATCATCGAGGTGGCCG
>CAZSNL010000096.1:0-10049 GCA_964608275.1 uncultured Hyphomicrobiales bacterium | reverse complement strand
ATGATCATCGGCTCGAGCTCGGGATGGTTGATGTTGGCGGGGATGATGGCGGGGCCGCGCGCAACCTCGTCACGGACGAATTCCGGGGTCACGAACTCCGGTATTGCGGCGCCGAAGCCGTGGCCGTCGGCGAGCGCCTCGGCGGCGGCTTCCGCCGCCTGCCGGCGGCCGAGGTTCTCGCGCTCGGCGACGTAGATCATCTCCTCGGTGATGATGCCGGCGCGGGCGCACTCGAGCTGGGTCAGCGGCAGGCTGCCGTCGCGCCGCCGGAGCGGCCGGTGGCGGACCGGGAAGGCACGGGCGAGGTGGCGGCCGTCCGCGTTGCCGTTGTCCTCGGGCCGCGGATCGCGCCCGTCGTAGGCCTCGACATTGCCGCGCGCCTCGATCCACGCGGTACGGGTCCGCGGCAGGCCGCGCTCCACATCGATGCGCACCGTCTCGTCGGTATAGGGTCCGGAGGTGTCGTACACCCGGTGCGGCGGCTCGCCGCCGGACAGCGCGATCTCGCGCACGGGCACCCGGATATCGGGTCTTCCGTCGGGCGACGTGTAGACCCTGGTGCTGGCCGGCAGCGGCCCCGTGGTCACCTCCGGCCGCCGGATATCGCTGGGATCGATATGCTTGTTCATGTCCGGACTCCTCGCATCCAACAATGCGGTTAAGGACTGCCCGGATGTGCCACCTTGTTCGGGAGAGCGAAGTCTTCCGTCCCTACGCCGGCACGACCCGGATCAGGTTCTAAGGGTGCTCCCGCGGCCGACCAGGTGCCCCGCACCGAGCCGCGGGTGCTCGGGCGGCTGCAGCCCGATCTCAGCCGGATGCCTCCGGCGCCCCTCGGATTGACGTTGGCCACAGTGTGGGCCGGTTGGCGCGTTAAGGCAAGGCCCATGCGCCGCCCATGCCAGGAGCCGGGAACACCGGCACTTTTCGCTTCCCGGCAAATGGCGATATGGCGATAGTGGCGGCGGTTTCGGGACGGTCTGCGGATGTCGGTATCGGATACATGGCGCGCGCGCGCCGCAGGCGGCGGTGACACAACGGCGGTGAAGGAAGCCGTCGTCGACGACCTGCGCCGCCACCTGTGCGCGGCCGGCGGCTGGCGGCTCACCGGCCCGCTGGCGCGGGGCCGCAACAGCCAGGTGTTCCGCGCAACGTCGCCGCACTGGCCGCGGCCGGTGGCGGTCAAGATCTACAATGCCGACGTCTCGTCGCGACGGGCGGAGTTCGAGCTGCGGGCGCTCAAGACGTTCAGCCGCGAGGCCGTCCGGGCCGACGCGTTCGGCGTCCCGCGCCCCTACGGGATCGTCGCCGGCGGCCGGGCGCTGGCCATGGAGTGGGTCGCGCTGCCATCGCTGGCGACGGCGCTGCTCCGTGCCCACCTCGCGCCGCGGCGGCGGCTGGAACTGGTTGCTGCTGCGGCGGGCTGGCTCGCCTGGTTTCACCGGGCGGGAAGCGACGTCCGCGTCCGCGGCGTCGCCGGCGTGCGCTCGGCCGACCGCCAGCGCGCGCGGGCCGACCGGTTCGGTATCCTCGCCGACGACGCCGCCTACGAGACGGCGCTCGGCGTCCTGCAGCGCGGCCGCCGCCGGCTGCGCGACTGCGAGGTGGGGTTCGCGCCGCTGCACGGCGACTTCGCGCCGCACAACCTGCTGCACGGGCAGGGGCGCACCGTGGGGCTCGACTTCGCCGGCCGCCGCGACGGCGTGGTGCTGCTCGATGTCGCCCGGTTCCTGGTGGCGCTGTGGCTGCAGGGGCACTGGCGGCTGCCGTCGGGAGGCGCCGCCGACATCGCCCGCCAGCCGGTGCCGGCGACGTTCCTGCGTGCCTACGCCGGCGACGACTGGCGCCCGCTCGCCCGGCACCTGCCCTACTTCCTGCTGCACGATGCCACCAGCCGCTACTTCCATGCCGAACGTGCGGCACGGCAGAAGCCGTTCTCGCGCGACCGGATCGTCTACACGCTGGTGCGGCTGAGGCTGCGGCGGCTGATGCTGGACCTCGCCCGCCATCTCGGCGACGGACCTGGCGCCTGACCGGCTAGCCGCCGAGGGCGACCCACAGCACGAACGGCAGGCTCAGGAACGACAGGATGGTGGCGAGCAGGACGACGCTTGCGATCTCCTGCGGCACCCGGTCATGGCGGGCGGCGAACAGGTAGACGAACACCGCCGTCGGCATCGCGCCCTGGATGACCAGCACGCCGCGGGCGGTGCCGGTGAGGCCGAACACCCAGCCGAGCGCGAGGCCGAGGGAGAACCCGAGCACGATCTTGAGCACGGCGAGCACGAGGCTGCGGCCGAACGTTGCCAGCCGCAGCTGCGCCAGCGAAACGCCGAGCGTCAGCAGGAGCAGCGGGATGGCGAGGCCGCCCAGCAGGTCGGCGGAGTTCTGCATCCACTTGGGCAGCGGGGTGCCCGTGACCATCAGTACCACCGAGACGGCGATGGTGTAGTAGAGCGGCGAGCGCAGCGCCTCGCGCCAGTCGACGCGGCCGGAGGCAAGTGCCGGGGTGACGACGAACATCGTCGCAGAGCTGACGGCGAACACGGCAAGGCCGAGCGCCAGCCCCTCGCTGCCGAACGCGAACATGCACAGCGGCAGACCCATGTTGCCGGTGTTGGAGAAGATCAGGGACGGCAGGTAGCTGCGCGCCGACCAGCCGGCGAGCTTCAGCACCACGAAACCGATGGCGGATGCGGTCGCGAGGAATGCCGCCCAGGCGCCGGCCACCTCGCCGAATGCGCCGGCGGGAACCTCGAGCTTCGCCAGCGTCGAAAGTATCAGCGCCGGCGTTGCGATGTTGACCACGATCAGGGTGATCGTCTCGCGATCGAAGGCAAGGTCGAGCCGCGCCCACGCGTAGCCGATCGCGGCACAGACGAATACCGGGGCGATGATGGCGGCGATATCGGCAAGCATTGGCGAGGCTCCTGCGGGCGGGCTCCTGTCAACAGCTTTGACGGCCGACTTGCAACACCCTTTCCCGCACTGCACGCCGAGCGCCAGCATGAAAGCCGGAAGCGGGGCTTCGTTGCCGGGCGTGGACAAGCGGCGGGCGGGACTCGCGTCGCGGCCGCGGTTGGCGCATCATGGCGGGTCAGCGGAGGCGATCTGACGATGCGCGGGCAACGCGACCTTTTCGAACCGGGTGCGATGGACGACCTGTTCGACGACGCCGAGGCGGGACCGGCCCACGGCGGCAATGCCGACCGGGTGCGGGCGAGACTGTACAAAGTCGTCGCCGAGGCACGGGCGGCGGAGCGCCTGCCGTGGGATCGTGCGGCCGTTCGCTGCTGGCGCACGGCATGTCCGCAGATGACGCTGTGGCTGCCCGATGACGAGGCGGCACAGCTGCGGTTCACGTTCGAAACCGAACCTGCCTGTCGCGGCGACGCCTGATTCGTCGGTGCCGGCACCGCTGGCTGCCGGCCCGGTGCACGCAGGGTCAGCGCTTCAGCCGGTGCTCGTCGACGCCGAGCGCATCAGCGAGGCGGGCAGCAGCGGAACCGGGGCGCAGCGGCTTCTGCTGGCTCGGGTGCGGCGCCCAGCCGGCGACATGGACGATCTCGAAGGTGGCCGGCAGCCTGCCGTCAGGGGCGGCGAACATCTCGCGGTAGAGGGCATCGGCGCGGGCGATGGTCGACCGGCGCAGCGGCACCGGAGGGCCTGCCGGCACATTGCGCAGGCCGAGCGCGGCAAGGTCTTCGAACAGCGCGGGCAGGTTCTCGTAGCGCGCGGTCAGCCGATCGGAATCGGCGACGGGGAGGGCAAATCCGGCCCGCATCAGGAGATCGCCGGCGGTGCGCACGTCGACGAACGGGGCAACCCGCGGGGCGGCGCCGCCGGCGGCTTCGGCCTCGGCGGCGATCAGCGCCGTGCGCAATTCGATCAGCGTCTCGCCGCCGAGCATCGCGGCAACGAACAACCCGTCCGGTTTCAGCGCATGCCGGACCTGGACCAGGGCGCCGGGCAGGTCGTTGACGAAATGCAGCGTGAACAGGCTGGCAACAAGATCGACCGTTTGTGGCCCGAGCGGCAGATGCTCCTCGTCGGCGACGAAGACGGGCAGCTCGCCGGGCGTTGCAGCAAGACCGCCGCGGGCAAGCCACCTCGCCTTGCCGGAGGCCTGAAGATCGGCCGCGAAACCGCCTCCGGCATCGAGGACGACGGCGGCTTCGAACGTGCGTTGCACGGCGGCGAGGCGGTCGGCCATGTCGGCCGCGGCGCGATCGACGAGGAAATTGCCGCATTCCGGCCCTGACGCGGCGCGGGCGAGGCGTATCCTGAGGCGGCGGCGGTCGAAGATCGCCGGGGCGCCGGCCGGTTCGGCCGGTGGTGGGGAGGAAAACCGTTGTCTGTCGTCGCTCATCGCGATCGCCTGGATCTTGCCCGGTGCGGTCGGGCGGCCGCCGCGGCGACACGCGGGCTGGTGCGTGCCGGGGTCGATTTCCTGCTGCCGCCGCACTGTGCCCTGTGCGCGGCGCCGCTTGCCGACACCGCGGGCGTGTGCGCCGACTGCTGGAGCGAAACGACGTTCATCTCACCGCCGCTGTGCCCGCGCACCGGGATACCGTTCGCCTGCGACCCCGGCCCCGGCGCCGAAAGCGCGGCGGCCATTGCCGCGCCGCCGGTCTACCACCGCGCACGGGCGGTGGCCAGCTTTGCCGGACCGGCCCGCGCCCTTGTCCACGCGCTCAAGTACCGCGACCGGCTGGAGGTGGCGGCGACGATGGGAGGGCTGATGGCCCGGTCAGGCGCGGCGCTGCTTGCCGATGCCGATGCGCTGGTGCCGGTGCCGCTCTATCGCGGCCGGCTGTGGCGGCGCCGGTTCAACCAGTCGGCGCTGCTCGCCGATGCCATCGGCGCCCGCACCGGTACCGCGGTATGCTGCCGGGCGCTTGCCAGGATCCGTCCGACGCGCGCCCAGGTCGGTCTGCGCGGCGACGAACGCCGCCGCAACGTCCGCGGCGCCTTCGCGGTGCCGGCCGATGCGCTCGCCGCGGTCGCCGGGGCGAAGCTGGTGCTCGTCGACGACGTGATCACCACCGGGGCGACCGCCAATGCCTGCGCACAGGCGCTGCTGCGGGCCGGTGCCGAACGGGTCGACGTGCTCGCCTTCGCCCTTGTGCTCGACGCCCATCGTGTCCAGATATGATGCGCGGTATCAGCATGTTGCGTCCATGACAGTGGCGTAACCCAGATGTGGTCCGGCGAGGATGGAACGGTGGCTCGGATTTGTGCTATCAGCATCCCGGTCGAGGTCCAGGGTCTGGTGTGCGCCGGCATGGGACGGATCGGATGCGAACGGTCAGGACAGGCGAACGATGCAGCCGGTAACCATCTATACGACGAAGTTCTGCGGCTACTGTGCGGCCGCGAAGCGCCTGCTCGACAGCAAGGCCGTCGACTACGAGGAAATCGACGTCACCTTCGATCCGGCGGCCAGGCAGGCGATGGTCGCCCGCGCCGGCGGCCGACGCACCGTGCCCCAGATCTTCATCGGCGGCGAGCCGATCGGCGGTTGCGACGACCTTCATGCGCTGGAGCGTTCGGGTGAACTCGACCGGTTGCTGGCAGGCCCGCAGGAGGCAGTTGGGTCATGACGGAGCCGTCACGGCGGTTTCGCGCCGCCTGCATCCAGACCTGCTCCGGGCGCGAGCCAGACGCCACCATTGCCGCGGTCGGCGAACTGATCCGCGCCGCGGCGGCACGCGGCGCGCGGTTCGTGATGACGCCGGAGCAGACGGCGCTGATAGAGACCGACCGCGAGCGGCTGTTCGCCAGGGTGGAGACCGAGGACCGGTGCCGGTCGCTGGCGCGGCTGCGCGCGCTCGCCGACGAGCTCGACATCTGGCTGCTGGTCGGCTCGCTCGGCATCCGCACCGCCGGCGAACGCCTCGCCAACCGGTCGTTCCTGATCGCGCCCGACGGCGCCGTGGTCGCCCGCTACGACAAGATCCACATGTTCGACGTCTCGCTCGCCAACGGCGAGACGTTCCGGGAATCGGCCAATTACGCGCCGGGCTCCCAGGGAGTCGTCGCCGCGCTGCCGTGGGGCAGGCTCGGCATGACCGTCTGCTACGACCTGCGGTTCCCGCATCTCTACCGGGCGCTGGCGCAGGCCGGAGCGAAGTTCCTGTCGGTGCCGTCGGCGTTCACCCGCCAGACCGGCGAGGCGCACTGGCACGTGCTGTTGCGGGCGCGCGCGATCGAGACCGGCTCCTACGTGTTCGCGCCGGCCCAGGGTGGCCGCCACGAGACCGGGCGGGAGACCTACGGCCACAGCCTGATCGTCGACCCGTGGGGCGAGTTGATTGCCGAAGCGGGGACCGAGCCCGGCGTCATCGTCGCCGACATCGATCCGGCCAGGGTCGCCGAGGCGCGCCGCCGCATCCCGGCGCTCGAACACGACCGCCCGTTCCGGGTGGTGATGGCCGACGGCCGCGAACCGGCTCTGAAGGTCGTGCCATGATCCGCTATTCGCTCATCTGCGCGAAGGACCACGAGTTCGACGGCTGGTTCCGCGATTCGGCCGCCTACGACGAACAACAGAAGTCGGGTGCGCTGTCGTGCCCGGTCTGCGGCAGCGGCAAGGTGCGCAAGGCCATCATGGCGCCGGCGGTCGGCTCCGGCAGCCGCGAGCCGGCGGCACCCGAGCCGGTTGCCGCGGCGGGCCGCGACGCGAAGCTCGCGCGGCTGCTGGAGCACATGCGGAGGCTGCGCCGCTACGTCGAGGAAAACGCCGACTACGTCGGCCGCGAGTTTGCCGAGGAGGCGCGGCGCATCCACTACGAGGAGGTCGAGCCGCGCGGCATCTACGGCGAGACGACACGCGAGGAGGCGCAGGCGCTGATCGAGGAAGGCATCGAGATCGCGCCGCTACCGATACTGCCCGAGGACAACAACTGAAGCCGGCGCCGCCGGCGCCTCAGGCGGGCTTGAGCCGGGTCGCCGTCACCATGTAGTTCACGCTGCTGTCGCCGGACCGCCGCCAGGCGCCGGCGATCGGATCGAAGACGACGCCGGTCTGGTCGGTGACGGCCATCCCGGCGCGGCCGAGGGCGACCGCGAGTTCCTGCGGCGTCACGAACTTCTCCCACTGGTGGGTACCGCGCGGTAGCCAGCCGAGGATGTACTCGGCACCGACGATGGCCAGCGCGAACGACCTGAGCGTCCGGTTTATGGTCGCCACGATCATCATGCCGCCGGGCCGTGTCGCACGCGCGCACGCGGCGATGAACGGCTCGACATCGGCGACGTGCTCGACGACCTCGAGATTGAGGACCAGGTCGTAGGGCGGATCGGTCTCCGCGATGTCTTCGACCGTGGTGGCGAGGTAGCGGATGTCGAGGCCCATCTGGCCGGCATGCGCCGAGGCGATGCCGATGTTGCGCTCGGACGGATCGATGCCGGTCACCTCGGCACCGAGACGCGCCATTGGCTCGCAGATCAGACCGCCGCCGCAGCCGATATCGAGCACCCTGAGCGATGCCAGCGGCTTCGGGTCGGCGTCATCGCGACCGAAATGGCGCACCACCTGGTCGCGGATGTAGGCGAGGCGCACCGGATTGAACCTGTGCAGCACGGCAAAGCTGCCACGCGGGTCCCACCATTCCGCGGCAAGGGCCGAGAACCGCTCGACCTCGGCCTCGTCGACGCTCGTCCGTGGCCGGGCGCGGGCGCCCTCTGGCCTCTCCGTCATGACACCTCCACCATGGTTCGGTATCCGCCATTGTTGCATGAATTCAACGGCGAGAGTATGAGAGCCGGGGCACGGGCGGGAAGACCCGGGATCCCCCGCAGATTTCCACGAGCACCAGGTGCTTAGCCTGCCGGACCTTTCCAGTCTGGAGGAGAAGGGGCCATGGCGCGTATCGTCATGAAATTCGGCGGCACGTCGGTTGCCGACGTCGCCAAGATCCGCAATGTCGCGCAGCACGTGAAGCGCGAGGTAACGGCCGGCCACCAAGTGGCGGTGGTGGTCTCGGCGATGGCGGGGACGACCGACCGGCTGGTGCAGTGGACGCGGGAGGCCGCCCGCGTGCACGACGCGCGCGAATACGATGCGGTGGTCTCGTCCGGCGAACAGATCACCTCGGGATTGCTGGCGATCACGCTGCAGGGAATGGGCATTCCGGCGCGGTCGTGGCAGGGCTGGCAGGTGCCGGTGCGCACCGACGGCAGCCATGGCAGGGCGCGCATCGTCGCCGTCGAAGCCGACGAGCTTGGTCGCCGGCTTGATCAGGGCGAGGTCGCCGTGGTGGCGGGCTTCCAGGGCATCAGCCCGGACAACCGCATCACCACCCTGGGCCGCGGCGGCTCCGATACCAGCGCGGTGGCGCTTGCCGCGGCGCTCAACGCGCGCTGCGACATCTACACCGACGTCGACGGCGTCTACACGTCCGATCCGCACATCGTCTCGCGCGCGCGGAAGCTTGACAGAATCTCCTACGAGGAGATGCTTGAAATGGCCTCGCTGGGCGCAAAGGTCCTGCAGACGCGTGCGGTCGAGATGGCGATGATCCAGCGGGTTCCGCTGCAGGTGAGGTCGAGCTTCGAACCGCCCGACGCGCCGAACCAGGCGACCGTCGACGGCTTCGGGCCGGGGACCCTGGTGTGCGACGAGGAAGACATCGTGGAAAAGCAGATCGTCAGCGGCATCGCCTATTCGAAGGACGAGGCGAAGGTGACCCTGATCAGGGTGGTGGACAAGCCTGGCGTGGCGGCGCGCGTCTTCGGTCCGCTGGCGGACGCCAACATCAACGTCGACATGATCGTCCAGAACGTGTCGGAGGACGGCAAGACCACGGACCTCACGTTCACCGTCCCGCACGGCGACCTCGACCGGGCGATCGAGGTGATCGAGCAGGCGCAGGACGAAATCGGCTATCATCGCTTGGTCAGTTCGACCGATGTGGTTAAAATCTCGGTGATCGGCATCGGCATGCGCAGTCACGCCGGCGTGGCCGCCAGGATGTTCCAGGTGCTCGGCGAGCGCGGCATCAACATCCAGGCGATCACGACGTCAGAGATCAAGATCAGCATCCTGATCGACGCGGCCTATACCGAACTCGCCCTGCGTACCCTGCACTCGGCGTACGACCTGGATGCCTGAACCCGATGACCGGCCTGCAGACACTTCGCACCAAGCGCCGTTGCAAACTTGCCCGGGTATTCCGCCCGGATAGAGAGGACTCGGGCTGATGTGCGCTGCCTCCGTCGGCCCGCGGGTCCTCCTCCGGCGGCTCCGCGAGGTCATGGCGGAGCCCCAGACCGCTCAGGAGAGACTGGACAGGATCGTATCGCTGATCGCCGCCAACATGGTGGCGGAAGTGTGCTCGATCTACATCAAGCGCCCGGGCGACATCCTCGAGCTTTACGCAACCGTGGGACTTAACCCGCAGGCGGTGCACGAAACCCGGCTCAAGGTCGGCGAGGGCCTTGTCGGCCTGATTGCCGCCGAGGCCAAGCCGCTCAGCCTGTCCAATGCCCAGCACCATCCGGCATTCGCGTACCGGCCGGAAACCGGCGAGGAGGCCTACCAGTCGTTCCTCGGCGTGCCGATGCTGCGGTCCGGCCACACTCTCGGCGTGCTCGTCATCCAGAATCGGACTCGACGCAACTACTTCGAGGAAGAGGTCGAGGCCATGCAGACGACGGCGATGGTGCTCGCCGAGATCGTCGCCTCGGGCGATCTGCGGGAACTTGCGGCGGCGGCCGACGAGGACATCGGCCACCTGCGCTCGCACCGCCTCAAGGGCGTCGCGCTCGCCGACGGCATCGCGCTCGGCCGGGTGCTGCTGCACGAGCCGCGGGTCAGCATCGAACGGCTGTTCGCCGAGGACCTCGCCGCGGAACGACAGCGGCTCGACAGTGCCATCGACCAGCTCAGGCAGTCGATCGACGACCTGCTGGCGCGGCCGGAAATGGCGCTCGGCGGCGAGCACCGCGACGTGCTCGAGGCGTACAGGATGTCCGCGCACGATCGCGGATGGGTGACCACGATGCGCGAGGCGGTGGAGACCGGCCTCACCGGCGAGGCCGCCGTC
>CAZSNL010000095.1:0-10233 GCA_964608275.1 uncultured Hyphomicrobiales bacterium | reverse complement strand
CGGGCGCGGGCCGACGAGCGACATCTCGCCTTTCAGAACGTTGATGAGCTGCGGCAGCTCGTCGAGGCTCGTGCGGCGGATGAAACGGCCGACGCGGGTGACGCGGGGATCGTCGCGCGTCACGAGCTTGCTCGCGGTGGCGTCCGTCTTGTCCACGTACATCGAGCGGAACTTGTAGACCTCGATCAGCTCGTTGTTGAAGCCGTAGCGGCGCTGCTTGAAAAGTACGGGTCCGCGGCTGTCGAGCTTCACCGCCAAAGCCACCAGCGCCATGACAGGCGACAGCGCGAGGATGGCAAGCGCGGCGAGGATCCTGTCCTCCAGCGTCTTGATCAGGGTGTCCCACGCGCCGAGCGGCTTGTCGAACACGTCGAAGAACGGCACGTCGCCGATGTACGAATAGGCACGCGGCCGGAACCGGAGCTTTTCCGTGTGCGCGCTGAGCCGGATGTCGACGGGAAGGATCCACAGTTGCTTGAGGATCTGGAGCAGGCGGTTCTCCGCCGACAGCGGCAACGACACGATCAGCAGGTCGACGCGCGTCCTGCGGGCGAAATCGAGCAGCTTCGATATCGTGCCGAGCTTCGGGTAGCCGCGGACGACTGCCGGCGACCGTTCGTCGGAGCGGTCGTCGAAGATGCCGACGATCGACACGTCATTGTTGGGCGACGCCTCGAGCCTCGCGATCAGCTCGGCCGCACGTTCGCCGCCGCCGACGATGACCGCCCTGCGGTTCAGCCGCCCGTGCCTGTTCCACTTCCGCACCGCCTGGCCCAGCACCACGCGCAGGCCGAGCAGGGTGACGAGACCGGACGCGTACCAGATGCCGAGCCAGAGGCGGGAATAGGAGTCGCCGATCTTGGCGAAGAACAGGATCGCCGTGAACAGCGCAAGGACCGAGGTCCAGCCGAGGAGAAGGCGCCCCGCATGTTCGCCCGGGCGCAGCAGCGCGTGAATGGAGTAGAGCCCGACCGCCTGAAATACCAGGGGCACGGTGCCCGCGCTGAGCAGGATTGCCGCCCAGTAGTAGTTGACCATGGGTGCCGCCGTTTCCGGCTGCAGGATGGCCCAGGTGATGAAGCCCGTCGCGGCGATCAGGATGGCCTCGGTGAGCCGCGCGAGCCCCAGCACGACGCCCGGCGAGATCCACTGGTCGGTTGATGTGGCAGGCTGCTCCGGCCACCGCGGCGCGGCGGACTCCGTCGGTTCCTGGCTCAGCGCCTCGAGAACATCGGACTTCGCGAGATACGGAAGGGACTCCGGATGTTTGCGCATCTTTCTTGACGTGCTCCCGCAACCTGTCTGCCACCGCGGAACCGATCGGTTGTCGGGTCCGCTTTCCTCGGCAGCCGATGTTGCAAGAGCCGTGCCGCTGCGCCGCGACATTTAGCGCACCGGGGCCGCGCGGTGGGACGAGGCCTTGGCAGCAACCGCCCGCGCGGCGTGTGTTCCGTCGCCGTAGAAGGCGAGGATGTCGTCCACCATCCGCTCCACGTTGAACCGTTCACGCGTCCGGGCGAGGAGGGCGCCGGTTTGCGCCGCGAGGGGTTCAGGGTCGGCGAGCGCGGCGAGCATCGCCGCGGCAAGCGGTGCGGGATCGCCGGGCGGCACCAGGGCATCGGCGAAGTCGCCGAAGATCTCTCCGATCCCGCCGGCGCGGGTGGCGATCACCGGCATTCCCGCGCCTGCGGCCTCGAGCACGATGTAGGGCAGGGATTCGTTCCGCGACGGCACCACGAGGACCTTGCCGAGCGCGAACGCCCGGCGGGCGGGCATCGCACCTGCGAACCGGATCGAGACGCCCGGGCCGGCTTGTGCAGCCTGTTGCCGGAACGCCTCGGCATCCTCTCCCGAGCCGACGATCACCGCGCTGACCGGTCGCCGTTCGGCGACCAGTCGCAGCGCGTCGATGAGCACGTCGACGCCCTTCAGACGCCTCAGGTCGCCGACATAGACGAAATCCGCCGCGCCGCTCGCCGGACGGACAGGGGCGAAATCGGCAGCGGCAAGGCCGTTGTGAATGATGCGCGCGGGGCACCGCGGGACACCGATCTTCTCGCGGTAGGTGCGCTCGCCGTACTCGCTTTCGAAGATGATGCCGTCGGTCAGCCGCTCCAGGCTGCGCTCGACCCGGAAATAGATCATGCCCTCGAGGCTTCTGGGATCGTAGTGCAGGCTGCCGCCGTGCGGCGTGTAGTAGGCGCGGGCGCCGAGCCGCCACGCGGCAAGACGGGCAAACACGCCGCCCTTGGCGCCGTGGCCGTGGATGATGTCGGGCCGCAGGTCGCCGCACCAGTCCCGTATCGCCAGCGCCGTCGGCAGATCGAGCGGCGAGATGGCGCGCGGCATCTCCAGCCGCCGGACGCCGAGGGCGCAGACATGCTCGAGTTCCGCCAGCGTTTCGGCCGCCTGCTGGCCGCCGGTCAGGCTGTCGCAGACGATGCCGACCTCGGTGCCGCGTCGGGCAAGGCCCCGGGTCAGGTCGCAGACGTGACGGAACAGCCCGCCGACCGGGGTTCTGAAGCAGAGGATGATGCGGGTTGAGCGAGACATGGTGCGATCTGAAGCAAGGAGCGTGCCGGCCGCGACTTCAGAACCATCGCTCGCGGACGTAGATCGTGTCGCCCGGGTAGACGAGGGCGTCGAGGTCAAGCTTGCGGGTCTCCATGCCGCGCTCGGTCTGCCGGGTCACCAGCACCGCGCCCTGGTTCGCACGCGGCGTGTAGCCGCCGCCCATGGCGATGGCGTTCTTGACCGTCATGCCGGAGATGAACGGGTACTGACCGCCGTTCTGGACCTGGCCGAGGATGAAGAACGGCCGGAACGTGACCACCTCCACCGAGACGTCGGGGTCACGCAGGAACCCGCGGCGCAAGCGATCCTCGATGATCCGTTCGATTTCCAGGGTAGTGCGGCCGCCGACCGGGACCGCCGAGATCAGCGGCATCGAGATCTGGCCGAGGCCGTCGACGGTGTGTTCGCCGGTGAGGTCCGGCTGCTCGAACACGGTCACCCGCAGGCGGTCGCCGGTCCCGACCCGGTAGGCGGCGACGATTCGCTGGTAGGTTGCCCCGCGGCTGTGCGGATCATCTGCCTGTGACACCACGGTGACGGCTGCGTCGCCGGCCGGAATGTGCCGGGGGTGCGGATCGGCCCGCCACTGGTCGGCGCAGGCGCCGGCCATGAAGCAGAGGGCGATGACGGCAATCGGCTTTCCGGCAATCACAGACTTGACCACTGTTACGCCCCGGATACGGACCGGGATTCCTCATGAACGAACGAATAGAGGGGTTTGGTTAACAATCGCTTTCGCCGCGATGACCAGCGTTAAGGGATTGGTTACTTCAACATCACAAGTTATCGCCAAGGGGCCGCCCATCCCCCGACCGTTGGCGAGTTGCCCATGAACGTACTGGCTGGTGAACAGCGCGCTGGCACGGCCGCATCGCATCCGGCGACCTATGACTACGCGGACTCCGCAGTCGACCTGCGTCGGCTGATCGGCGGCGTATGGCGGCGGCGGCGGCTGATGTTCGCCATCGTGGTGGCGGTGATGGGCTTGGTGATCGCCTTCCTGCTCACGGCGACGCCGAAGTACACCTCCGAGGCTCAGGTCCTGGTCGAGAACGGCGAATCGCCCTTCACGCGCCCGCAGCAGGAGGCGCCGCTGCAACTGCCGTCGGTGACTGAGGATGACGTGCGCAGCCAGGCGCAGGTCCTGATGTCGCACGACCTGGGCGAACGCGTCGTCGAGGCTCTGCAGCTCTACAAGTATCCCGAATTCGACCCGGTGAGCAGGGGCCTGTCGCCGGTCCGCCAGCTGCTGGTCACCCTGGGACTGAGCAGCGATCCGCGTGACACCCCGCCGCAGCAGCGGGCATTGCGGGCATACTTCGACAAGCTGATCGTGTATCCGATCACCGGGTCCCGGGTCATCACCATCGAGTTCACCTCGAAGGATCCCCGGATCGCCGCGGAAGTGGCCAACACGCTCGCCGAAAACTACGTCACCTCGACGCAGGAGGTGAAGTTCGGGCACACCCAGAAGGCGGTCGACTGGCTTGCCGAGCAGATCGAGCTGCTGCGCGATGAGGTCGTGAAGTCGGAAGCCGCCGTCGAACGCTACCGAGCCGAGCACGGCCTGTTCCAGGCCGAGACCACAACCCTCAACACGCAGGAACTCGCCGGCATCAACAGCCAGATCATCCTTGCCGCCGCCGCCCGATCGGAAGCCCAGGCCCGGGCCCGGGCGATCCGCGAGATGCTCGACCGCGAGGGCGGCGTCGAGGCATCGGCCGACGTCCTCAACTCCGAGCTGATCCAGCGCCTGCGCGAGCAGCAGGTCGCACTGCAGCGCCAGATGGCCGATCTGTCGATGACCTACCTGCCGAGCCATCCGCGCATGCAGCGCCTGCAATCGGAAATCGACAATCTTTCTAGCGAGATCCGCCGTGAGGCTCTCAAGATCGTCGAGGGCCTCGAACAGGAGGCGAGCGTCCAGGGCTCGCGCGAGGCGGCGCTGCGGGCGAGCCTGAACGAACTCAAGGAGCGCACCGCGACCAGCAACCAGTACCAGGTGCAGCTGCGGGCGCTGGAGCGCGAGGCTGCCGCCAACCGGGAACTGCTGGAAAGCTTCCTCCGGCGCTATTCGGAGGCGAGCGCCCGCCAGGACGTGCTGTCGCTGCCGCCGAGCGCCCGCATCATCTCGCGGGCGCAGGTCCTCAGTTCGCCGTCGTTCCCGAAGACCGGAGCGATCCTCGCTCTCGGCCTCGTCGGCTCGGTGGTGCTGGCGCTGGTGGTCGCCTTCCTCGCCGAGGTACTGTCGCCGGCAGCGGGGCCGGCAACGGCGACGGCGACAACCGGCAGCCTGTCCGGCAACGGCACGCGGCTGCCGCCGGCGCCGCCGCCACCGCCGCCGGCGCCCGCCGTGGCGGTACTGACGGAGCTGCCGCCGGTCGCCGACGCCAGCGGCCCCGAGCGGCGCGCGGCGGAGGTCGTCCGCACCCCGGCCTCGCCCTACACCGTGGCCATGCATACGCTTGCAGAAGCCGTTCACGCGCGCCTGTCGGAACTTGGCGGCAAGCGGATCCTGGTGACCTCGCCGGCCGATGACGAGACGCGGGCGGTCACCGCGGCGGGGCTTGCCCGGGTGTTCGCCCTGCGCGGCCTCAATCCGGTGGTGATCGACGCCGACTCCGATGCCGATCTCCTGCAGGAATGCTACGGACTGGGGACCGGGCCGGGGCTTGCCGAGTTCCTTGCCGGTCACGCGGCCTTCGCCGACGTCGTCGCCGCCGATCCGCAGTCCGGCGCCGCCGTCGTCCGCGCCGGCGCCGACGTCGCCGGAGCCCGCGCGCTGGTCGGCTCCGACCGCATGGCGGTGCTGCTGGACGCGCTTGACCGCAGCTACGACGTCGCCCTGGTGGTCGCCGGCCCGTCCGACGACCCGGCAGTGCGCGCGCTGGCCGGATGGGTCCAGTACTGCGTCATGGTCGCCCCCGACCGGGCGACCGGCGAGGCGGCGGTGACGGAGCTTGCCCAGCAGCCGCAGACGGTGCGCGACCGCGCCGAGATCGGGCTGGTCATCGCCCGTGGCGACAGCCAGGGCGGCCGTCTGTTCGCCCGCCGCCGGCAGGCGGCCTGACGCCTGCCGTCGCGACCGGCCGAGAGGATGCACGCGAAGCCACCCCTGTCCGACGACGTGGCGGCGGACGCAATGACACCGTCGCATGGGAATCGCTGAGCCGGTTGCATGGCATTGCGGGACGACATCCTGAGGGCAGGGCTCGATGCCATGTATCTCGCCGGCCTGCATCGCGCATTCCCGTCGCGGTGGGCGGGGCTGGGGCTTGTCTTCATGCTCCACCACATCCGCCCGCCAGGCCGTCCCGGCGATCCGTTCCGGCCCAACGCGGGCCTCGAGGTCACGCCGGAGTTCCTCGACGCGGTGCTGGAGCGCCTGCGCGCCCGCGGCATCGCCATGATCTCGCTCGCCGAGGCAGTCGACCGGCTGCAACGCGGCGGCGGCGGCGACGGACGCTTCGCCGTGTTCACCATCGACGACGGCTACCTCGACAATCACGAGCATGCCTGGCCGCTGTTCCGCGCCCACGGCTGCCCGTTCACGGTCTTCGTCACCACCGGCATCGTCGACGGGACCACCGAACTGTGGTGGCTCGCGCTCGAGGAGATCATCCGCGAGAACGGCGAGGTCGCGGCCGACGCGGGCTCAGGCGTCGAGACATTCGACACCGCAAGCCTTGCCGGCAAGCGGCGCGCCTACGCCCGCATCTACGGCCATCTGCGGACCTGCGGCGAGGCCGCGCAGCGCCGCGCCATCCGCGCGCTCGCCGAGCGCTACGGCCTCGACCTTGCCGCCCTGACGCGGCGCGAGGCGATGACATGGGACCACGTGCGGGAGATGGCGGCGGACCCGCTGGTCACCATCGGCGCCCACACGCTCGACCACCTGGCGGTCGGCCGCCTCGATCGCGATGCCGCGTGGACGGAAATCGCCGGCTCCGCCGACCGCATAGCCCGCGAGACCGGGCGACGGCCCGAGTTCTTCTGCTATCCGTACGGCGATCCGGCGTCTGCCGGGCCGCGCGACTTTGCGCTGGTCGCCGAAGCCGGCTACCGCGCCGCGGTGACCACCCGCAAGGGGCTGCTGTTTCCCGAGCACGCCGGGCACCTGACGGCTCTGCCGCGGGTCTCCCTCAACGGCGGCTTCCAGGATCTCCGCTACATCGACCTCTACCTGAGCGGCGCCCCGTTCGCGCTGTGGAACGGCTTCCGCCGGCTGCACGCCGCGTGAACCGGATCGCTCAGTCCGGCCGCTGCATCCAGCCGATCAGCGCCCGTGCCGGAATGATCCAGGCGAAGCCTGCGGCGAGGTAGCAGATCGTCTGCAGCCACACCGGCCGGTCGGTCAGGATTGCCGCGCCGGCCACCATGACCGCCAGGCAGTAGGCGGCGAGGAACGCCAGCAATGCCAGCATGCCGACGAGCTTTCGGGTGCGGATCGTCATGACGGGCCCGGCCTCTGCCAACCTCCGACCTGAGACAATTTGAGCCCGCCCGGCGGCTTGCCGGCGCGGCGCTGCATGGATATCACCTCTCGCATGGACCGGGTCGCCGCTCAAGCCGAAGCCCCGCTGGACGGGCCTGCGCTCGCCGCCACGGCGACGCCGGCGGCGGTGCGCATCTGGCTGCTGGTGGTCGCCGCGCTGGTGTTCGCGATGATCGTGGTCGGCGGCGCCACCCGGCTGACCGGCTCGGGGCTTTCCATCACCGAATGGCAGCCGATCGTCGGCACCATCCCGCCGCTCAACGAGGAGCAGTGGGAAGAGGCGTTCGCCAAGTACCGCGAGATCCCGCAGTACCAGATCATCAACCGCGGCATGAGCCTCCACGAGTTCAAGTCCATCTTCTGGTGGGAATGGGGCCACCGCTTCCTCGGCCGGTTCATCGGCGTCGCCTTCCTGGTGCCGTTCGCCTGGTTCCTGTGGCGCGGCGCGATATCCCGCCCGCTGCTGCCGCGGCTCCTGTTCCTGTTTGCGCTGGGCGGGTTCCAGGGCGCGCTCGGCTGGTACATGGTGATGAGCGGGCTGGTCGACCGCACCGAGGTCAGCCAGTACCGGCTCGCCGCGCACCTCGCGGTGGCGGTGGCGATCTTCGGCTACGCGCTGTGGCTGGCGCTCGATCGCGGATACGGTGCGCCGGCCACCCGCACGCGTGGGACGGGACTGTCAGCGAGCGCTGCGGCGCTGGTCGGGCTCGTCTTCGTCCAGATCGTCGCCGGCGCGCTGGTCGCCGGGCTCAACGCCGGGCAGGGGTACAACACCTGGCCGCTGATGATGGGCCACCTCGTGCCGCCGGGGCTCCTCGCCATGGAGCCGGCGTGGGTGAATGTCTTCGAGAACGCGCTCGCGGTCCAGTTCACCCACCGGATGATCGCCTACCTGGTGGTGGCGTTCGCGCTCGGCCATGCCGCGTTCGCGCTGGTGCGGGACCATGCGGCCCAGGTGCGTACCACCGCGGTCGTCGTCGCCACCGCGTCACTGGCACAGGCCGGGCTCGGCATCTGGACGCTGCTGGTGCAGGTGCCGATCGACCTCGCGCTCTTCCACCAGGCCGGCGCGGTGATCCTCATCGGCCTCGCTCTCGTCCATCTCCACGCCACCCTGCAGCCGCAAGCGGCGGTTTCGGGGTAGGATAGGGTGCCGTTCGACGCCGAGCCGGTGGCCGGCCCGACGCCGGCGGCCGGCCTGAGCGGGTGACGCCCCAATGATCGAGACGTCCTTCCTTCCCGTTTATCTCGCCGCGGCGTTCCTGCTCGCCGCGACCCCCGGACCCGGCATGTTCTATGTCGCGGCGCGGACGCTTGCGGGCGGGCGCGCGGAAGGCATTGCCTCGAGCCTCGGCAACGGCATCGGCGGCATCGGCCACGTGCTGGCGGGCAGCCTCGGCGTCTCGGCGATCGTGCTGGCGAGCGCCGAACTGTTTACCGCGCTCAAGCTCATCGGCGCGGCCTACCTCGTCTGGATCGGCCTGCGCACCGTCCTGTCGGCGCGCCGGGAGGCGCTGGCGGCGCTCGACGGCGGTGCTACGACCCCGCCGGTGGGGGCGAGGCGGGCGTTCGGCGAGGGGGTAGTCGTCGAGGCGCTGAACCCGAAGACCGCCGCCTTCTTCCTAGCCTTCATTCCGCAGTTCATCGTTCCGGCCGGCAACGTCGCGGCGCAGTTCGTGGTCCTCGGTATTATCTCGGTGGCGCTGAACACGTCCGCCGACATCGTCGTCGTCTTCGCCGCAGGCGGCATCCGCCGGGGGGCGGCACGCTGGCCGAACCTCGTCCGGCGGCTGCGCGAAGGCTCAGGGCTCGGAATGATCGCGCTCGGCATCGGCCTCGCGCTGGCAAGGCGGCCGGCACAGTGATCCGCCCCTAAGCGGGACGTTCGCGCCTCACGTCGACGTTCAATCGTTGCCGGACGGGGTGTCTTCCGGCCGGACCTTGAGCCACCAGCGATCGACCGAGCCCGTGTCGTCATCGAGCCAGATGGCCGCCGGGGCAACGGCCTTCCAGGCATCGGCGTGCTTTGCCGAGACGGTGGTCACCACCGGCTTTCCCGACCCGAAGGCGGCCGCAAACGCCGGCCAGAGACCCTGGCGCATCGCTTCGAGCTTGCCGAACTTGCTGAGGATGACGACGTCCGCCGCCTCGATCTGGCCGAGAAGCTCCTCGCAGGCGCTGGCCATTCCGGCTGCATCGAGATGGCACGAAGTTTCCGCGGGTACGGTGTCGAGCCTGACCGAGTAGCGCCTGCCTGTGGCGATGTCGCGCAGGAAGCCGGCGCTGCAGGTCCGGGTCGTGTCCGTGTCGTTCTCGGCCACCACCCCGACAACGCCGATGCCGCGCTCCCGCCATGCCTCCGCGATGTCGGCAAGCATGCCCGAAGTGTCGCGACCGTCGCGGTTCAGGATGACCGCGATGTTGTCCAGGCCGTTCATGACGGGGGAGCATAACATGCAAGTCGGCGTGATGGGCAGGATCAGGCGGATGACCCGACGCGCGCCGATCGTCGCGTCGCCCGAGCCTCGACGCATCCGGCGCGGCTCACCGCGGGCATCCCGTAACGACGGTGCGGCCGGGCAACGGCACGGGGATGGCCGGGCCATGGCCCGGCCATGACGTTTCAAGCGGTCATCACGAACACCCGCTGGTGGCGCCGCAGGTGTCGCATTTCAGGCAGGTGCCGTTGCGCAGCATGGTGAAGTTGCCGCACTCGCCGCAGGCCTCGCCCTCGTAGCCCTTCATCCGCGCCTCGGCGGCGCGCCGGACGTCGCTGCGGTCGGCCGCGTCCGCCTCCGGCTCGGCCAGCGCCGCCGCCGCCCCGGCGTCGCCGACCCGCGCCTGCGTGTCGGCGCTGCCCGTCTGCACGGCCTGGGTGATCCGCGCCTGCATCGTCGCGACGGTGCCGCCGGCGCGTGCCGTGGCGACGCCCGCGGTCGGCATGACGACGACGTTCCCCTCGACCCGGTGGCGGACGAAGCCCGACGACATGACCCGCGCGGCGGGGAGGGGGGCGGGCGGCACGTCGCCGCCGGCCGGCGCCTTGCCCTCGTTGACGCCCTTGCCCATCGCGTCGAAGCCGATGTCGGCCGGCTCCACGTGGGCAAGGTCGTTGCGGCCGAGATAGGAGACCGCGAGTTCGCGGAACACGTAGTCGAGGATCG
>CAZSNL010000094.1:7671-10306 GCA_964608275.1 uncultured Hyphomicrobiales bacterium | reverse complement strand
GCTTCGGCTGGGATGCGGTCGGCAAAGGGCTTGGCTTCTCCGCCCGGAACGCTCGTGAGTCGGGTCGAAGCCCGTGACGGAGGTCAGTCGCAGGGCGGCTGGGGAATGATCGCCAGCTGCCTGAGCTCGCCTTCGAGGCTGAAATCGCTGTAGCTGAGCGTCACGTCGGAGGCGATGCCGTTCTCGAACAGCAGGAAGCTCAGTTCGTGCTCCGGCGTCTGCTCGCCGCTCCGTTCGGCCTCGCTGCCGAAGTAGCTGACGGTAACCGGCCATGCCGGCAGCTTGGCCAGGCCTTCAATATCGCCGATCGACTCGGGCAGCTCGACCGACCCGGCAGGACGCTTCTCGCCGACGAAGGTCACCGTGAACATCGGCCGCTGGTCTTCGGAGCCGTCGTAGACGAGGCTGTGGTCCATCAGTTCGCCGGCCAGCGCCTTGTCGATGATGCGGCGGGTATGCTCGACCGGGAACACCGTCTCGGCCGGCAGCAGGACCTCCTTCCGCTCCGGCTTCTCGAGGACGGTCTTGCCCGGCTCCCCGCCGTCACCGCGCTCGGCATTGCCGCGACTGTCCTCGGTGATGGTATTGTTCACGTACTGCTGGGTCGAGAACCGGAACTCGCGGCCGTCGCCCGATTCCCACGAGGTCGTCCGCGTATCGGCGATGTTCTCGTTGCCGTTGCGCAGCAGAAACCGCGTGACAATGCGCATGTTGAGGGTATAGCCGTCGCACTCGGTACCGACGAACTCCAGGACCATCCTTCCCGCCACGTCACCGATCCCGGAACCGGCCGCCGTCTCCTTGAGCGACAGGTCGTAGACGGCGCGATGCGAAGCCAGCGGCACGGCAGCCGACGCTTCAGCCGACACCAGGAACAGGGATGCCAGAACGGCCGCGGCCATGCACGCAGCATTCCGGATAACGGGTTCAGGGCTTGTCATCGGGACCTTTCTGCGATGTGAGTTGCACACGCCGCCGCAACTGTCAGCAATGGTCGCGGCCGAAGGCGGCGAGAGCCACCCGCGGCGTCAGGATTCGATATCGAGGCACAGATAAATGAACGCTGGAGAGAACGGCAAGCCCAGACTGTTGGTTGCACGCAAATTCCCCGAGCCGGTGGAAGAGCGGATCACGCGGTTGTTCGAGGCGGAACTCAATCGAGACGACAGGATCAAGAGCGCCGAGGAGCTGATCGCCGAGGCGGCCGGCAAGGACGCGATGATGGTGACGCCGACCGAAAAGTGCACCGCCGACCTGATCGGCCGGCTCCCCGACAGCATCAGGATCATCGCGACCTTCTCGGTCGGGTACGACCACATCGACGTCGATGCGGCGACCGCCCGCGGCATCGTCGTCACCAACACGCCGGACGTGCTGACCGATGCCACCGCCGACATCGCGATGCTTCTGCTTCTGGGCGCGGCGCGCGGCGCGGGATGGGGCGAGAGGATGGTGCGCAACGCCACCTGGGGCGCCTGGGCGCCGACCCACCCGCTCGGCAAGGAGGTCACCGGCAAGCGGCTGGGCATCCTCGGCATGGGCCGCATCGGCCGCGCCGTCGCCAAGCGCGCCCGCGGCTTCGACATGGAGATCCACTACCACAACCGGGCCCGGCTCGACCCGGAGCAGGAAGCCGGCGCCCACTTCCATCCGACGGTGGAAGAGCTGCTTGCAGTGAGCGACTTCTTCTCCATCAACTGCGCATCGACGCCGGAGACCCGCGGCCTGATCAATGCCGAGCGGATCGCGCTGATGCCGGACGGTGCCATCCTGGTCAACACCGCGCGCGGCGACATCGTCGACGACGACGCGGTGATCGCGGCGCTGCAATCGGGAAAGCTCGCCGCCGCCGGCCTCGACGTGTTCCGCAACGAACCGAACATCGATCCGCGCTACCGCGAGCTGGACAACACCTTTCTCCTGCCGCATCTCGGCAGCGCAACGGTCGAGACGCGGGTGGCGATGGGGATGCGCGCCCTCGACAACCTCGAGGCGTTCTTCGCCGGCCGCCAGCCTGGCGATCAGGTCAACAAGCGGTAACCGCATCGCACCCGTTCAGAGGAAACGACACTGATGAGCATTGACGCAAGACTGAAGGAACTCGGCATCGTCCTGCCCGAACCCGCCTCCCCCGCCGGCAACTACGTGCCGTACGTAACCGCCGGCAACCTGGTGTTCATATCCGGCCAGCTGCCGATCGGGCCGAACGGCGTCGAATGCCGGGGCAAGGCCGGCACCGATGTCTCGATCGACGATGCGCAGAAGGCGGCCCGGCTATGCGGCATCAACATCCTCGCCCAACTCAGGGCCGCCCTCGGCGGAGACCTCGAGCGGGTCCGCCGCTGCGTAAAGCTCGGCGGCTACGTCAACTCTGCGCCCGACTTCACCGATCATCCCAAGGTGATAAACGGCTGTTCGGACCTGATGGTCGAGGTGCTGGGCGAGCGCGGCAAGCACGCCCGGATCGCCGTCGGTTCGGGAAGCCTGCCGCTCGACGTCACGGTTGAGATCGACGCGGTCTTCGAGGTCGCCTGACCGGAGCAGGTGCAGCCGCCATGGAGCTCGGCTGGCTCACCGCGCGGCCGGTTGCCCATCGCGGCCTGCACGACAGCGGGCGCGGCATCATCGAGAACAC
>CAZSNL010000094.1:0-7571 GCA_964608275.1 uncultured Hyphomicrobiales bacterium | reverse complement strand
GGCGGGATATCGCGGACAGCTGGCGGCGATGTCGTTCGACCCGGTGCTGGTGGCGGCATTGCGCCGAACGGTGCCGACGCTGCCGCGCGGCATCGTCGCCTGCCGCTTCGATACCGCGGCCGAGCGGCGCCGCGTGACCGCCTTGCGGCGCCTTGTCCTGCGTCACGTCTTGCATGCGCCCATGACCCGACCCCATTTCATCGCCTATGATGTAAACGGCCTGCCGGCACCGGCCACCCGCGTCTTTCGCCTGTCAGGGCGGCCGGTACTGGCATGGACGATCCGATCGCAGGCGGACGCGCTGCATGCGCGGCGGTACGCCGATCAGATCATCTTCGAAGGCATGCGGCCCTGAGTACGGCCCAAGAGGAGGGAATGGCAGCACCCGAGAGTCCGGTCACCGTCCGGATCGAGCGCGAGATTGCATCGATTGCGCCCGAGGCATGGGACGCCGTCGCCAATCCGCCGACGCGGCCGTTCAACCCCTTTCTGTCGCACGCGTTCCTCAATGCCCTCGAGGTCTCGGGCTGCGCATCCGCCGAGACCGGCTGGCTGCCCCAGCACCTCGTGATCGGGGGTCCGCACGGCGGCATCGCCGGCGCCATGCCGTGCTATCTCAAGTCGCACTCGCAGGGCGAATACGTCTTCGACCATGGCTGGGCCGACGCCTACGAACGGGCCGGCGGACGATATTATCCGAAGCTTCAGGCGAGCGTGCCGTTCACGCCGGTGACGGGCCGGCGACTGCTGGTGCCGGACGACGGCCACGCGGCGCAGGCGGAGCTGGTGCTCGCGCGGGCGGCGATCGAGCTCGTCGAACGCTACGACGCGTCGTCGCTGCATCTCACGTTCCTCACCCGCACCGAGTGGGAAACGCTCGGGCGGATCGGCTTCCTCCAGCGCACCGACCAGCAGTTCCACTGGGAGAACCGGGACTACCGCGACTTCGACGACTATCTTGCCGCCCTGTCGTCACGCAAGCGCAAGGCGGTCAGGCGCGAACGCCGCGAGGCGACCGCAAACGGCATCGAGATCGACCTGGTCAGCGGCTCTGACCTCACCGAGGCGCACTGGGACGCGTTCTTCGACTTCTACATGGATACCGGCGGCCGCAAGTGGGGGCGCCCCTACCTCAACCGGCGGTTCTTCAGCCTCGTCTCCGCGGCGATGGCGGATCGCATCCTGCTGGTGATATGCCGGCGCGGCAAGCGGCCCGTGGCCGGCGCCCTCAACTTCATCGGCGGCGATACCCTCTACGGCAGGTACTGGGGCTGCATCGAGGACCACCCGTTCCTGCACTTCGAGGCCTGCTATTACCAGGCGATCGAATTCGCGATCGCGAACGGCCTTCGCCGGGTCGAGGCCGGGGCACAGGGACCGCACAAGATCGCCCGCGGCTATCTCCCGGTCACCACCTACAGCGCCCACTACATTGCCGACCCGTCGCTCCGGCGCGCGGTCGCCGACTACCTCGAACATGAACGCGAGTACGTCGCCTACGAAAGCCGCGCCCTGGCCGAGCACGCCCCTTACCGCCGCACTGGCGGCGCCGGGACTTGACCGGACGGGCGAGTGCTGGAATGTCTGCGGCAAGGAGCAAGCCAGACGAGGTGACCATGTCCGCCTATGACGACAACAACATCTTCGCCAAGATCGTGCGCGGCGAAGCCCCCTGCCACAAGGTCTACGAGGATGACGCGACGATCGCGTTCCTGGACATCATGCCGCGCACGGACGGACATACCCTCGTCATTCCCAAGGCCAGGGCCCGCAACCTGCTCGACATCGCGCCCGACGACCTGTGCGACCTGATCCGGGCGGTGCAGACCGTCGGCAGGGGCGTCAAGGACGCCATGAACGCCGACGGGCTCACCATCCAGCAGTTCAACGAGACCGCCGGCGGCCAGGTGATCTTCCACATCCACTTCCACGTCCTGCCGCGCTGGGAAGGCGTCGCCCTCCGCCCGCACTCGGGGCAAATGGCCGAAGAGAGCGTCCTGCGGGCGAATGCGGAGAAGATCCGCGCCGCGCTCGGCTTCAGCGGATGATCCGCTGCCAGCGCAGCCGGCCCCCGGCCAGCGGCGACCGGCCCGGCGCCGACAGGTCCGCCAACGCCGCGTCGACGGCGGCCGCCGCGGGTTCTTCCGCAACCGGGACGTCTTCGGCGGGGCGGCGGAGTTCGCTGCCGAATGCCGGCAGGCGGCGCCACAGCCGGTTGCACGCGGCGATACAGAGCCATGCGACGACAAGCCCGCCGAGGACATCGGCCAGATGGTGGCCGCCGTCGATCGGCGTCGAGGCGATGATCAGCGCATTCCATGCCAGCGCCAGCCAGAACCAGCGCCCGAGGCCACGCATCACGTAGACCATCATCACCGAGAAGATCGTGTGGTACGACGGGAACGTCACCAGACCCTTCGAGCCGCCGATGGCGAGCTCGCGCAGGGTGCCGTCGCGGATGGCAAAAAAATCCTGCATGTAGGCGGCATCGGTGGTCGGCATGAAATCGGCCGGCAGGCCCGACGGCAATCCGTAGTGCACATAGGCGCCGGCCGCCGCCATCGGGCCGGCGATGAGGCTCGAGGCAATGCCCGATACGATCAGCAGGGTGGTGAATTCCTCGACCCGGTCGATGCGCCCCCTGATGCCGAGCAGCAGCAGCAGGGCCAGCATCGCCAGCATCGATGAGCGGTAGACGATGCCGGACAGCTCGGCGAGCCATGGCCGGCTGGCGACGTAGGTCACGACCGCCGGCCAGTCGAAGCCGATCGCCCGGTCGAATGCGGCGAGCTGAGGGTCGACCAGCGGAAAGCCGAGGCCGGTCACCAGGTAGCTCAGCACGATCCCGGCGCTCATGTAGATCACCACGAGCACCAGGTTCAGCATCAGCGTGGCGACCTGCCGGTCGGGTCGCAGCCAGGTGTAGACAACGCAGACGGTGCCGAAGATCCCCGCGAACACGACGGTCGGCGTGAAGCTTTCGAGCGCCGGGTAGCTGAACCCCGCCACGGGGGCCCAGCAGACCACCAGCACCACCACCGCCAGCGTGACGGCCGCGTTGAAGCGGAAGATCGGCGACATCTCCAGAAGGATCCGGTTGTTTGCGGCGGCGAACCTAGGCGCGAACGCATTAAGGTTCGCTGAATCCGAAGCGCGTCAGACGAGGAGCTGGGCTGCGAAAAGCGTTGCCACCGACGCGGCGACGCCGATGCCGATGTTGCGCCGGGCCGCGTAATAGGCGGCGACCCCGGCGAGCAGCGCGACCCAGCGGTCGACGAGCGTCGTCGAATTCAGAAGGTCCGGCGGCACCAGCGCGATCCTTGCCACCAGCGCCGATACCAGCGCGCTCGCCACCGCGCGCACCCAGCGCAGGACTTCACTGTCGGGATCGAGCCGCTGGGCGACGAGAACGCCGACGAACCGCCAGACATAGGTGGGCAGCGTGCCGAGCAGCAGGATCAGGGCGTAGAGGCCGAGTTCGCCGGTCATGTGCGCCTGCCACCGATACGGCCTGCGATCCAGGCGGCGGTGCCGCCTATGAGTCCGGCAAGCAGGAGGTCGAACTCCGGTGCGATCCAAAGCGCTACCGGGGCCAGTCCGGCGCCGGCCACGATGCTGAAAAGATCCATCCGTTCGCGAATCGCGTCGAAAAGCGACACGCAGAAGAAGGCGGGCGTGAAGAACACGAGGCAGGCGGCGAGCACCGGCGGCAGGGCCTTCGCCAGCAGGAACCCGGTGGCCGTCATCACCAGCATCCAGGTCATGAGCGTGCAGCCGAGGCCCAGCAGCCACGGCAGCCGCTTGGAGCGCGGAAGCGCATGCACCTGCTGGTTGGAAATCATCCAGATCGTGACAGCGATGAAGTAGGCCATCACGTACAGCGGCCAGCGGGCGGCGCGCGGGACCCGGATCTCGGAAAGCACCAGCACGACCATCGGCAGCAGGCGCACCGCGGTCAGGGTGACCGCTGCGGCCACCGCGACCAGGCTCGCGCCCTGCACCACCATGCTCGCCATGACGACCTGGCCCGGCAGCGCCCAGATGGTCGCGGTCATGAAAAGCCCGACGCCGAGTTCAAAATCGAAGCCGCGCATCAGGGCGCCGAAACCCACGAACGACGCCGACATGACGAGGCCCGGAACGCTCACCGCCCCGAGCGCGCCGCGGGGGAAGGCGCTCCAGTCATAGGCCGGGCGATCGTCCCGGCCCGCGGTTCCGGCGTCGGTCGCCGCCCGCGGGTCCTGCTTCGCATCCATTACCTGAAATTGACACGGTTCCGCCGGCGGCTCCAGTGCCGGGTACAGATCGTTCTCGTCGCCGGCTTTCGATCGCTGTATCGTCGGCGCACGTTCTCAACCCGTGTGCGGCGACATGACGGCTGACACCGACGAGGCCCCTGCCCTCGATTCGATACCGGCGGAACGATGGCTGATCGACCGCCTGTTCGCGGAGGGCATCATTCCGGCCGCGGCCCGGCAGGAGGCACTCCGACACATCCTGCCGCCACGGCGCTGGGGCCCGTGGACGGCCCGGCTTCTTCTGGCGGTCGGTACCGCCCTCATCCTGGCGGGCCTGTTCTGCCTCGTCGCCTTCAACTGGGCCGCACTGCCGATCGCGATCAAGCTGGCCCTGCCGCAGGTGGCGATTGCCGGATGCTTCGTGGCCGCGCTCTGGCTGGGGCTGCGGCAGCTTTCGGGAAAGCTGCTATTGCTGTCGGCCTCTGTGCTTGCCGGCGCGCAGCTCGCCGTGTTCGGGCAGGTTTATCAGACCGGCGCCGACGCCTATGGCCTGTTCATGGCTTGGGCGCTGTTGATCCTGCCGTGGGTGGTCGTCGCGGAGCTTGCGGCGCTGTGGATCGTCTGGCTTGTGGTCGCCAACGTGTCTGTGGACCTGTTCTGGCGCCAGGCGGTGCTGCCGGGACCGGACATGAGCGCCTTGATCTACCCTGGCCTCATGCTGTTCAACGGCGCCTTTCTCGCGGCGCGGGAGCATCTCGCGAGCCGCGACGTCGACTGGCTGAGGGAGCGCTGGACACGAATCGTGCTGGTCCTGCCCGTGCTCGGGTTGGCGCTGGTGGCGGCGATCAGATTCATCGAGGCGCCGCAGACGGCCACGGTGTCGGTTCGGGCGGGGGCAGCGGCAGCCATTGTGGTTCACATCCTGCTCTACGCGGTCTACCGGTACAGGCTCCCCGACATGTGGGTGCTCGGCGCAACCATCCTGTCGGCCTGCATCATCGTGGAATGGACCGTCTTCAAGGCTGTCGATGCCGTCTTCGGGGATGCCGAGGCGATTACCTATTTCCTGATGGGGTGCTTCACCCTGGCCGTGTTTGCCGCAACGATCGTCGGCTTGCGCTCGATCGCGAAGGAGATCGGAGCCGAGCATGCCTGACCCTGCCCGACACCAGACGATCTCAAGCGCGGATGACCTGTTGCGGGCGTGGGCCGCAGCAGGACACCTGGGGAGCGAAGACCGCGAGCGTGCCGCAAACGTCATCATCTCAGCGTGGCAAGCGCGGGAGCTGCCCGTCTACTCGCGGGTGATCATCGGTGTCGGCGCACTCATCGCCGCAGCGTGCTTCATCGGCTTCCTGCATGCGGCCGGCCTCGTCGACTGGCAGTCTCCTCGCGGCCTGATCCTGTGGGGACTGGCTCTGGCGGCGGCAGCCGTGACCCTCGATCGCGTCGTTCGCGGTTCCGGTCGGCTCGCGATGAAGAGCTTTGCGATACAGACCTCGTTCTGCGCAATGACGGCGGGCAAGATCCTGTTCGTCCTCGGCGTGACAGACCTGATGGACGATGACGATGGCTGGGGCGTTACCGGCGCGATCATCATCGCGACGGTTTCAACCTACTTCATCTATGATCTTTACGCGGACCGGATCGCCTGGTCGCTGGCAGCGTTGCTGGCGCCGTTCCTGACCCTGTACGGCGGCAGCCATCTCGACATGGTCGAGACGATCCTGCTGGATGGATGGTTCGTCGCTGTCCTTGTCGTCGTGGCCTGGGCGTTCACCGTCGGCACGCCGGGACGGCTGATGGGCCCGTTCGCCTACGCAGCCGCGACGGCGCTTTGCGTGGCGACAATGATGCTTCCGACCGGATTCCAAGGCGAACTCCATTCCGCTGTCGCGGTTGTCAACGCGGTGCTCGCGACGGGTCTGGTCGCTGCAATCGCATGGGCGGCGGGAGGAGTCCGCAAGCTGGCCGTCCCGCCACTGTTCCTAGCCGTGCTCGGCGCTGCCGTGCTCGGTGCCGTGTCGGCCCCCGGTATCCTGCTGTCGCTGTTGCAGATGGTGCTGGGCCATGCCCGCTACGACAGGATCCTCCTGTCCATGGGCCTGCTGCTGCTGCCCGCATTCATCAGCCACTACTACTACATGCTCGACCTCAGCCTGCTCGACAAGTCGATGGTGCTGATCGCCAGCGGCCTGATGCTCGTGGCCGGCAGCGGCTACATGTACGCCTGCGGGCTGGACCGGGAGACGCGGCAATGAGGTCGGCCGTCGCAATCGCCGCCGCCGTGGTCATGTTCGGCTTCTTCAATTACTCCATCTACCGGATGGAGGATCTCAAGGCGAACGGCACGACAATGCTGGTGGAACTCGCGCCGCGGGACCCGCTGTCGCTCATCCAGGGCTACTACATGCAGCTGGGGTTCGCGATCGAGCGGGACCTGGAGGACTCCGACCCGGATCGGGGCCAGGTCGTGGTCAGACCCGATGCCGACAACGTCGCCGAGTTCGTGCGCCATTACCGCGGCGAGCCATTGAACGAGGGGGAGAGACTGCTGCGATACCGCAGGCGCGGGACCCGGATGCAGATCGTCCCCGACTCCTACCTGTTCCAGGAAGGGCACGCGGAAGCTTACCAGCAAGCCCGTTACGCGATCTTTCAGTTCGGCGACGTCGGCTCGTACATCCTTGTCGGCCTGGCTGACGAGACCCGTCAGCCGATCAGGCCGGCCGAGGCCGGCCTGATGGACCCGTCCTAGTCCGCCAGCAACGGAATGCGCGGCACAGACCCGCTCGGCCCGCCCTGGTTGGGCTTCTTGCGGCCCGAGCCACCACGCCCGCCCGGCGGCTTGCGGCTGCCGGACCGCGGCTTTGGCGACGCAGGCTTCTCGGGGCGGGCGATGTACTCGAAGCCGAGCTTCTCGGCACCGGTCTCGTCCGTCTGGACGATGACGCGGACGGTCCCGCCCTTGATCAGTTTTCCGAACAGGACCTCGTCGGCCAGTGGCTTCTTGATGTGCTCCTGGATCACCCGGGCCAGCGGACGGGCGCCGAACCTGTCGTCGTAGCCCATCTTCGCGAGCCAGTCGTTCGCCTCGTCGGTCAGCTCGATGGTGACGTCGCGGTCGGCGAGCTGCGCCTCGAGCTGAAGCACGAACTTCTCCACCACCCGGCGGACCACTTCCGGCGGCAGGTTGCCGAACGGAATGATCGCGTCGAGCCGGTTGCGGAACTCCGGCGTGAACATGCGGTTGATCGCGTCCTCGTCCTCGCCCGTCCGCCGCTCGCGACCGAACCCGATCGGGGCCTTGGCCAGGTCGGCGGCACCGGCGTT
>CAZSNL010000093.1:0-10448 GCA_964608275.1 uncultured Hyphomicrobiales bacterium | reverse complement strand
GTCCCCCGTCACTGTTTCCCCGGAATGATCGCGGCATCGGCAGCGTCATGGCCCGGACAGAACCGGGCCATGACAATTCGTGAAAGCATCTTCAGCGCGTCGGCACGAGGACGATCTTGCCCTTCACCTTGCGTGCGGCCATGTCGTTCAGCGCTTCCGCAACCTCTTCGAACTTGTAGGTCCGGGAGACATGCGGCTTCAGCTTGCCCTCGCCGAACCAGCCCATCAGCTCCTTCAGATTTTCCTGATGGCGCTTCGGCTCGCGACCCGTAAAGGCACCCCAGAATACACCGACGATCTGGCAGCCCTTGAGCAGCGCAAGGTTGAGCGGGATTTTCGGAATGGGGCCGGACGCAAAACCGACCACAAGGAAGCGGCCTTCCCAATTCGTCGCGCGAAGGGCTGCTTCCGAATAGTCGCCACCCACCGGGTCATAAACGACATCGGCACCCTGCCCGCCCGTCAGTTCCTTGATGCGATCGGTCAGCGCCTTTTGCGCATCGCGGTCAAGCTCGCCCGCGGGATAGAGGATCGTCTCATCCGCGCCATGCTCCTTGCAGACGGCAAGCTTGTCTTCCGAAGAGGCCGCCGCGATCACGCGCGCGCCCATCGCCTTGCCAAGTTCGACCGCGGCAAGGCCGACGCCGCCTGCAGCGCCCAGCACCAGCAGCGTCTCGCCCGGCTTCAGCGCGGCACGGTCCTTCAGCGCATGATGCGATGTGCCATAGGTCATGAGGAAGGCGGAAGCCGTGACGAAATCCATACCGTCCGGGATGGGCGTCACCCGCGCTTCATCAAGGGCGATTTCCTCCGCAAAACCACCCCAGCCGCAAGAACCGATCACGCGGTCGCCGACCTTCACCTTGGTCACACCTTCGCCGACCTTGATGACCTTGCCCGCAACCTCGCCCCCCGGCGAGAAGGGAAACGGCGGCTTGAACTGATATTTGTTCTGGATGATGAGCACGTCAGGGAAGTTCACAGCAGCGGCATGGACCTCCAGCACCACCTCGCCCTTCTTGGGCTCCGGGCTCGGAACCTCCTCGATGACGAGGCTCTCCGGCGGGGCATAGTCCTTGCAAAGAATGGCTTTCATGGTTCTCTCCCTGTCTGCTGCGCGCTGCCCGCGCATTCATGAAAATATCTGTGTCTCTCCCTTAGCACGAGCGGGCAGATATTCGCCAGATTTCGGGACGAAAGAGCCCTCCTGCCACGGTTCCGCCACATGTTTCGGAAAGCCTGCACCCGTAATCGGGCCTGCCACAGCGCTTGTTGCGGAAGCAGGCACGGGGGATTTACATGAGCCATAGCTGGAAATCGTTCGCGATGGCCGTTATGGTCGGGGCCTGCTCCCGGGCCGTTGACACAGGGAACCGTTCTGAAAAGAGTTGGAGAACATGCTGAGACGCCCGCTTCTTTCCTCGCTTTCCAAGCCGCTGATGCAGAATCCGATGAAGCTGACAATCGCCGCTCTCGCCCTCGCCTTCGGTGTGACGGGTCTCGCCGCCAGCGCTTCCGCTCAGGACGCCCCCAAACTCCTCGGTCGTTATGACGACTGGGCAGCCTATAGCTATGGCTCGGGCAGCGAGCGCATGTGCTACGCCATGACCACCCCGACCAAGATGCAGCCTGCGGGCGCAAACCGGGGCGATGTCTATTTCATGGTGACGCACCGGCCGGCACGGGGCACCAAGAATGAAATCAGCATGCGCATCGGCTATCCCTTCAAGGATACGAGCCGCCCCTATGCGACGATCGGCAAGGACAAGTTCCAGATGTTCTCCGGCGTGAAGGAAGGCGGCGAGCACAGCTACTGGGCCTGGCTCGAAAAGCCTGCCGAGGAAAGCAAGATGGTGCAGGCGCTTCGGGCGGGTTCCTCCATGGAAATCCGCGGCACCTCGCAGCGCGACACGCTGACGACCGATACCTATTCGCTGAAGGGCTCGGCTGCGGCCCTCAACAAGATCAACGAAACCTGCAAATAAGCCGCGCAGGCGCGGCTTTTCCCGGTTTTCCGGCTGATTCGCGCCTCGCGCGCCTTTTGTGATAAGAAGGCCCGACGATCCGCGCTGGCCCCGGCTGGCGCGGAAATACCTGTTTCCGGCCGAAACGGTTGATTTAAAGACCCATGACAACGCTCGACATCGCCCATGAAAAGCGGGAGGCCACTCCCATCGCCGCATCGCGCCCGCACCTCGTGGGGCTGACGCGGCCGCAGCTCATGGAGGCACTTGCCCGCTTCGGCCTGCCCGAAAAGCAGCTTCGCATGCGCGCCGGGCAGATCTGGAACGGCCTCTATACGCGCGGCCTGACGAGCTTTGAGGGCATGACCGCACTTTCCAAGGATTTGCGCGCGGCGCTCGCGGAGGCTTTCGACATTTCGCGGCTTGAAGTCGTGACCGAACAGAAATCGGTCGATGGCACGCGCAAATGGCTGATCCGTCTTCCCTCGGGCGTGCCAGGCGTGCCGGGGCCGGAAATCGAGACGGTTTATATCCCCGAAGAAGGGCGCGGCACTCTCTGCATTTCGAGCCAGGTCGGCTGCACGCTCACCTGCACCTTCTGCCACACCGGCACGCAGAAACTCGTGCGCAACCTCACAGCGGGCGAGATTGTCGGCCAGCTTCTCGTCGCGCGGGATGCGCTGGGCGAATGGCCAGATTCAGGCCGCAACAATGATGACCGCCTCGTCACCAACATCGTGATGATGGGCATGGGCGAACCGCTCTACAACTTCGACAATGTGCGCGACGCACTGGAAGTGATTTCCGATGGCGAAGGCCTCTCGCTCTCAAAGCGCCGCATCACGCTTTCAACATCGGGCGTCGTGCCGATGATCGAGAAGGCCGGTGAAGAGATCGGCTGCATGCTTGCAATCTCGCTCCATGCCGTGAATGACGAAACGCGCAATCGCCTCGTACCGCTCAACAAGAAATATCCGATCAGCGAATTGCTGGAGGCCTGCCGCAACTATCCCGGCCTCTCCAATGCACGCCGCATCACCTTTGAATATGTGATGCTGAAAGATGTGAACGATTCGATCGAGGATGCGAAGGAGCTTGTGCGCCTGCTGAAAGGCATTCCCGCCAAGATCAATCTCATTCCCTTCAACCCGTGGCCGGGCAGCCCTTATGAATGTTCGGACTGGGCGCAGATCGAAAAGTTTGCCGATTTCATCAATCGCGCGGGCTACGCAAGCCCCGTGCGCACACCGCGCGGCCGCGACATCATGGCCGCCTGCGGCCAGCTCAAGTCGGCGAGCGAGCGCATCCGCGCCGGCCTCCGCGGAAGGGTGCCGCCGGCGCCCGCTCAGGCCGGCGGCGGTTCGAGCGGCGGCCAGATCCGCGGTCTCGGTTCCGGCGGCTCGTAGGTCGGCGGCGCCACTTCCCCCGCGGTCAGCGCACAGTCGCCGTTGCCGTCGCGTGCCTTGAATTCCTTCAATCCCGCCTCGGTCACCTCGTCCAGCGACAGCAGGTGGTCGCCGCTGGTATCGATCGCGCTCACCGGCACGTGGTAGAAGCTGCCGGTGGCAGCGGAAAAGCGGTCGAACTCGCGGCGGTCGAGATAGCCCGACCTGTCGAGGTCGACCCGTGCGAACGTGTCGCGATAGAACGCCTGCCATTCCTCGCAGGTCACCCGTCGGTCGGCGTCGGCATCGGCCTGGCTGATGCTGATCAGCGCCACCTGTGCCTCGCCGGTCGGCGCGCCCTGGCCGGCGCAACCGGCAACGAGGGCAGCGCCCAGCAAGGCGGCCGCGACGGACAGGTGACGGTGCATGGCGACGGTTTCCCCGCAACGGGCCGAGACTAGTGCCAAACCTGCGTCACGCCAAGCGGCGGCAGCAGCCCGGGCGACGGGCGGATACCGTCAGCGGTTGAGCCGGTGTCCCGGCGGCAGCGGCGGTGGCTCGTCCATCAGCAGGATGCTGATGCGCCGGTTGGCGGACAGGAACACGTCGTCCGGGAACAGCGGCTCGGAATCGGCCTTGCCGACCACGCCGGCAAACTTGTCGGCGCCGACGCCCGCCTGTTCGAGGATGCGGCGGGCGGCATTGGCCCGGTCGGTGGTGAGCTCCCACAAAGTGTAGCCGTCGGCGCGGTAGAGCCGCGTGGCGTCGGAATGGCCGGTGATGGTGATGCGGTTCGGCATCGCCGCGAGGATCGGCGCCATCTTCTCGAGAAGCTGAACGGTGTGTCGGTAGGGCTCGTCGGTCCCCGGCCGGAACATGGCCCGGCCGTCCTGGTCGACGAGCTGGATGTCGAGGCCGTCGGCCCGTTCCTCGATGATGATGTTGGCCGACAGCTCCATGATGTCCGGCAGCTCCTGCCACGCCTGGCGCAGCGACGCCGCCGCCATGGCGAACTGCCGCGGCCGGCTGATCTCGGCCTTCCGGTAGTCGTGCGTCTCCGCTTCCGGGCCCTGCTTGTGCCGCCGGTCGTGCCTGAGGTCGGCGAAGTCGGTGTCGTTCTCCCGCGGGACCTGCGAGATCTGCTTGATGTAGCGGCGGACCGGCGCGCCCTCGATTTCGATCATGCCGGCCTTGATGGTGGTCGTCGTGACGCCGAACGCCTCGCGCATCGAGCCGGCGACGATCTGCAGCTTCTCGTCATCCTGAATCGAGAACGAGATGATCAGGACGAAGAAGCAGACGAGCAGCGACATCAGATCGGCGAACGTGACGATCCAGTCGGGGGCGCCATCCGGTACCAGCCTGATTCGCCTGCTCATCGAAGGTCGCTGCCCCTACGCCGCCTCGGCCAGCTCGACGCGCTGCTTTTCCGGCAGGTAGGCGACGAGCACGTCCTTTATGAGGTCGGGGCTCTTGTTCTCGCGAATCTGTGCCAGGCCGTCGATGACGAGGCTCAGGTTGACCTGCTGGTCCTTGAACTTGGCGTCCAGCTTGTCGGCGATCGGCAGGCACACGACGTTGGCGATGAGAGCTCCGTACAGCGTGGTCAGCAGCGCCACCGCCATCGCCGGGCCGATGGTCGACGGGTCGTCCATGGTGGTCAGCATCTGCACCAGGCCGACCAGGGTGCCGATCATGCCGAACGCCGGCGCAGCGTCGCCCATCGCCTTGAAGATGCGCTTGCCCTCTTCCAGCCGCTCCAGCCGCAGGTCGCGCTCGCGCTGCATGGTCTCGAGGATGAACGCACTGTCGTAGCCGTCGGCGATGTACTGCGTTCCCTTCTGCAGGAAGTCGTCCTCGATCGGGATGTTCTCCAGTCCCAGCGGCCCCTGGCGGCGGACCACGTCGGCGAGCCGGGCGATTTCGTCGATCGTGTCGCGGGCGCTGGTCTTCTTCTGGGTGAAGGCGATCTTGCCCCCCATCACCAGTGAGGACACCACGCCGGCAAGCGGAAACCGGATCATCGTCGCCCCGATCGTGCCGCCGATCACGATCAGCACCGACGGCATGTTGACGAAGATCATGAAATCTCCGCCGAGAAAGATGGCGAAGGCGACGACCGTGGCACCGCAGACGATGCCGATTATGGTGGCGAAATCCATGCCTGCTCCCCCCCCGCCGGGTCCCGCGGCCCGGCGCATCATGTCTTCCGGACTTGCGTATGACGCAGCGCGGACGCTAGCAGGCGTTCCCTAAATAAGGGCTAAGGCCTCGGGGGTTTCGCGAATAAAGTGCAGGCGAAGCGGTCAGATGATGCCGGCGCGCAGGAGATCGTGAATGTGCACGATGCCGACCGGGCGGCGGTTCTCGACCACGAACAGGCTGGTGATCCCCGAGGTGTTGATCCGCTCGAGCGCCGCCGAGGCGAGTTCGTCCGGCAACGCGACGATCGGGTCGGGCGTCATGATCTCGCTGACCGTCGACGACAGGAGTTGCGGCGACATGTGCCGGCGCAGGTCGCCGTCGGTGACGATGCCGATGAGTTCGCCGTCCTCCGCCACCACCCCGAGGCACCCGAAGCTCTTCTCCGTCATCGTGACCAGGCCGTCGGCCATGATGACCCCGGGCCGGCACAGCGGCAGCCGGTCCGCCGGGTGCATGATGTCGCGAACGAACGTGAGCGCCGCGCCGAGCCGGCCGCCGGGATGCAGGATCTTGAAGTCCTGGATGGTGAACCCGCGCTCCTCCAGGAGGGCGATGGCAAGGGCGTCGCCGAGCACCAGCTGCATGGTGGTCGAGGTGGTCGGCGCGAGGCCGTTGGGGCAGGCCTCGGTGCAGTTCGGCAGTTCCAGCACGATGTCGGCGGCAGCGCCGAGCGTGCTCGCCGCATTGCCGGTGACCGCCACCAGCGGCACCGAAAAGCGCCGCGAATAGACGACGAGGTCCTTGAGCTCGGTCGTCTCCCCGGAGTTGGAGAACACGACCAGGACGTCGTCCGGGGTGATCATGCCGAGGTCGCCGTGGCTCGCCTCGGTGGCGTGGACGAAGATCGCTGGGGTGCCCGTGGAGGCAAGCGTCGAGGCAACCTTGCGACCGACGTGGCCGCTCTTGCCGATGCCGGACAGGATGACCCGACCGCGGGCGCGGGCGATGGTCCGCGCCGCCCGCACGAAGCTGTCGCCGAGCGGGCCGTTGAGTGCAATCGCAAGCTGGTTGATTCCGCCGGCTTCCACCTCCAGCGTCTTGCGGGCCGAGCGGATCAGCGGATCCACCACCAGCGTCTTGGTCATGTAGCAACTCCCCTCACTGGACCGGCTGCCGGCCCCCCCGATGCCCTGCCGGCATGAAACCGCGCCCGCCGCGGACCGGGCAAACAGCCCTCTACACCACTTGTTAACCCTGAAAATCTAGCCTTTCCATAGCGGTAGCGAACGCCGGTCCGGCTTTGCGCCAGCATCGATCCTGTGCCGTTCGGCTCCTCGCAGTCCGGCACGCCGGGCAGTCTTGGTCATGTCTCTTTCGTGCTTTCCCGCGTTCGTCCTTGCCGTGCTCGCCGTCGCTGCGATCGGCGCCGGCCGGGCTGCGGCCCAGGAGGTGCCGCCGTTTCCGCTCGACGACAACGAGGACTATGCGGCGCTGGGCATCCGGGCAGGCGGATTTCTGCTGTTCCCCGCTGTCGGTTCGGACCTCGTGTTCACCGACAATGTACTGCGCACCGATGGCAACGAAAAGTCCGACTTTGCCTGGAGCCTGTCGCCGCGCCTCAAGCTGGAGAGCGACTGGGTGCGTCACGCCTTCTCGTTCGAGGGATCCAGCCGGCATCTGCGTCATTTCAAGTTCACCAGCGAGGACGAGGACGAGATCGACGCCGAGGCCCGCGCCCGCATCGACATCCGCGAGCGCACCCGGCTCGAGCTGCGGGGCGCCTATTCGCTCGACCAGGAAGAGCGCACCTCGATCGACGTGCCGGACGACGCGGCGACGCCGCCCGACGAGCAGGCGGTGCGCACCCGCGCCACCCTCTCGCACACCTTCAACCGGCTCACGGTGGCGCTCCGCGGCGGTTACGACATGTACCGCTACTCCGACGCCAGGCTCGTCGGCGGTGGTGTCGTCAGCAATGCCGACCGGGAATTCGACCAGATCTCCTCCGGCACCCGCGTCAGCTACGAGCTGTCTCCGGCCATCAAGCCGTTCGTCGACGCCGAGTTTTCGGTGCGCGATCATCTCCAGCGGGTGGATGACAACGGATTCAGGCGAAATTCCGACGGCTACGAGATTGCCGCCGGCGTCGAATTCGACCTGTCGCCGATACTGTCCGGCGAGATTTCCGCCGGCTACGCGAGGCGCGATTTCGACGATCCCCGTCTCCGGCCGGTGGATGGGGCGGTCGTCGACGCCTCGCTGGTGTGGCGGCCGAGCGCGCTCACCACGGTCCGGCTGACGGCCGGCACCGACATCGCCGAGACGGCGACCACGGGACTGTCCGGCGCGCTGGTGCGTTCGGCAGGCGTCAGCGTGGAGCACGCGCTGAGGACCAACCTGATCCTCGGCGCCGCGGCCAACTACCGGCGCGCCGATTACAAGGGCGGAGATCTCGTCGAGGAGTACGCCAGCGTGTCGGCCGGCGCGACCTACCAGCTCAGCCGGGAAGTCGCCTTGCGGGCGGGATACGCCTACGAGATCTTCGACACCACCGCGGGCGACGGCTACGAGGCCAACACCTTCACCGTTGGTGTCCTGGTACGGCGCTGATCGCCGTCAGTCGAGCGCATGCCCGCCGGACCGCAGGATATCCGCAAGTGCCGCCCTGAACCCCGGCCCGATGTCGTCGCGGTCGAGCGCGTAGGCGACGTTCGCCGACAGGAAGCCGATCTTGTCGCCGCAATCGAACAGCTGGCCCTCCAGCCGGTAGCCGTGGAAGTCGGCGCGCGCCATCAGGGTCAGCATGGCGTCAGTGAGCTGGATCTCGCCGCCGGCCCCCGGAGACTGGGTCTCGAGGATCCCGAAGATCTCCGGCTGCAGGATGTAGCGGCCGACCAGGAACAGGTTCGACGGTGCCTCGTCGGGATGCGGCTTCTCGACCATGCCGGTGACGCGGAAGGCGCGGTCGCCGGCCGGTTCACCGACCGCGACGATCCCGTAGCGGCTGACCTGCTCGCGCGGCACCTCGTCGACCGCGACGACGTTGCCGCCGAGCCGGTTGTACACCTCCATCATGCGCGCAAGACAGCCGGGCTCGCTCTTGATCAGCATGTCTGGCAACAGCAGCGCGAACGGCTCGTCGCCGACCAGCGCGCGGGCGCACCACACCGCGTGGCCGAGCCCCAGCGGCTCCTGCTGGCGGGTGAAGCTCGCCTGCCCGGCGCCGGGGAGATCCGCCTCAAGCAGCGCCAGTTCGGCGGACTTGCCGCGCGCCGCCAGCGTCTTCTCCAGCTCGAACTGCTTGTCGAAGTGGTCCTCGATGACGCCCTTGTTGCGGCCGGTAACGAAGATCAGGTGCTCGATGCCGGCTTCGCGTGCCTCGTCGACCACCATCTGGATCACCGGTCGGTCGACGACCGTCAGCATCTCCTTGGGCATTGCCTTGGTGGCCGGCAGGAACCGGGTGCCGAGGCCGGCGACCGGAAACACGGCTTTGCGGATCGGGCGAACCTGGGAATCCACGTCTGGCAGCGGCAAAGTGTTGTGATCGACCGTACGGCTACATAGGCTTCACGCGGCGTGATGTCCATGGCAAAACTCGCCATCATGACCGGTCGCCAAAGCCTCCATGGCAGCCGTCGCAGGAAGGCTGCGGCTGCGGTGTTCGCCGCCTGCACGGTGGTCGCGACCTGCCTCGCCGCGCCGCCGGCATCGGCCCGCGACGACCCGCAGTTCCGCGCCTGGGTCGAGAAGCTGTGGCCGTCGGCCAGTCGCGCCGGCGTGTCCCGCCGGACATTTGACCGCGCGTTCCGGGGCGTCTCCCCCGACCCTGACGTGCTCAGTCGCGCCGCAAGCCAGCTCGAGTTCACCCGGCCGCTGTGGGAATACCTCGACATCACCGTCTCGCCGAGCCGGGTCGAGGCCGGGCGCGCCAAGCTCGCCGAGCATCGCCGGCTGCTCGACCGCCTCGAGGCCCGCTACGGCGTCGACGGCACCGCGCTCCTCGCCGTGTGGGGCATGGAGTCAGCCTACGGCTTCAAGCTCGGCGACAAGCCGGTGATCCGCTCGCTGGCGACGCTTGCCTACCGCGGCAAGCGACGTCGCTTCGGCCGCACCCAGCTCATCGCCGCCCTGCAGATCCTCGAACGCGGTGACATCTCCGCCGACCGCATGATGGGCTCGTGGGCGGGTGCCATGGGGCACACCCAGTTCATCCCGACGAGCTACAAGGCCTATGCGGTCGATTTCGACGGCGACGGCCGGCGCGATGTCTGGGGCAACGTCGGCGACGCGCTGGCCTCGACCGCGAATTACCTGAAACGGTCGGGCTGGCGCAGCGACCAGCCGTGCGTCGAGGAGGTCCGCCTGCCGCAGGGCTTCGACTACGCCAATGCCAGGCTCAACACGGCGCGCAGTGCCGACACCTGGGCCCGCGCCGGCGTGACCCGCGTCGACGGCAAGCCGATGGCCGGTAGCGCGAGTGTGCTCGTCTGGGCTCCCGCCGGCCACGGCGGGCCCGCATTCGCCGTCTGGCGCACCAACTTCCGGGCGGTGCTCGCCTACAACCGCTCAAACCTCTATGCCTTCGCGGTCTGCCATCTCGCCAGCCGCATCGGCGGCGACGGGCCGCCGACCCGCGAATGGCCGCTGCCGTCCGAACAGCTGGCCGAACTGCAGCGGCTGCTCAATGCGCGCGGCTTTAATGCCGGCGAACCCGACGGGCGGATCGGCCCGCGTACGCGCGCCGCTCTTGCCGCCTTCCAGAAGCGGCACGGGCTCGCCGCCGACGGCTACCCGACCGCGGCGATGCTGGACCGGCTGCGCAAGTCCGGCGGATAGCAGACGTGGAAGGAAACGTGCGGCACCGGGTGTCCAGGCGCCGCCGTCACATCGCCTTGACGATCTCCTCGACCATCTTCTTGGCGTCGCCGAACAGCATCATCGTGTTGTCGCG
>CAZSNL010000092.1:0-10470 GCA_964608275.1 uncultured Hyphomicrobiales bacterium | reverse complement strand
ATCCGACTGGCCGCTGCTCAATGCGCTGCTCAACTGCGCAAGCGGGGCGACATGGGTGTCCATCCACCATGGCGGCGGCGTCGGGATCGGCTACTCACAGCATGCCGGCATGGTCGTCGTCTGCGACGGGTCCGAAGCGGCCGATCGGCGGATCGCGCGTGTCCTGTGGAACGACCCCGCGTCCGGCGTCATGCGCCACGCCGACGCCGGCTACGAGGACGCGATCGCCTGCGCCCGTGAAAACGGCCTCGTGCTGCCGTCGCTCGATGACTGACCGGATCGGATATCTGGCTGGCTGCGGTACCGCCCCCGGATCAGGGCCGTCCGGTGCGTTTCCCCGACGCCGTGGAGCGGGCGGCTGCCCGCGAACCTGCAAGTTGCTGATGGCGCGACCATCGATTGAAGTGGAGGCATGACATGCGAACACTGAACGTGCTGAAGCGTCTCGCTTTCGCGGCGCTCATTGCCGTCGCGGCGCCCGCGGCGGCACAGGATACCGTCAAGATCGGCTTCCACGTGCCGCTGACCGGCTTCGCTGCGGCAGACGGACAGTCGGCCCTGCACGGAGCGGAACTCGCGGTCGAGCAGGCGAACGCGGAGGGCGGCATCGATGGAAAGCAGGTCGAGCTGGTGGTCTACGACGACCAGGCCTCGCCGAAGGAAGCGGTGCCGATTGCCCAGAAGCTGATCGAACAGGATAACGTCCTGGTGGCCGTCTCCGGCAGCTATTCGGGGCCGACGCGCGCCGCAGCCGGCATCTTCCAGGAGGCTCAGGTGCCCTACATTTCGGCCTATGCCATCCATCCGGACATCACCCGGGCCGGCGACTACGTGTTCCGCACGTCGTTCGTCGGCGAGGTGCAAGGCCGCGCCGGCGCCCAGTTGATCGGGCTCAGGCTCAGCCGCAAGCGGGTGACCCTGATCACGCTGCAGAACGACTTCGGCCAGGCGCTGGCGGCCGGCTTCAAGGAGGTCGCCGGCCAGTTCGGCATCGAGATCGTTTCGGAATACGAATACGGGATGCAGGACCGGCAGTTCGGCCCGATCGTGGCCAAGGTCAAGGCGGACAATCCCGATGCGATCTATGCGTCGGGCTACTTCTTCAACGCCGGACCGCTGGTCAGCCAGCTGCGCGCAGCCGGGGTCGACGTCCCGATCATCGGCCAGGAGGGGTACGACTCGCAGAAGTTCATCGAGATCGCCGGTCCCGCCGCCGAAGGCGTCATCATCACCACCTCGCTTGATCGCGATTCGGAATCCAGCGAGACCCGGGACTTCATTCGCCAGTTCGAGGAGAAGGCCGGATACAAGGCCGACATGGTGGCCGCCTCGGCCCATACCGCGCTCAAGGTGGCAATCGAGGCGATCCGTGCGGTCGGCACCGACAACCGGTCGCTGATCCGCGCCGCCATCGCCGCGACCGATCTGGAAGCCTCGACCGGCCGGATCTCGTTCAACGCACTGGGCGAGGTACAGAAGGACGTGCAGGTCCAGGAGGTGCGCAACGGCGAATGGCGCCGCCATTCCACCATCGACGACCCGGAACTCCTTGCCCCGCCGGAAGAGTAGCCGCTGCGTTACACGCCCCGGCCGCGCGACGTCCGTGGATGAGTGAACCGAAACATCGCGCCGGCCACCGGCAATGGTATGATGGCCTGCGGTTCCACGCGCTTGCGCCGCCGGGGAGGGAGGGGACATGCTCTACGTCGAGCTCACGCTGCAGGGGCTCGTGCAGGGAGCAATCTATGCGCTCATCGCGCTCGGCCTGACGCTCGTCTACGGGCTCCTGCGCATCCTCCATGTCGCCCATGCGGCGCTGTTCACCCTCGGCGGCTACATCGGCGTCCTGACCACCAATGCCACCGGCAGCCTTGCCGGCGGCCTTGTGGCTTCGATGGTGCTCGCCGGTTTCGTCGGGATGGCGGTCTACCGGTTTGCCTACGAGCCCATCCTCGACCGTCCGCCCTTCGTTGCGCTGATCGCCTCCATCGCACTGTTCGTCGCCGCGCAGGAGGTGTTCCGGATCGTGTTCGGGCCCTACGGCATATCCTATGTCAGCGTGCCGCTGGCCGGTTACGTGTCGCTGCCGGGCGGGCTGGCGCTGAAGCAGGGCGAGATCGCCGTGATCGTGCTGGCCCTCGGGCTGCTCGGGCTGCTGGCGTGGCTGTCGGCCGCGACGCGGACCGGCATCGCGTGGCGGGCGACGGTTACCGACCCGCAGATCGCGGAATCCTTCGGCATTGACATCCGCCGCGTCCGCTACCTGAACTTCTTCATCGGCTCGGCGCTTGCCGCCGCCGCCGGCGTGCTGGTGGCGATGCTCAACAACCTGGTCGAGCCGACGATGGGCGCGGTGGCCTCGTACAAGGCGCTGGCCATCATCGTTCTCGGCGGGCTGGGCAGCATACGCGGCACCCTGATCGCCTCGCTCGCCCTGGGCGTCACCGAGGCATTCGGCACCATCTACATCGGCCATCTGCTCGATCGCGACGCGATTGCCTTCGCCTTCCTGATCCTGATCCTCATGGTCCGCCCGCACGGGCTCCTCGGACGGGCGTGACGATGAGCGGCTACGAGATCACCCTTGTCACGAGCATGGCGATCACCGTGCTGTTCGCCCTCAGCCTCAACTTCATCACCGGCTTGTGCGGCCAGATCAGCCTCGGCCATGCCGCCTTCTACGGCATCGGCGCCTACACGTCGGCAATGCTGACCACGTCGGGGGTGCCGTTCCTCCTGTCGCTGCCGGCGGCGGCGCTGATGGCGGCGATTGCCGGTTTCGTCGTCGGCCTGACGAGCCTCAGGGTGCGCGACGACTTCCTTGCAATCACCACCATGGGGGTGGCGTTCCTGTTCATCGGCGTCGTGCGCCAGCAGGACGCGCTCGGCGGAACGCTCGGCATCGCCGGCATCCCCGCGACCGGCCTGGGCCGGACGGGCTTCATGGTGTTCTGCACCGGCCTTGCGCTCGCGTTCGCCCTGTTCAGCGTGCACGTGAAGCGCTCTTGGATGGGGTTTGCCTTCGACGCCACCGCCGATGACGAGGATACGGCGCGGATGATCGGCCTCGACGTCGGCCGCTACAAGGTGGTCGCCTTCGTGATCGGCACCGCCGCCGCGGGCGTCGCGGGCGCCCTCTATGCCCACCACGTCCGCTTCGTCGGCGCCGACAGTTTCGGGTTCGTCGAGTCGGTGACCGTGCTGGCGATGGTGGTCGTCGGCGGCATCGGCTCGATCTGGGGCGTCACGGTCGCCGCGGCGGTGATGAGCGCGCTGCCGCTGTGGTTCCAGGCCGTCGATACCTACAAGCTGCTGCTGTACAGCGGCCTCCTGTTCGCCATGATGCGCTACAGCCCCGACGGTCTCGCCGGCATCGTGGCCGGGCTGTACGGCCGCCGCCGGAAGGGGGCGTGATGCCGGTCCTCGAGGCCCGCGACGTCAGCGTGCGGTTCGGCGGCGTGAACGCCCTGGTCGGCGCCGGCTTCCACGTCGAGCCGGGCGATCTCCTCGGCTTCATAGGCCCGAACGGCGCCGGCAAGACGACCCTGATGCGCGTGATCACCGGTCTGGTCCGGCCCGACAGCGGCGACGTGCTGTTCGAGGGCCGGTCGATCCTGCGCTGGCCGGTCCACGCCCGGGTCCGCGCCGGGCTCGGTCTCGCCCAGCAGATCGTCCGGCCGTTCCGCTCGATGACGCTCCTCGACAATGTCGCCATCGCCGTCGGCATGCACCACACCGCACGGCCGCTGCGCGCCCTGGCCAGGGTCGACCGCAGCCGCGAACGCCTCGTCGCCGGCAGCCTGCTCGAGATGGTCGGGATCGATCGCGCCGCCGGGCTGATGCCGGCCGAAGTGTCGCTCGGCACGCTGAAGCGGCTGGAGGTGGCCCGTGCTCTGGCCCTCGAGCCCAGGGTCCTGCTGCTCGACGAACCGCTCGCCGGTCTGAACCAGGTCGAGGCGCGGGCGATGGCAGACTTCATCAGGAGTCTCGTCGACGCAGACCGGTCGATCGTGATGATCGAGCACAACCTGCGCGAGGTCGTACGCATCTGCCCCAGGCTTTACGTCCAGGACAACGGCCGTCCGCTGGCGTTCGGGCCGACGGCGGCGGTGATGGCGGACCCGCAGGTCCGCGCCGCCTATCTCGGGCAGGCCGCCGATGCTTGAGGTCGTCGGCCTCACCTGCGGCTACGGCGAGGTCATCGCCGTGCGCGAACTGTCGTTCGCGATCGAAGCGGGCGAGGTGCTGGCGCTCATCGGCGCCAACGGCGCCGGCACCGCCACCACCCTGATGTGCCTCGCCGGCCTTGGGCCGGGCCGCGCCGGCACGGTAACGTTCGCCGGCGACGATCTCGTTCGCGTGCCGGCGCGCCGCCGGGTCGAGATCGGCCTGTCGCTGGTGCCGGAGGGGAGGCGGGTGTTCGCTGACCTGAGCGTCGACGAGAACCTCACCGTCGGCGGCAACTGCCTGTCCCGCCCGGACCTCGAGGTTGCCCGCGAGCGGGTCTACGAGATCTTCCCGCGCCTTGCCGAGCGGCGCAGCCAGCGGGCGGGATCGCTCTCCGGCGGCGAACAGCAGATGCTGGCCATCGGCCGGGCGCTGATGCCGCAACCGAAGCTCATCATGGTCGACGAGCTGTCGCTCGGCCTGAGCCCGCGCGCGGTCGACGAGTGCTACCGGGCGCTCGAGGGCCTGCGCGCCGACGGCCTGACCATGCTGCTGGTCGAACAGAACACCGAACTGGCCTTCGCCGTTGCCGACCGGATCTGCGTCCTCGAGGCCGGCCGCAAGGCATGGGAGGGAACGTCGGCCGAGGCGCGCGAGGACACCGCCGTCATCGACGCCTACCTCGGCACCTGACAGGGAAGGACAGCGCATGAGGCTGATGACCTACTTCCGCAGCTCTGCGGCATGGCGCGTGCGGATCGCGCTCAATCTGAAGGGCATCGGGCACGAACTGGTGCCCGTCCACCTGACCCGGGGCGGCGGCGAGCAGCACGCAAGCGCCTACCGCGCCGTCAACCCGCAGTGCCTGGTACCGGCCCTGATCCTGCTCGGTGACGCGGACGAAACGGACGACGAAGTGCTGGTCCAGTCGCCGGCCATCCTCGAATACCTGGAGGAGGTCCATCCCGAGCCGCCGCTGCTGCCGTCGGCCCCGCTCGCCCGCGCCCACGTGCGCGCGGTCATGAACATTGTCGCCTGCGACATCCACCCGCTCAACAACCTGCGCGTCCTCCAGTACCTGCGCAACACGCTCGGCTGCGACGAGGAGGCCGTCACCGCCTGGTACCGGCACTGGGTGACGCTCGGCTTCGATGCCATCGAGGCGCTGATCGAGCCGCGGCCGTTCTGTTTCGGTGACACGCCGACGCTTGCCGACGTCTGCCTCGTTCCGCAGGTGTTCAACGCCCGCCGCTTCGATGTCGATCTCGCCCCCTATCCGAACATCCGGGCCGTCGACGAGACGTGCGCGGGCATCGACGCGTTCGCCCGCGCCCATCCCTCGCGTCAGCCGGATGCCGAATGACGGCGCGGCATCCCTGCCGCCAGGCGTTGGCCGAAGCCGTCGTTCTGGTCAGAGCTTGACCGTGCGCAGCCTGAGCGCGTTGGCGATGACCGAGACCGACGACAGGCTCATCGCCGCGGCGGCGAAGACCGGGCTCAGCAGGATGCCGAACACCGGATACAGCACGCCCGCGGCCACCGGTACGCCGAGGGCGTTGTAGACGAACGCGAAGAACAGGTTCTGCCGGATGTTGCGCATCGGTGCCCGCGACAGTCGCACCGCCCGCACGATGCCGTTGAGATCGCCCTTCACCAGGGTGATGCCGGCGCTCTCCATGGCGACGTCGGCGCCGGTGCCCATGGCGATGCCGATATCGGCACGGGCCAGCGCCGGGGCGTCGTTGACGCCGTCGCCGGCCATGGCCACGATCGCGCCCTCGGCCTGCAGCCGGGCGACGATCTCGGCCTTGGCCTCCGGCAGCACGTCGGCCATCACCTCGCTGATGGCGAGCGTCCGCGCGACCGCGGCGGCAGTCCGCCGGTTGTCGCCGGTCACCATGATCACCCGCAGCCCGAGCGTGCGCAGCGCCTGGAGCGCCTCCGGGGTGGTCGTCTTGATCGGGTCGGTGACGGCGATCAGCCCGGCGACGCGCCCATCCAGCGCGACGAACATCACCGTCGCCCCGTCGTCGCGCAGCGCGTCGGCGCGGGCGGCCATCTCCTCGTCGGGCCCGATCGCCATCTCGTCCAGCAGCGTCCGGTTGCCCAGCGCCACATCGGTCCCGCCGACGCGGCCGGCGACCCCGCGGCCGGTCAGCGCCCGGAAATCCTGCGCCTTGCCGATCTCGAGGCCGCGTTCCTCGGCCGCCCTGACGATCGCCTCGGCCAGCGGGTGCTCGCTGCCGCGCTCGATCGCCGCGGCTAGAGACAGTATCCGGTCGGCGCTCCTTCGGCCCACCGCCTCGACGGCGCTGACGCGCGGCCTGCCTTCGGTGAGCGTACCCGTCTTGTCGACGACGACCGTGTTCACCTCGGCCAGTCGCTCCAGCGTTTCGGCGTCGCGCACCAGCACGCCGGCGCGGGCGCCGCGGCCCGTTGCCACCATGATCGACATCGGGGTGGCGAGCCCGAGCGCGCAGGGGCAGGCAATGATCAGCACCGCGACGGCGGCGACGATGGCGTAGGTCATTGCCGGATCCGGCCCGAACAGCGACCACGCGATGAAGGCGAGTACCGCGACGACCACCACCGCGGGCACGAAGTAGCCGGAAACGGTGTCGGCGACCCGCTGGATTGGCGCCCGGCTGCGCTGCGCCCGGGCCACCATGTCGACGATGCGCGACAGGACCGTTTCCTCGCCGACGCGCGCGGCGCGGATGACCAGCGTTCCCGTACCATTGAGCGTGGCGCCGGTCACGGTGTCGCCCGCCGTCTTCTCGACCGGCACCGGTTCCCCGGTCAGCATCGATTCGTCGACGCTCGAGTAACCCTCGACCACCTCGCCGTCGACCGGGACCTTCTCGCCCGGCCTGACGCGCAGGAGGTCCCCGACCTTGACGCTGTCGAGCGGCACCTCTTCCTCGCTGCCGTCGGCGCGCACGATGCGCGCGGTGTCGGGGGCGAGTTCGAGGAGCGAGCGGATCGCATCGCCGGTGCGTTCGCGTGCCTTGAGTTCGAGCACCTGGCCGAGCAGCACCAGCACCGTTATCACCGCCGCCGCCTCGAAGTAGACGGCGACGGTGCCGTGCTCGCTGCGGAAGGCGGCGGGAAAGATGTCGGGCGCGAGGACCGCGACGACGCTGTAGCCGTAGGCTGCCCCGGTGCCGAGCGCAATCAGCGTGAACATGTTCAGGTTGCCGCTGACGACGGAGGCCCAGCCGCGCTGGAAGAACGGCAGCCCGGCCCACAGGACCACCGGCGTCGCCAGCACGAACTGCAGCCAGTGGCCGGCCTCCGGCGACAGCATGTGGATCAGGTCGATGCCGACGTGCTGGCCCATCTCGAGGATGAACAACGGCACGGTCAGCACCAGTCCGACCCAGAACCGGCGGGTCATCGAGACGAGTTCCGGATTGGGCTGGTCGGAAGCCGGCGGCACCCCCATCGGCTCCAGCGCCATGCCGCAGATCGGGCAGTCGCCGGGTGCGTCGCGCACGATTTCCGGGTGCATAGGGCAGGTATACTGCGTGCCTTCCGGCATCGGCTCCGGTGCCGGGCGGCCTTCGAGGTAGCGGCCGGGATCCGCCTCGAACCGCTCCTTGCAGCGTGCCGAGCAGAAATAGAAGTTCTCGCTGTCGTGGCGGGCGAGATGCCGCGCGGTGGCCCGCTCCACCGTCATCCCGCACACGGGGTCGGTGGCGGTCAGCCACGCTTCGGGGTCTTCGGCGAACCTCCCGGCACACCGCGCCGAGCAGAAGTGGAACGTATGGCCGCCGTGCTCGCGTCGATGCTGCGAGGTTGCCGGATCGACGGTCATCCCGCAGACCGGATCGCGGGTGATCGCGGGGAGGGCGGTCTGCGTCGATGGATCGGGACGGGCGTGGCTCACGGCGATGCTCCGTTGGGCGGTAGGTGAGGCGCTGGCCCAAAGATAGGCGCCCCGGCGCAGGTTTGCGAACCGGGCCGCTGGGCGATGCCGGAATCCCGTGCCCTCCCGCACGTGGCAGCTGCCGCGGGCGCCAGCTCGCTCCGCCTTTCGGTGTCGATGCCGCCCGCGTCGGTCGGGGCGGGCGAAGCTTGCCGCCTACTGAACGACGACCTTGGCGCCGATGCGGACCCGCTCGTAGAGGTCGATCACATCCTCATTGAGCAACCGGATGCAGCCGCTCGAGACGGCACGGCCGATACTCCATGGCTCGGCGGTGCCGTGGATGCGGTACAGCGTCGAACCGAGATAGAGCGCCCGGGCGCCAAGCGGATTGTTGGGGCCGCCCGGCATGCCCGTCGCGTAGGCGGCGAGTTCCGGCTGGCGGGCGATCATTTCCGCCGGCGGTGTCCAGGTCGGCCATTCCGCCTTGCGGCTGACGTGCTCGACGCCCTTCCAGCTGAAGCCGTCGCGGCCGACGCCGATGCCGTAGCGGATCGCCTTTCCGTCACCGAGAACCAGGTAGAGGAACTTGCGATTGGTATCGATGACGATCGTGCCCGGCTTCTCGTTGGTGGCATAGTCGACCGTCTGGCGACGATACCTCGCATCGGGTTGCGGAACGCGTGCCGTGAAGTTGTAGCGCACCTGTGTGGCCTCAGCGGCGGCTTCAGCGCGAACCGGCCCGGATGCAAGCCCCACGAGCGTCGCCAGCGCCAGGAGCGACGTTACGACTGACAATCTCATTTTCTGGATCCCCACAACCCTGCGATTCCCGATCGGGAGCAGGCTCAAACGAGCCGGAATCGGGGTCAAAAGTCAACGTCCGGCACGCGTGATCACGATGATTTCACCGCCACTGTTGCTCAGACAAGACGCAGGATCGAGCACACCAGCTCCTCGGTGCGGGCGTGGCCGTCGAGCACGATCTCCGCGCCATGGTCGGCGAGCCGCTCGCGGGCTTCCGGATCGGTGGATATGCCGATGAAGTGGACGCCGTTGTCGCGTGCCGCCCTGAGGTCGCCGACTTGGTCGCCGAGGAACACGATGTGGTCGCGCGGGCAGGGGCCGTCCGGCCCGTCCAGCCTTGCGATCAGCTCGGCGAGGATGGCGGATTTCGGCCCGCCGCCGCCGCTCTCCGCGTAGCTGCCGACGGTGAAGTAGTCCCACAGCCCGGCGTGGCCCAGTCGGGTGCGTGCCGCCCCTTCGAGGTTGGCAGTGGCGAGCCCCAGCCGGAGCTCGGGGCGGGCCGTCAGCCGGTCGAGCAGGTCGCGCACGCCGGCGACGGGACTGGTGGTCAGCGCACCGTCGGCGAGTCGCTGTTCGAGAATCCGCAGATAGGCTTCGGCAACCGCCTCCACCTCGTGCGCCGCCGCCGGCCGGCGGAAGTGTCGTTCGAGGATCTCGGCGATGATGGCGAGGTCGTTGCGCACCCGGTAGCTGTTCCAGTCGGGATCGAGATGATCCTCGGCGATCCGGTGGAGGGTGCGGAAGGTGTCGAAGAAGGTCTCGGCTTCGGGCCCGGTGAGGTCGAGAAGGACCCCGTCGATGTCGAAGATTGCCGCCCGCATTGTGTGCTCCCCGTTCCGCGCGGGACAGCATACCGGCAGCATTCCCGCAGCAACAAGCGGTGCGGGCGGCACCGGATGCCGCAGGCCGGGCCGCATCGATCGGCCGGCGGGCGGCCGCCATGCCCGTGCATGCGGTCGCGGGGGCATCCGCGGCCGCTTGCCCGGGCCGGCAGGGAAATCAGTGTAGCCTGAACTGCTTGTCGACCAGCCGGAACTCCACCGGCGCGACGAGCTGCCGGTGCGCAACCCGCACCGTCGACAGCGTCGCCTCGATGTTCTCCACCCAGAAATCGAGGAAACGCACCAGCCGCGGAAACTCTGGCGCCACGTCGTAGTGCTGCCAGACGAACGACTGCAGGAGCCCCGGATGGTCGGGCATGTGATACAGTATTTCCGCCGTCGTGAGGCTGTAGCCTTCGATCTGGCGTCTGAATGCTGGATCGACCATGCTCCTCTCCTGATCTCGACTCATCGACGCTTCATCCTTCGTATATGTAGGCCCGGTGTCAAGCGTCATGAACCCGGAAAGCTCTTGTTTTTCAATCTGTTAGCAGCAACATTTTGCGGCTGCTACTTTTTGGCACTCACCTCTTGACAGTGCCAACAACGCGTCTATATGAGCGGCCGGGAAGGACGCGCTGGCTGCGGACACCGTCCCGGTTTTCATCTGCTTTGACATGTTGAACGGAGGAGATGGTTATGAAGTTCCGACCACTGCATGACCGCGTCGTGGTGCGTCGCATCGAAGGTGACGAGAAGACGGCCGGCGGCATCATCATTCCCGACACGGCGCAGGAGAAGCCGATC
>CAZSNL010000091.1:0-10540 GCA_964608275.1 uncultured Hyphomicrobiales bacterium | reverse complement strand
CGTATAGGGGCGGACCGTCGGGCTGGACAGGGCGGCGGCGACGGTCGCGGCGGTCGCGATGTCGCCGCAGGCGAGCGTGACCGCGGTCGGCAATCCGCCGGCGACCTCGCGGGCGAAGCTCGGCCCGGACAGGATCATGCCGGTCGCCTGCGGGAGCACCTCGGCGAGCACCTCGCTCATCAGCTTGCCGGAGCCGCGTTCGATCCCCTTCGAGCAGATCACCACCGGCGTGCCTGGCGGCAGCGATGCCGCAAGTTCGCCGGCCACCGCGCGCAGCGCCTGGGCAGGCGTCACCATCAGCACGACGTCCCGTTCGGCCATTGCGGCGAGTTCGCCGGTCGCCCGGATCGCCGGGTCCAGCGGCAGGCCGGGCAGGAACATCGTGTTCTCGTGCCGCGTGTTGATGGCCTCGACCACCTCCGGCTCACGTGCCCAGATCAGCGGCTCGAGGCCGGCCCGCAGCGCGACGGTGGCAAGTGCGGTTCCCCACGCGCCGCCGCCGACGATGCCGGCGCGGGTCATGGTCCCGGACGGCATGGCTTTCCGTCCGTCATGCCTTGACGCCGGCGCCGATCGCCGGCGCCGCATGCGGGTCGAGCGGCCAGCGCGCGCGCGCCGGCGCGTCGAGGCCGTCGACAAGACCGAGGGCGAGCCGTTCGGCGCCCGCCCAGGCGACCATGGCCGCGTTGTCGGTGCACAGGTCCGGCGGCAGCAGGATGAGGCGGAACCCCTCGCGATCGGCGAGGTCCTGCAGCGCCGTCCGCAGCGCCGAATTGGCGGCCACGCCGCCGGCGGCCACCAGCGCCGGCGTCGCCGTCCCGGGTGCCCAGGCCCGGAATGCGGCCATCGCGTTGACGGTGCGATCGACGACGCAGTCGATGACGGCGGCCTGGAACGACGCGCAGATGTCGGCCACGTCCTGCGCGTCGGGCGGCGAAACCGCCGCCACCGCATGGCGCACCGCGGTCTTCAACCCCGAAAACGAGAAGTCGGCGCCGTCGCGCCCGACCATCGGCCGCGGCAGGTCGAACCGGGCCGGATCGCCGCTCGCCGCGCGCCGCTCCACCTCTGGGCCGCCGGGATAGCCCAGTCCGAGAAGCTTGGCGGTCTTGTCGAATGCCTCGCCGAGCGCGTCGTCCACGGTGGTGCCGAGCCGCCGGTAGCTGCCGATCCCCTCGACAGCGATGAGCTGGGTATGGCCGCCCGAGGCGAGCAGCAGGAGATAGGGGAACGCGATGCCGTCGGTCAGCCTGGCCGTCAGCGCGTGGGCCTCGAGATGGTTGACCGCGACCAGCGGCAGCCGGCGGGCAAGCGCCAGCGCCTTGGCGGTGACCAGGCCGACGATCAGGCCGCCGATCAGGCCGGGACCGGCGGTTGCCGCGACGGCGTCGATGTCGTCGAGCGTGACGCCGGCCTCGTCCAGCGCCCGTTCGATCAGGTGGTCGAGGATGGCGACGTGGGCGCGGGCGGCAATCTCCGGCACCACCCCGCCGTAGGGCGCGTGGGCCTCGACCTGCGAGCGGACGACGTTGGACAGGATTTCGCCGGGCGGTCCGACGCGGCGGCGCACCACCGACGCCGCCGTTTCGTCGCACGACGTCTCGATGCCGAGGACGGTCAGCGTTCCGTCGCCGGGCGTAGCCCGGAAGGAGGTCTTGCAAGGTGCCGACATTTCTGAAGCAATATAGGCTGTAGTTCGTTTCGACCAGTCTCACGTGACATCAGATTCCAGCACTCGCCTGATCCGCATCGGCACCCGTGGCAGCCGGCTTGCCCTGGCCCAGGCCCACGAGGTGCGCGACCGGTTGATGGCCGCCCACGGGATCGTCGAAGCCGACGTCGAGATCAGGATCATACGCACCACCGGCGACCGCATCGTCGACCGGCCGCTTGCAGAGGCAGGGGGCAAGGGCCTGTTCACCAAGGAGATCGAGGAGGCGCTGCTGGCCGGCGAGATCGACGTCGCCGTGCACTCGATGAAGGACATGCCGACGGTGCTGCCCGACGGCCTCGGGATCGTCGCCATGCTGGAGCGGGAGGACCCCCGCGACGCCTTCATCAGCCCGGTTGCCGCCACCTTCGCCGAGTTGCGGCAGGGGGCGGTCGTCGGGTCGTCGTCGCTGCGGCGCGGCGCGCAGCTGCTGCGGCGCCGGCCGGATCTCCGGATCGTCAACTTTCGCGGCAACGTCGAGACCCGGCTGCGCAAGCTCGGCGAAGGGGTGGTCGACGCCACCCTGCTAGCGTGCGCCGGGCTGAACAGGCTGGGCCGGGCCGCCGACATTACCAGCGTGATCGAAACGGCGGACATGCTGCCGGCGGTGGCGCAGGGCGCGATCGGCATCGAAGCACGCCTTGACGACCAGCGGGTCGGCGAACTGCTCGCCCCGCTCCATCACCGGCAAACCGGTTGCACGGTCGCCGCCGAACGCGCGTTCCTCGCCGTGCTCGACGGCTCCTGCCGGACGCCGATCGCCGCGCTGGCCGAGCTGGACCATGACGGGCGACTGCGGTTCCGCGGCATGATCCTGACCCCGGATGGCACCGAGTGCCACGAGACGGAGCGCACCGGCGATCCCGACGATGCCGAATGGCTGGGCGAGGATGCCGGCCTCGAACTCAGGGATCGCGCCGGACCGCACTTCTGGAGGTGACGGCGTGCGGCTGCTCGTCACACGACCGCGCCCGGATGCCGAACGCCTGGCAGCCGTGCTTGAGGCCCGCGGGCACGAGGCGGTGATCGAACCGCTGCTGCGGATCGAGCCGATTTCCTCCGTCGACATTCCGCAGCGTCCGTACCAGGCCGTCCTGCTCACCAGCGCGAGCGCGGTGCGGATCCTTGCCGGCGACCCGGCCCTGGACCGGCTGCGGGGGCTTCCGGTCCTCGCGGTCGGCGACGCGACCGCCGACGAGGCGGCCGCGGCAGGGTTTGCCACCGTCCTCAGCGCCGGCGGCGCCGTCGGCGACCTGGAGCGGTTGGTGAGGCGCGAGCTGGCCCCGTCCGGCGGGCCGCTGCTGCACGTTTCAGGGCGCGTCATCGCCGGCGACCTTGCCGGCATGCTGGCCCCGGACGGCTACGAGATCGTCCGCGTCGTGGCCTACGATGCGCTGGCGGCGGAAGAACTGAGCCAGGCAGTGCGGGAGGACCTTGCGGCCGGCCGCATTGACGGCGTGCTGCTGCTGTCGCCGCGCACCGCACGGACGTGGGCGAACCTCGTCGAAGCGGCTGGCCTGGTTGCAGCGGCGCGGCGGCTCTTCCATTACTGCCTGTCGCAAGCGGTCTCCGAGGCGCTGGCCCCGCTGGTGGACGCAGGCGCCCCGCAGGTGCGGATCGCGGATACGCCCGACATGGCCTCGCTGCTGTCGCTGATCGACGGCTGACTGGACGCCCGCGCGCCCCTATAGTGCCCGGGAGCATCACTGGCGGACGGTCGCGATGAGCGAGGATGGCGGAGACAGAGGCGACGAAGGGCGCGACGGTGGCGGGACCGGCCGCCGGCGCCGGCGCGCAGCCGTGTCGCCGGTGATCGACCTGCCGGCGAGCGAGGTTGCCAGCAAGCCGGAGCCGGAGGCCGCCGCCGATGCGGAGCCGGGCGGGCAGGCGTCACCTGCCGGCGATGACACGCCGGGGGCGTCCACCGCCACGCAGGACGCGGACGCGGATGCCACCGCGCCCGGCGGTGCCGGGGAGCCCGCAAGCGCCGACGACGCGGTTGTCTCCGATGCTGGTTCCGGCGCCGGGGAGGATGGCGCCGCGCCTGCCGGCCAACCGCTGCCGCCCGCGCCGGACCCCGGACGCCCGCGGCCGTGGCCGTGGATTGCCGGCGGCGCATTGGCGCTCGGGATTGCGGTCGGCGCGCTGGCGGCGGCGATGATGCTCGGGCTGTGGCAGCAGGACGACCGCGACCGGACGGCGGCGGCACTGGATGCGATGGCCGAGCGGCTTGCAGCCGTCGAGGCCACCGGCAACTCGGCGGCCGACGCGGTCCACCACCTCGAGGAGCGGCTCGCCCAGGCAGCGGCCGGCGATGGCGGCGCGGCCGAACTGATGCGGGCGGTCGAGGACCTGCGCGGCGAGATCTCCGTGCTTGCCGGACGCATCGAGGCGGTGACCGGCCAGCTGCAGGACGCCGGTCCGGCGGCCGGCAGCGGCGACCTTGCCGCACGGATCGACGCCCTCGACGAGGCGGTGAACCAGCTCGGGCGCACGGTTGCCGACAGCCTGCAGGTGGCACGGCAGGACGTGCAGGAGGCGCGCGACGACCGCGCCCGCGTTACCCGCGTGAGCACGCTTGCCGCCGCGGTGCTGCAGCTCGAGCAGGCGGTTGCCGGCGGCGAGCCGTTCGAGACCCCGCTTGCGGTGCTCGAGCAGCACTGGGGCTCCGATCCGGCAATCGCTACCCTGCGGCCGCTTGCCGCCACCGGGGTGGCAAGCCAGCAGGCGCTGGCGGCGGAGCTGCAGGCGATCCGCGAAGCCGATGGCGAGGGCCGCGGATCCGATGCCGGGGCAGCCACCGGCGACGATGGCGTCGGCTGGTTCTGGGACCGCCTTGGCGGGCTGGTCGAGGTGCGGCGGATCGATGGCGCGGCCGACGGCCGGCTCGCGGACGCCGCGGACCGCCTTGCGGCCGGCGACCTTGCCGGTGCGGTCAAGGCAGCCGAGGCGGTCGGGTTCGCCGCCGATTCGCCCGGCGCGCAATGGCTCGAGCGCGCCAGACAGCGGCTCGCCGCCGAAGACGCCGCCCGCCGGCTGTCGGCCCGCGCGCTCGCCGAGCTTGCCGGCGCTGGCGGGTCACGGTAGCAGGTCATGGCAATGCCTTCCGCCCCATCCAGCCGTCCGCCAGCCGGGGAGTACCCGGCGTGAGGCGCCTCATCGTCCTCTTCCTTTTCGTTGCGGCCGTCGCCGCGGCGGCGGCGTGGCTGGCCGACCGGCCGGGCGCGCTCACCATCACCTGGCTCGGCTACGAGATCCGCACCAGCTTCACCGTCGCGCTGGTGGCGGTGCTGGTGCTGACCGTGGCGCTGATGGTCCTGTGGTCGCTGCTCCGCGGCCTGATCGCGATGCCGTCGTTCCTCTCCCACGTGCTGGAAAGCCGCCGCAGGCGCAAGGGTCAGGAGGCGCTTACCAAGGGCATCGTCGCGGTGGCCGCCGGCGACACCGCCGCCGCCGCCAGGCACGCCGCCGTCGCCGAGCGGAGCCTCGGCCGCGATCCGCTGGCGATGATGCTCAAGGCGCAAACCGCGCAGCTCAGCGGCGACCACGCCACCGTCACCCGCGTCTTCGAAGCAATGCTGCGCGATCCGGAAACCGAGGTGCTGGGCCTTCGCGGCCTGTTCGTGCAGGCGCGCCAGGAGGGCGACATGACGGCCGCGCTGCGGCTGGCAGAGCGGGCGGCGGAACTGCGGCCGGGGCTGCCGTGGGCGACTAGGGCGGTGCTTGCGATCCAGTCGGCCGAGGGCGACTGGGCGGGCGCCGAGCGGACCCTGGAGCAGGCCCGGAAAGCGAAGCTGATCGACGCCGCGGAGGCCGCCTACAAGCGGGCCGTGGTGCTGACCGCGAGGGCGATGGAGCGGGAGGAGACCGACCCGGACGCAGCACGCGACCTTGCGCTCAAGGCGCACAAGCTGGCGCCCGAGCTGGTCCCCGCCGCGGTGCTCGCCGGCCGCCTGCTGGCGGCGACCGGGCAGACGCGCAAGGCGAAGTCGGTGCTGGAGAAGACGTGGGCGCGCTCGCCGCATCGCGACATTGCCGCCGTCTACGCAGCGGCGCGGCCCGGCGATCCGCCGAAGGAGCGGCTGAAGCGGGTGCAGGCGCTGGTGCGCAAGCACGACGGCGGCGCCGAGGGGGCGGTCGCGCTCGCCATGGCCGCCATCGACGCCGCCGACTGGGCCGAGGCCCGGCGGGCGCTCAGGCCGCTGGTGGCGACGCGGCCGACGGCTCGGGTCGCCGAGCTCATGGCCGAGATCGAGGAGGGCGAGCACGGCGACGTCGGCCGCGCCCGCGAGTGGCTTGCGCGGGCGGTGCACGCGCCACCCGACCCGACGTGGACGGCGGACGGCTACGTGTCCGACGAATGGCGCCCGGTGTCGCCGGTGACCGGCGAGCTGGGTGCGTTCCGGTGGCGTGTGCCGGTCGAGGGCCTGCCGCATCACCGCGACGACGCCATTGCCCCGTTCGCCGAGGACGTGCCGGGCGCGCCGCGCGGCGAGGTGCCGGTGCTGGTCGCCGCGCCGGAACCGCCCGACGAGACCGGCAGAGGTGCCGGCCCGGCAACGCCGGAACCGCCGTCGCCGGCTGTCGCCGCGCCGCCGCCGGCCGTTGCCGCGGCACCGCCGCCGCCACCGCCGGAGCCTGCACCGGCAACCGCCGGGCCGTCCACTGCGGAGCCTGCCGCCGGGACCGCCGAGGAGGCATCGGCGAAGCCGCAGGAACCGGTCGTCTTCGTGCCGCCGCACGCGCCCGACGATCCGGGCCCGCCCGAGGACGGCGCCGGCGACACCTGGTTCGATCCCGAGCCCCGCGCCCGCGACCTCGGCTGAGGCACAAGACAACGCATTCGCGCCGCCGCGCCTGTCCACATCGCCGACACATTCCGCGCCTAGCGTGCGCGCGGATGGTATCGTCCGTGTCCGACCGATCGCGGACGGGCGGGCGACGGGACCGAGGGGGTCCGGGGCGGGCGGGGAACCCGCGACGATCCGGACAGTTTGATTGGCGTCGTGGCCGGGGCTTGCGGTTCAGCCGCGCCGGGTCGCGGCAGGGTCCGAACTCAGTTCAGGGAAAGCGAGCATGGCGATAATCAACGGCACCCCAAACGACGACATCCTTGTCGGCACGCCGCAGGACGACATCATCAACGGCCGCGGCGGCGACGACATCCTCACCGGCCGCGGCGGCAACGACACCATGCGCGGCGGCAACGGCTTCGACGACCTTGCGGGCGGCCCGGGCGATGACGTTCTCGCCGGTGGCGCCGGCCCCGACATCCTGCGCGGCAACGCCGGCTTCGACTTCGCCGACTTCTCGGCCGCCAACTTCGGCGTCACCGTCGACACCTTCCTCGGCTTCGCCTTCGGCGAGGGCGACGACACGCTGATCGGCATCGAAGGCGTGTTCGGCTCGGCGTTCGCCGACGACATCCGCGGCGACGACGGCGGCAACGACCTGTTCGGCGGCGCCGGCAACGACATCATCGACGGCTTCGGCGGCCGCGACTTCATCCGCGGCGAGGGCGGCCACGACAACATCGCCGGCGGCGCCGGCAACGACAGCCTGTACGGCGATGCCGGCCGCGACACCATCTTCGGCCAGTCCGGCGACGACATCATCCGAGGCAACGGCGGCGCCGACGACCTGTTCGGCGACGGCGGCCGCGATACCCTCATCGGCGGCGGCGGTGCCGACATCCTCGACGGCGGCAACGGCCGCGACGACCTGCGCGGCGGCGCCGGCAACGACGAGCTGCAGGGCGGCAACGGCCCCGACACGATCGACGGCGGCGCCGGCTTCGACCTCGCCTACTACGCCGACGCCCCGGGCGGGGTCGTCGCCGATCTCGCCGCCGGGACCGCCAGCGGCGGCGCCGGCACCGACGTGCTGATCAGCATCGAGGACCTCGAGGGCTCGGCGTTCGCCGACCGGCTGTTCGGCGACAGCGGCAACAACTGGCTGTCGGGGATCGGCGGCCACGACCGGCTGGTCGGCCGCGGCGGCGCCGACACGCTGGCCGGTGGCAACGGCGACGATACCCTGTTCGGCGGACCGGGCGCCGACCGGTTCGTGTTCAATCCGGGCGACGACGACGACGACATCATGGACTTCCAGGACGGCATCGACGTGATCGACCTGACCGGCTGGGGGTTTGTGAGCGTCGCCGAGGCGCGGTCGTACGCGTTCAACACCGGCGGCGATGTCCTGTTCGACTTCGGGCTCGGCGACACGCTGCTGGTGGCCAACATCTCCAAGGCCCAGCTCGGCGCCGGCGATATCCTCGTGTGAGGCGGAGGGGCGGCGCCGCGGGCGCCGCTCCCCCAAACCCCGAAAGCATCAGTACGCCGGCGCGACGGCGGCCGGCGGAATTGTGCGCATTTCAGAATGGCGGGAAGCGGCTCGCCGGCCCGGGCACTTGCTGCCTTGGGTTTGCAAAGTATATAGACCCGTCGCACAAGTCATCGAACAGAACGGTTCTTCCGTCGCGAAGGCGCATCCGTCCTGATCGGCCGCGCCCAGCCAGAAATCCTGCAGCGGACCGGTAAACAACCTGTCTTCTCTACCTAATTTCTGGGTGTCCCAGTGCGTGCTGTTGAGCATCTTTGCTTGAGTCGAAGTTTGTCTTCCGACTGTACTTTTTAATACAATGAAAACGTGGATCTGGCGCGTCGCGTTGCGACGCTGTCCTTGCGCGTGCACCCGTGAACGTGTCGGACTCGATCCCTGTGGGCGAGGATGATCGTTGTCCCGCAAGAAAGCATAGTTGTTACGTATATTTAGAACCGATACTGCCGGAACCGACCCCGTAAATCCTGCAACCATGCGGCCGCCTGGCGCCAGTTGTTCTCGCCTCACGACGCTTTGACAGTCACTCAAGTAAGAAATACCTTACCAGCCTTCGCCATCTGCGTGGGCGCACCGTGAGGTTCAGACCATGGGTCATGCGGGAGCCGTCGTGATCGAAAGGCCGCGCCTGCACGAGGCCGCCGACGTCGGCGAAGTGGTGGTGCGGTTCAGCAGCGTCTGCAAGAGCTACGACGGTGAGACGCTCGCCGTCAGGGACCTGAACCTCGATGTCCGGCAGGGCGAGTTCCTGACGCTCCTCGGCCCCTCGGGATCCGGCAAGACGACGACGCTCATGATGCTCGCCGGGTTCGAGACCCCGACCAGCGGCGACATCATCTACGGCGGCCGGTCGATCACCCGGGTGCCGCCCCACAAGCGCAATTTCGGCATGGTGTTCCAGGGCTATGCCCTGTTTCCGCACCTGACGGTTCTGGAGAACGTCGCCTATCCGCTGCGGATGCGGAAGATCGGCCGCGCGGAAGCGCATTCCCGCGCCCGCCAGGCGCTGGAGATGGTCCGGCTGAGGGAATTCGAGGCCCGCTATCCGGCGCAACTCTCCGGCGGCCAGCAACAACGTGTGGCGCTTGCGCGCGCGCTCGTGTTCGACCCGTTCATCGTGCTCATGGACGAGCCGCTGGGCGCGCTGGACAAGAACCTGCGCGAGCACATGCAGCTGGAAATCAGGCACCTGCACGAGCGGCTCGGGAATACGGTCATCTACGTCACCCACGACCAGACCGAGGCGCTCAGCCTGTCCGACCGCATCGCCGTGTTCGCGGACGGTGTGCTGCAGCAGATCGCAACGCCGGCCGAACTGTATCAGCGGCCGGCGAACTCGTTCGTCGCGCGGTTCATCGGCGAGACCAACCAGCTGCAGGGGACGATCGTCGAACTGTCGGGCGACACCTGCCTGGTCGAACTCGATTCCGGCGATCGCGTCGCGGCGACACCCGGCCGCAGCGCAAGGCTGCACGGGCGGACGACCATCTCGCTTCGGCCGGAACGGCTTTCCGTCAGCAGGACGCCGTCACGGGCTCCGAACGAGGTTCACGGCCGGGTGCTCGAGATCATCTATCTCGGCGACCACAACAGGTACCGGGCCGAGGTCGCGGGCGACCCGAATTTCATCGTGAAGATTTCCGCATCAGGTCAGGAGGCTCAATTCGCGCGAGGAGATGATTTTTACGTGTCCTGGAAGAGCCGGGACTGTCTGGCTCTGGACCCGATAGACGCCGCGGACCGCACGTGAACAAGCGAAAACCAGACCGTGTCCGCGGAAACCATGATCAACCCGGGAGGAAACCATGAAATCTGCTGCACGTACCGCCACGCTGATGATCGTCGGCAGCATCGCCCTGCTGTCGGCGCCATCGAGCCAGGCGGATGAACTGACCTTCGTCTCATGGGGAGGCGACTGGCAGGGCGCCCAGACCAAGGCCATCAGCGAACCGTGGGCCGCCAGCACCGGCAACACCGTCGTCAACGTCAGCTACAACGGCGACGTCGGCCCGGTCAAAGCGATGGTTGCCGCCGGCAGCTACGAGTGGGACATCATCGATGTCGAGTGGAGCGTCGCCAACATCCTGTGCGAGGAGGGGCTGACGGAACCGATACCGGACGAGTTCTGGGACAAGGTCGGCGGCAAGGAGAAATTCCACCCGTCCGCCATCCATGAATGCGGCGCCGGCAACGTGCTGGGCACCACGATCCTCGCCTATGACGCGGACCGCGTCGACGCCGACAAGGCGCCGAAGAACTGGGCGGACTTCTGGAACGTCGAGCAGTTCCCCGGCCGGCGAAGCCTGAGGCGCACGCCGAGGGGCAACCTGGAATTCGCGCTGCTGGCCGACGGCGTGCCGCTCGACCAGATCTACGAGGTGCTGCGCTCGCCCGAAGGCGTCGATCGCGCGTTCGCCAAACTGGACGAAATCAAGCCGCACATCGCGAAATGGTGGAGTGCCGGCGCCGAACCGCCGCAGCTGCTGG
>CAZSNL010000090.1:0-10842 GCA_964608275.1 uncultured Hyphomicrobiales bacterium | reverse complement strand
CACGACGCTGCTGACCAAGAACTCGTTCCTCGACGAGATCCGCAAGCAGTATGTGATCACCGCCCGCGCCAAGGGGCTGAGCGAGCGCGAGGTGCTTTACGGACACGTGTTCCGCAATGCCATGCTGATCATCATCGCCGGCTTTCCGGGTGCGTTCCTCAGTGCGTTCTTCACCGGATCGCTGCTGATCGAGACGATCTTCTCGCTCGACGGCCTCGGGCTCCTGTCGTTCGAGTCGATTGTCAACCGCGACTACCCGGTCGTGTTCGCGACCCTGTACATCTTCAGCCTGCTGGGGCTGGTCATCAACCTGATCAGCGACCTGACCTACACCTGGGTCGACCCGCGGATCGATTTCGAGTCGCGCGAAGTGTAGGGGCTCGGATCCGGTGGACGCCAAGACCGAAAAGCGCGAAAGGGCCGCACTGGCAGCCGAGGAACGGCGCATCGCCGATGCCCACGAAGCCGGTCGCGGCTGGCTGTCGCCGATCAACCGGCGGCGCTGGCGCAACTTCAAGGCAAACCGGCGCGGCTACTGGTCGCTGTGGATCTTCCTGGTCCTGTTCGCGGTCACGCTGTTCTCGGAATTCATTGCCAACGACAAGCCGCTCATCGTCAACTACAACGGCGAGTTCTACTTCCCCGTGGTCGCCGTCTATCCGGAGACCACGTTTGGCGGCGACTTCCAGACCGAAGCGGACTACCGCGACCCGTTCGTTCAGGATCTCATTCGCGAAAAGGGCGGCTGGATGGTGTGGCCGCCAATCCGGTACAGCTACGACACCATCAACCTGGATCTGCCCGTTCCCGCTCCCGCGCCGCCGTCGGCTGAGAACTGGCTAGGGACCGACGATCAGGGCCGCGACGTCGTCGCGCGCATTCTCTATGGATTCCGCATCTCGGTGCTGTTCGGGCTCGTGCTGACGCTGTTCTCGTCGGTGATCGGCGTTGCCGCCGGTGCCGTGCAGGGGTACTTCGGCGGCTGGACGGATCTCATATTCCAGCGCGTCATCGAGGTCTGGACGAGCATACCCTCGCTCTACCTCCTCATCATCATAGCCGCAATCATCGAGCCCAACTTCTGGATCCTGCTCGGCATCCTGCTGCTGTTCAGCTGGGTGGCGCTGGTCGGCGTGGTGAGGGCGGAGTTCCTGCGCGCGCGCAACTTCGAATACGTCAATGCCGCGCGTGCGCTGGGGCTGTCCAACACCAAGATCATGTTCAAGCACCTGCTGCCAAACGCGATGGTGGCGACGCTGACCTTCATGCCGTTCATCCTCAACGGCTCGATCACGACGCTTACCTCGCTCGACTTCCTCGGCTTCGGGCTGCCGCCCGGCTCGCCCTCGCTCGGCGAGCTGCTTGCCCAGGGCAAGGCCAACCTGCAGGCGCCGTGGCTCGGCATCTCCGGCTTCCTGGTGATCGCGCTCATGCTGAGCCTGTTGATCTTCATCGGCGAGGCGGTCCGCGACGCATTCGATCCGCGCAAGGTGTTCGCCTACCAGCCGGCCCAGGCACCGGTGGGACGACCGGTTGCCGTCACCCGCGTACCGGAAGAGCCCGTGCCGGTGACGGATACGCCGGCCCTGTCGGCCACGGCTTCCCCGCGCTCCGATGCTCTCGTAGCGGTGGAAGACCTCTCGGTGAGGTTCCGGTCCGACCAGCACGAGACGGTTGCCGTGGACGGGGTGAGCTTCGATGTGCAGCCGGGGGAAACCCTGGCGCTGGTCGGCGAGTCCGGGTCCGGCAAATCGGTAACGGCGCTGTCGATCATGCGCCTGCTGCCCTACCCGGCCGCCTATCATCCGTCGGGATCGATCCGCTTCAAGGGCGAGGAACTGATCGAGGCCGACGAGCGGACGATGCGGCGGATTCGCGGCAACCGGATCTCGATGATCTTCCAGGAACCGATGACGAGCCTCAATCCCCTGCACACGATCGAGAAGCAGGTGGGCGAAGTTCTCAGGTTGCACCGCGGCATGGACGAGCGGGCCGCCTGTGGCCGCGTCCTCGAACTCCTCGACAAGGTGGGCATCAGGGATCCAGAAAGCCGGCTCGACGACTATCCGCACCAGCTGTCCGGCGGCCAGCGCCAGCGGGTGATGATTGCCATGGCGCTTGCCAACGAGCCCGATCTCCTGATTGCCGACGAACCGACGACCGCCGTCGACGTCACGATCCAGGCGCAGATCCTGGAACTGCTGCTGGACCTGCAGCGCGAACTCGGTATGGCGATGCTGCTCATCACCCATGACCTCAACGTCGTGCGCAAGATGGCGAAGGACGTCTGCGTCATGCGTTCGGGCCGCATAGTCGAACGCGGGCCGATGGAGACCGTCTTCTCCGATCCGCAGCATCCCTATACCCGGCTGCTGCTGGAGGCGGAGCCCACCGGCGAGCCGCCGAAGCCGGATGTCACCGCTCCGGTGGTGGTCGAGACCCGCGATCTCAAGGTCTGGTTCCCGATCAAGCGGGGGCTGCTGCGCCGTGTGGTCGGCCACGTCAAGGCGGTCGACGGCGTCTCGCTCGCCGTCCGAGCGGGGCAGACGCTCGGCATCGTCGGCGAGTCAGGTTCCGGCAAGACGACGCTCGGTCTCGCGATCCTGCGACTGGTCTCCAGCGACGGGCCGATCGTGTACATGGGCCGGCAGATCGACAGCTATTCGTACAAGCAGATGCGGCCGCTGCGGCGGGAAATGCAGATCGTGTTCCAGGATCCGTACGGTTCGCTGTCGCCGCGGCTGTCGGTGGGCCAGATCGTATCGGAAGGCCTCGACGTACTTGGCCGCAACCTCACCGCGCAGGAGCGCCGCGACCGGGTCTCGGCCGCGCTCGAGGAGGTCGGGCTCGACCCCGACATGCAGGACCGCTATCCGCACGAATTCTCCGGCGGCCAGCGGCAGCGCATCGCCATCGCCCGCGCCATGGCGTTGGAGCCGAAGCTGATCATGCTCGACGAACCGACCAGCGCGCTCGACATGTCGGTGCAGGCGCAGATCGTCGATCTCTTGCGCGAGTTGCAGGCCCGGCACGGGTTTGCCGCCCTGTTCATCAGCCACGACCTGCGGGTAGTGCGTGCGCTGGCGAATCACGTCATGGTGCTGCGCAACGGCAAGGTGGTGGAAGAGGGGGCCGCGCGCGACGTGTTCGACAACCCGAAAACGGATTACACCAAGGCTTTGATCGCTGCGGCGTTCAGGCTGGAAACCGCGCCGGAAGGCGCCGTATCGGCCTGATCGCGCGGGCGTCATGGTCATCGCCTACCTCATCGAGGGCTGGAATTCCGCCGACTGGGCAGCGGAGATGCGCGCCCTCGATCCGACGATTGACGTCCGCGTTTGGCCGGACTGCGGCAACGTCGAGGAGATCGACTATGCGCTGGTCTGGAAGCCGAAGCCGGGCGAACTGAGGAAATTCCCCCGGCTCAAGGCGATCTTTTCCCTAGGCGCCGGCGTCGACCACGTGTTGTCGGATCCCGAGCTTCCCCGCGACGTGCCGCTCGTCCGCGTGGTCGATCCGGACCTCACGATGCGGATGACGGAGTACGTCGTCCTGCACGTGCTGTGGCATCACCGCCGGCAGCGTGTGTACGATCAGTTTCAGAAGGAGAAGGTCTGGCGCAACCTCCCCCAGCCGCCGGCAAGCGATGTCCGCGTCGGCATCATGGGGCTCGGCGTACTTGGTACCGATGCGGCGACGAAGTTGCGGGACCTCGGCTTCCGCGTCGCCGGCTGGAGCCAGACTCGCAAGACGGTCGACGGCATCGAAAGCTTTGCCGGCGAGGCCGAGCTCGAAGCCTTCCTGAACCGCACCGACATCCTGGTGTGCCTGCTGCCGCTCACGCCGCAGACGCGTGGCATCCTCGACCGGCGGCTGTTCAGCCGGCTTGCCCGGGATGGGGCGGGCGACGGCCCGGTGCTGATCAATGCCGGCCGCGGCGGCCTCCAGGTCGAACGCGACATCATCGACGCCCTCGACAGTGGCGACCTTCACGCCGCTACGCTCGATGTCTTCGAGTCGGAGCCGCTGCCGCCTTCGAGCCCGCTGTGGACCCATCCGAGGGTCACCGTCACGCCCCACAATGCGGCCGACAGCGATGCCCGGTCACTGAGCCGATACGTGCTGGGCCAGATGCGGCGTCATCAGGCCGGCAAACCGCTTGAGAACGTGGTCGACCTGACCAGGCACTACTGAGCAAGGCGGCGAATGGCCGTGACCGGGCTGTGGCCGGCAGCGCGTGCGATGGGCTCGGCAAGCGGCTCGCGGGCAGTCAGCAGATGGTACGCGTTGCTGTGGATCAGGTCGCGATCGTTCGCCATGATGCCGACGTGCCCGCGCCAGAACACGAGGTCGCCGCGCTGGAGCCGGGAGAGGTCACCCGGATCGACCGGGGTCCCGAGCTCGCGTTCCTGCATGTCGCTGTCGCGCGGACAGGCGATCCCTGCCGCCGTCAGCGACACCTGTATCAGCCCCGAGCAGTCGAGGCCTGTGCTCTGCTTGCCTCCCCACAGGTAGGGAGCCCCGAGCAGGCTTTCCGCGACGGCGACCGGGTCGGCGGCGAACTGGCCGAGGGGAACGAGGTGTCGGGCATAGATGAAGCCGCGCGGCACCACGGCCATGAAGTCCCCTTCCGGACCGTCAACACGGATCTGGCTGTTGAGGCTGAGCGGGCCGATCGGCACCGATTTTATGTCCGGTTCCGGAAACAGGAAGGTCCTCGGCACCGCGACCCTGTGGGTCGGCTCCAACAGGTCCTCGCCGAGCCCGGCACGCTCTGCGTAGCCGACGTAGCCATCGCTTTCGAGTTGGCCCCAGACCCAGCCGTCGCGGTCCTCGTAGACGGTCATCCGTTCGCCGTGCAGCGCTTCGGTGACCATCCGCGCGTCGCCGCGCGGTGCGGCGCGCAGCGGTGCCGACGTTGCGGTGACCTGCATCGTTCTGCCTTCGACGAACCGTTCCGCCTCGACCTGGCCCTCGAGGTGGGCTGCGGCAATGTCGCTGCGCCACGGGGTGATGCGCGGATCGGGCCCGGTGGTCACGGCACCAGCTCCTGCGCGTGCCGGGCGATGGTGGCCGCCATCCGTTCGAGGTACAGGGCGCCTTCGACGGTCCGTTGCACCAGCACGTTGCGCCGGTCGCGCTCGTCGCGACGCCTGCCGACCAGCCCGAGCTTGCCCATTGCATCGAGCGCACGGGTGATCACGGGTTTCGAAACGCCGAGCTTCGATGCGAGGCCGCGCACGGTGTGCGGCGGCGCCTCCAGATAGACCGTCAGCAGGATCGTCATCTGGCGGGCCGAGAGATCGGGCTCCTTGTCGCGGATGAGTTCAAGGTTCACGTCGTGCCAGAGCTGCAGCGCCTGACCCAGGCTCAGACCCACACCCATGACAAGACGGCCCTTCGAACACGACGATCGTTTCGGAACCGTTCTAGTTAATCGCGGGGGGCGGTTGGCGCAAGACCCTTCAGCCGCCGCCGTAGCGCGCGGTTAAGAGCGCGTAAAGCGCCCGGATGCCCTGCGCCTCGCCGCCGACCGGGCAGGTCGGCTTCTCCTTTGGTGCCCACGCGAAGATGTCGAAATGCGCGTACGCCTTCGCCTGCTTGACAAAGCGCCTGAGGAACAGCGCCGCGGTGATCGAACCGGCGAAGCCGTTGCTTGAAATGTGATTGACGTCGGCAATCTTGCTGTCGAGCCAGCTGTCGTAGCCTGACCACAGCGGCATGCGCCAGACCGGGTCCTTGTGGGCGTTCGCGTGCTCGGCAAGGTCGGCTGCCAGTGCATCGTCGTCGGTGTAGACCGGCGCCAGGTCCGGGCCGAGGGCGACGCGCGCCGCCCCGGTCAGCGTCGCCATGTCGACCAGCAGCTCAGGCGCCGCTTCATCGGCCAGCGCAAGCGCGTCCGCAAGGATCAACCGGCCTTCCGCGTCGGTGTTGCCGATCTCGACGCTGATCCCGGCCCTGCTCCTGAGTACGTCCCCCGGCCGGAAGGCGTCGCCGGCTATGGCGTTGTCGACCGCCGGAACCAGCACCCGCAGGCGTACCGGCAGCGCCGCGTCCATGATCATCGAGGCCAGACCCAGCACGTGCGCCGCGCCGCCCATGTCCTTCTTCATCAGCGCCATGCCGCTCGCCGGCTTGATGTCGAGGCCGCCGGTATCGAAACAGACGCCCTTGCCGACGAGCGTCACCCTCGGCGCCCGCGCGGGTCCCCATTCCAGGTCGACGAGGCGCGGCGGTCGGGTGCTGGCGCGGCCGACCGCGTGGATCATCGGGAACTCGCGCGCGAGCCGTTCGCCGTCGATCACGCGGACCCGCGCCTTGTGGGAGCGGGCAAGCGTGCGGGCGGCGTCGGCGAGTTCCGCCGGGCCCATGTCCTCCGACGGCGTGTTGACAAGGTCGCGGGTGAGGTACACGCCCGCGGCGACGCGCTTCACCATTGCAAGGTCGACCCCCTTCGCAACCGCGAGACGGGCCGGCTTGCGGTCGCGCTTCTTGTAGCGGTCGAACGCGTAGGCACCGAGCTGCCACGCGAGGCAGGCAAGCCAGTCTTTCGCCAGTGGCCCCTCGAACCGGTACACGCCTTCCGGCAGCGCCCTGGCAAGCTTCCCCGCCGCGAATGCGTCGCTCTGATGCGCCTCGCCCAGCCCGAACAGGATGCCGGCAATCTTGCCGTCGTCGCCCGGCAGCGGCAGCCACTCGCCCGCCTTGGCCTTGAACCCGTGCGCCCCGGCCCACGCCCGCTGCGCCGGCGCAAGGTCGCCGAGCGCCGTGTCCAGGTCGTCGCCGCGGACGGTGAGAATGGGGCAGGGCCTGGTCCGCCCGCTGCCGGGTGCGATGAGGACGTCGATCATCCGCAGAAGCCTCCTTCGTCGCCTCGGGCCACACTATGCGGGCGCCGGCGGGGCGGCAATCCCGCCAACATGGTTAATGGTTTATTGACGACTTGGCAGCGATCATGGCGGCCCTGATGCGCCTCCCAATCCACGAGTGCCCTTCGCCATGACCCTGCGTACGACCGGCGGCCGAACCGCGACACTGTTGAGAACGGCCGGCGCCCTTGCGCTCGCCACGACCCTCGTTGCCGGCTGCCAGACCGGCGGCCCGCAGCGCTCGGCAAGGCCTGCCTATGCCGACCCGCAGACCACCGGCAGCGTCACCGCCGCCCAGCCATCGCTCAAGGCGACGGCGGACCTTGCGAAGCGCTGGAAGAAGCGCCCGTCCGATGCGAAGGTAGCGCTCGCCTACGCGGCGCACCTGCGGGCGCTGGGCTCGGACGGGCCGGCCCTCGACGTGTTGCGGGAGACCCTGCGCCACACGCCGGACGACCCCCGCCTGCTGGCCGAGACCGGCAAGCTGCTGGCCCGGTCGGGTGAACCGGGCGAGGCGGAGCGGGTGCTGGCCAAGGCGATCTCGGTCGGCGTGCGCGACTGGCGGGTGCATTCGGCGCACGGCGCCGTGCTCGACCAGCTGGGCCGCCACCAGGAGGCCCGCGGCGCCTATGCGGCTGCTCTCAAGATCGCCCCGAACACCATCTCGGTAGTCAACAATCTCGCCCTGTCGTACGCCCTGTCCGGCGACCTCGACCAGGCGGAAGCCACCCTCCGCCAGGCGCTGGAGCAGCCGGACGCCCGCACCGATCCGCGGGTCCGCCAGAACCTCGCGCTGGTGCTCGGCCTGCAGGGACGCTTCACCGAAGCCGAGGAGGTCGCCCGCAAGGATCTGCCGCCGGCCCAGGCCGAAGCCAACATGAAGTACCTCCGGGCGATGATGTCGCAGCGCGACACCTGGCAGACGCTGCGGGCCGGGTCGGGCGGTTCCGCGGCCTCGGATACCTGAGGACCCCCGCGAGCGCTGTACGGCGTGGCCGCGCTGCGCCGTCGCGCGGGCGGGCATCACCGATTGCAGGTCACGCATGCCGGATGTCCGGCCGAGGAGGCTCGCGGCTGGATCGCCGGCAGCCGTCAGAGGTTCATCAGCTGAATGGCTGCCGGGCCGAGGATCACGATGAAGATCACCGGCAGGAAGAACAGGATCATCGGCACCGTCAGCTTCGGCGGCAGGCCGGCGGCCTTCTTTTCGGCTTCCGCCATCCGCATGTCGCGGTTCTCCTGGGCCAGCACCCGCAGCGCCGTCCCCAGCGGCGTGCCGTAGCGTTCGGCCTGGATGAGGCTGGTCACCACCGCCTTCACCGTCTGCAGCCCGGTACGCTTGCCGAGGTTGTCGAACGCCTTGCGCCGATCCTGCAGGTACGACAGTTCCGCCGTGGTCAGGGTCAGCTCCTCGGCCAGGTAGACCGAGTGTTCGCTGATTTCCTGGGCGACGCGGGTCAGCGCGGGTTCGAGCGACATGCCCGATTCGACGCAGATCAGCAGCAGGTCGAGGGCATCGGAGAAGGCGCGTTTGATCGATTCCTGACGCCGCGCGATCAGGTTGGCGATGAAGATGTTGGGCAGGTAGAACCCGAGGTACGCGCCGCCGATGATGATCAGCAGGCGCACCAGCGGCGGCTGGCCGAAGCTGTTGATGAAATACAGGTAGATGAACGCGAGGCCGGCGAACAGGAACGGCATCGTGGCGCGGAAGAACAGGAAGGTGATCAGGTGCGCCTGGCTGCGCAGGCCCGCCATGCGGAGCTTGCTGCGGGTGTCTTCGGTCTCGAGCAGCTTGCGCAGGTTCAGCGATTCCACCAGCTGCTGCATGTAACCTTTCGGCGTCTGCCGCAGCTTCGCCTGCTGGCGCTGCTTCTCGAGCATCTCCCGGTGCTTGGCGCGCAGCACCTCGCGTTCCGTCGCGACGTACTTCATGCGTGCGCGCAGCCGGTCCGTCGTCATCAACGGCATGGCGACCGTCAGGATGGTCGCGAACACCGAGATGCCGACCAGGACGGTCACCATGAACTGCGCGTCTACGATCTGGAGAAGTCCGGACATGGTGCCGTCAGAAATCGAAGTTGATCATCTTGCGCATGACGAGCACGCCGGTGAGCATCCACAGCGCCGAGCCGAGCAGCATGATCTGGCCGAGCTGTGTTTCCCAGAGCAGGGCGATGTAGGCGGGCCTCGTCAGGTAGACCAGGAGCATGATCGCCGGGGGCAGGGCGCCGATGATCGCCGCCGAGGACTTGGCCTCCTGGCTCATCGCCTTGATCTTGGCCTGCATCTTCTTGCGGTCGCGAAGCACCTTGGACAGGTTGTTCAGCGCTTCCGACAGGTTGCCGCCGGTGCGCTGCTGGATCGCGACCACGATGCCGAGGAACCTGACCTCGGGCAGCGGCATGCGCTCATACATGCGCTCTAGTCCCTGGTCCAGCGTCACGCCGAGCTTCTGTGCCTCGACCAGTTCGGCGAACTCCGGCCCGACCGGAGCCGGGCTCTCGCTGGCGATCACCCGAAGCGCGTCGTTGACCGGAAGGCCGGCCTTCAATGCGCGCACGATCACGTCAATCGCGTTGGCGAATTCGTCCAGGAACTTCTGCTGGTGCCGCTTCCTGATGAACGCCAGCAGCCAGCGTGGCACGCCGAGCGAGGCGGTGAACGCCGCACCGAGGCTGATCTGCCAGGTGTAGCCCATGATCAGGAGCAGGAGGGCGACCACGAGGCCGAACAGGGCGCTGAGCACCCAGTACGTCCGGACGCTCATCGACAGCCCGGCCTGTTCGAGGCGGTTTGCCAGCGTCAGGCGCTTGCGCTGCGACCTCTGCTTTTCCTCGAGCTGCTTCAGCGTGTCCTGGACCTGGCGCCGGCGCTGGTCCCGGAGCGCGATCTCCTGGGACTGGTGCCTCGCCCTGTTGCCGGACGACTTTCCGGCCACCTTGGCCATCCGCTTGCTGGCCCGCGCCTCGCCCGAAAGGAACGGCGACAGGACGGCGTATCCACCGGCGCAGACGGCGATGACGGCCATGAAGACCAGCGCCATGAGGGTAAGTTCGTCGGAGAACATCGCCGGTCCCTCAGGCATTCTCGGTGCGGACTTCGGCCGCCTCGAGGGCCCGGGCCAGGTTCAGTTCCTCGCCGAAGTATCGAGCCCGGTCCCAGAACTTGGGTCGTGCGATGCCGGTCGAGCGGTGGCGGCCGATGATGCGGCCGTTCTCGTCCTCGCCTTCGATGTCGAAGACAAACAGGTCCTGGGTGATGATGACGTCGCCTTCGGTGCCGACCACCTCGGTGATGTGCGTGATGCGCCGCGAGCCGTCGCGCAGGCGCGCCGCCTGGATGATGACGTCGACCGAGCCGACGATCATTTCGCGAATGGTTTTTGACGGCAGCTGGAACCCGCCCATGGTGATCATGCTCTCGAGCCGGCTCAGCGACTCGCGCGGGCTGTTGGCATGAAGCGTTCCCATCGAGCCGTCGTGACCGGTGTTCATCGCCTGCAGCAGGTCGAACGCCTCCGGTCCGCGCACCTCGCCGACGATGATCCGTTCCGGACGCATGCGCAGGCAGTTGCGCACGAGATCGCGCATCGTGATCTCGCCCTCGCCCTCGAGGTTCGGTGGCCGTGTCTCCAGTCGCACCACGTGCGGCTGCTGAAGCTGCAGCTCGGCGGCGTCCTCGCAGGTGATGACGCGCTCGTCGTGCTCGATGAAGCTCGTCATGCAGTTGAGCAGCGTCGTCTTGCCCGAACCGGTGCCGCCGGAAATGATCACGTTGCAGCGGGACTTGCCGATGATGCCGAGTATCGTCGCGCCTTCCGGCGTTATCGTGCCGTACTCGACAAGCTTCTCCATCGTCAGCTTGTCGCGCTGGAACTTGCGGATGGTCAGCGTCGGACCATCGATCGCCAGCGGCGGCACGATGACGTTGACGCGGCTGCCGTCGGGCAGGCGCGCGTCGCAGATCGGAC
>CAZSNL010000089.1:0-10849 GCA_964608275.1 uncultured Hyphomicrobiales bacterium | reverse complement strand
CATTTCGTCGCGGCCACGGTAGCCGAGAATCTGTTCGATTTCACGGCTTTTGTGGCCAATGATGGAAACCGCGTCGCCATGGTCGTACGCGGACAATCCGCGTGCGATCTCGATGCCTCGCGTGTCGACGACGCTGACGGCGTCGCCGCGCGAGAAGTTTCCTTCGACCTGCACAACGCCGGCCGGGAGCAGGCTCTTGCCGGCCTTCAGCGCGGCCACGGCGCCGTCGTCGACCGTCAGCCGGCCGCACGGTACCAGCGTTCCCGCAATCCAGCGCTTGCGCGCGGCGCGCGGCGTCGCCGAGGCGATGAACCAGGTGCAGGCGCCACCCGCCTCGATCCGCGACAGCGGGTACGCCACCTCGCCGCTGGCGATCACCATGTCGGCGCCCGCCCCGAGCGCGATCCGTGCCGCCTCGATCTTGGTCACCATGCCCCCCGACCCGTCGGCGCCGGCGGCGCCGGCCATCGCCTCGATCTCGGGCGTGATCTCGCGCACCTCGCCGATGAGCCTCGCGCTGCGGTCATGCGACGGATCGCCGGTGTACAGCCCGTCGACGTTGGACAGCAGCACCAGGCAGTCGGCCGAGATCATCCCGGCCACCCGCGCCGCCAGCCGGTCGTTGTCGCCGTAGCGGATCTCGCTGGTCGCCACCGTGTCGTTCTCGTTGATCACCGGCACCGCGCCGAGCCTGAGCAGCGTGGCGATGGTGTTGCGGGCGTTGAGGTAGCGCCGCCGCTCCTCGGTATCGTTCAGGGTGAGCAGCACCTGCGCGGCGACGTTCCCGCAATCGGCGAGCACCTGGCGGTAGGCGTGGGCCAGCGCCACCTGGCCGACGGCGGCCGAGGCCTGGCTCTCCTCCAGCTTGAGCGCCCGCCGCTTGATGCCGAGGTAGCGGCGGCCGAGCGCGATCGCCCCCGACGACACGATGACGACCTCCTGTCCGCGCTCCCGCAGCCGGGCGATGTCGCGGGCCAGCGCCTCCAGCCAGTCGCGGCGCAGCACGCCTTCGTGCGGCTCGACGAGCAGGGCCGAACCGATCTTGACCACGACCCTTCGGGCATCGGCGAGGCGCGCGTTCACGGCTGCCATTTCGTCTCGCCCTGCATCGTTGCCTCTGCCGCTTCCTCGGCCTTGCGCACCCGCCTGATCTCGTCGACCAGCGCGCGCATCGCCGCCTCCACCCCCTGCCCCGTCGCCGCCGACAGCGTGAGCGGCGTCCTGCCCGCCACGGCGGCGACCGCGGCGACCTTGTCCGCCACCGCGTCGGGATCGACCGCATCGAGCTTGCTGAGGGCGACGACTTCGGGCTTGTCCGCCAGCCCGGCGCCGTACCGTTCAAGCTCGTTCCGGATCGTCCGGTAGGCGCCGGCGACGTCGTCCTGGGTGGCGTCGACGAGGTGCAGCAGCACCGCGCAGCGTTCGATGTGGCCGAGGAACCGGTCGCCGATGCCGGCGCCGGCATGGGCGCCCTCGATCAGCCCCGGGATGTCCGCGAGCACGAACTCGGTGCCCGCCGCGCGGACCACCCCGAGCACCGGATGAAGCGTCGTGAAAGGATAGTCGGCGATCTTCGGCCGCGCCGCGCTCACCGCCGACAGCAGCGTCGACTTGCCGGCGTTCGGCAGCCCCACGATCCCGGCGTCGGCGATCAGCTTGAGCCGCAGCCACAGCCATCGCTCCTCGCCCTCCTGACCGGGGTTGGCCCGCCGCGGCGCCTGGTCGGTGGACGACTTGAACCGGCTGTTGCCGAACCCGCCGTTGCCGCCGCGGGCGAGCCGCACGCGCTGGCCCGGCGCTGTGAGGTCGGCGACCAGCGTCTCCTTGTCCTCGGCGAGGATCTGGGTGCCCACGGGAAGCTTGAGCACCACGTCCTTGCCGCTCGCACCGGTGCGGTTCTTGCCCATGCCGTGCTGGCCCTTGCCGGCCCGGAAGTGCTGCTGGTAGCGATAGTCGATGAGGGTGTTCAGGCCCGGCACCGCCTCCGCCCAGACATCGCCGCCGCGGCCGCCGTCGCCGCCGTCAGGCCCGCCGAACTCGATGAACTTCTCGCGCCGGAAGCTGACCGCGCCGGCGCCGCCGTCACCGGCACGGACGTAGATCTTGGCCTGGTCGAGGAACTTCATTGCCACCGCCCCGGTCAGGCCTGCGTCCGGTACCAGTGTGCCCGGCGCACCTCGTCGGCGGTCAGCGCGTAGACGACCGTCTCGACCCGGCAGCCGCGCGCGACGCAGCTGCGCAGCTCGTGGCCGACGTGGCGGAAGCCGAGCTTCCCCACCACCCGCCTCGAGGCCGCATTGTCGATGAAATGGCCACACACCACGGTTTCGCAGTCGGTGGCGTCGACGATTTCGCGCATCACCGCACGCGCGGCCTCCGGCGCCAGCCCCCTGCCCCGATAGTCGCGCCCGATCCAGTAGCCGATTTCGATGCCGATCGGATTCCGGTCGCGCGGCATGTAGCCGATGCAGCCTGCCAGCGAGCCGCCGAACTCGATCCCGTAGACGCGTTCCGACGCGCCTGCGGACCAGGTCGCCCGGATCCACGCCAGCGCCGCCTCGCGCGGATAGGGATACGGGATGCGGACGGTCATCCTGGCGACGTCAGGCACTCCGGCGAGCGCACAGACAACCTTGGCGTCCGCCTCTCGCAACGGGCGCAGCAGCAATCGCTCGGTGGTCATCTGTGTCATGGTCGCACATAACGAAAAAGGGGAGATGGCGGCCATCTCCCCTTGGACGTTCCTGTTCGCCGGAGAGTGCAGCTCGCCCCGGCCGGTGTCGAGCCGGTGTCAGCTGGCCTGCGGCTCCGGCACCACCGAAACGACGCTGCGGCCGCGCGCCCGGCTGAACTCGACGCGGCCCTCGGTCAGGGCGAAGATCGTGTGATCGGTGCCGAGCCCAACGTTGCGGCCGGGATGCCACTTGGTGCCGCGCTGGCGGACGATGATGTTTCCGGGGATCACCCGCTCGCCGCCGAACTTCTTGACTCCCAGCCGCCGCCCGATCGAGTCGCGGCCGTTGCGGGAGGATCCGCCTGCCTTCTTGTGTGCCATCTTCCGTTACTCCGTGTCGTCGCCCTTGGCCGCCGGCTTCTTCGCCTGCGTCCGCGGGCCCTTCGCGGCCGATGCCTTGCGGCCGGTGTCCTTGGCGCTTGCCTTGGCCGCGGTATCGTCTGCCTTCGCCGTCTGCTCGGGCTCCTGGCTTGCCTTGCTCTCGGCGGCGTCGGCCTCGTCGGCCGCCTGCTTCGCCGGCGCCGGCTTCGGCTTCGCCTTCTTCGCGTCGACCCACTTGCCCTTCGCGACCTTGCCGCCGGCGGCGATCTCGGTGATCCGGAGTATCGTCACGTCCTGCCGGTGGCCCTTGGTGCGCCGGTAGCCCTTGCGCCGCTTCTTCTTGAACACGATGATCTTGTCGCCGCGGTCCTGCGCGACAAGTTCCGCCTTGACCGTGGCGCCCTCGACCAACGGCTCGCCGACAACCGGGTCGCCATCGCCGCCGATCATCAGCACGTCGGCGAACTCCACCGTGTCGCCGGCCTCGCCCGCGAGCTTCTCGACGCGGATAAGGTCGTCGGGGGCAACCTTGTATTGCTTGCCGCCGGTCCTGATGACTGCGAACATCGTTCAAATCCGTCCAGAAATGGAAATAGCGCGGCCAACGCGTCCGACAAGAGGCGCGACCGCGAGGGTCGGCGCAATATATCGGCCGGTCACCGGGTGTCAAGCACGCGGCCGGGCACGTCGATGTCGCACTTGGGGCTTGCCCGCCGACTCTTCAACAGACTCCCCGGCCCACTCTTCGACCGCCGGCATGGCGTAAGGAAGCCATCATTGCTGGGCCGATACAGACGGATCGAAGCTGTGGTAGACTTGTTCCCGGCCTGACCGAGGCGTGAGACCACGATGACCGCTGATGTAGGCGGGGGCTGGGAGGATTTCGACCAGGCGCTGGCGCGGCACGAAGCGCACGTGGCCGAGCACGAGCGGCAGTTCCGTGCCGCCCTCGACCACTGCCCGGCGGGGCTGGTGGTCGTCGACGAGGACGGGCGGCTGCTGTTTCACAACGCGCGGCTTCGCGAGATGCTCGGCTACGGCGAGGCCGAGCTCGAACTCTTCGACACCCGCCGGTTCTGGGTCGACCTCGACGAGCGCGAGCGGATCATCGCCACCCTCCGCGAGCGCGGCGGCCAGCTCCTGAACCAGGAAGCCGTGTGGAAGACAAGGCACGGCGAGCGGCTGCATCTCCTGCTGTCCTATGTCGAGGTCGCCTATCACGGCGGCTACACGAGCTTCGTCGGCGGCAAGCGGGTGGTGTGGGTCTACGACGTGACGGCGCTGAAGCAGCGCGAGTCGCAGCTCGCCGAGCAGGAGCGGCAGTTCCGCGAGATCCTCGAACTCTGTCCGGCGGCCCTGGTCGTGGTCGACGAGGACGGACACCTGATCTGCCACCACGCCCGCCTCCGGCAGCTGCTCGGCTTCGACGAGGCCGAGCTCGACCGCTTCGATACCCGCAGGTTCTGGTACGACCTAGATCAGCGCGAACGCCTCATCGAGGCGCTGCGCCAGCACGGCGGCCAGCTGCTCGACCAGGAGGTGGTGTGGAAGACGCGGCAGGGCGAGCCGGTCCACAGCCTGATGTCCTACGTCCAGGTCGCCTATCAGGGCGGTCACGTCAGCTTCGCCGGCGGCCAGCGGCTGGCATGGCATTACGACATCACCGCGCTCAGGCGCGCCGAGGAAGCCCGCCGGCAGAGCGAGAACCGGCTGGCCGACGCCATCGAGACCATCTCCGAGGGCTTCGCCTGCTACGATGCCGATGACCGGCTCGTCATCTGCAACGCCTGCTACCGCGATCTCCTCTGCGCGGGCGCCGGGTTCGAGCTGCTGACCGGAATGCCGTTCGAGGCCATCGTTCGCCGGGCGGCGGAGCGCGGCGCCATCCGCGAGGCGGCCGGCCGCGGCGACGAATGGGTCGCCGAGTGTCTCGAGCATCACCGCAATCCCGGTCCGCCGCGCGTGCAGGGACTGGCCGACGGCCGCTGGGTGATGATCAGCGAACGGCGCACCGACGAGGGCGGTACGGTCGCGGTGTGGTCCGACATTACCGAGCTGAAGCGGCGCGAGGCGAGCCTGGCCGAGCAGTCGATGGTGCTGGAAACCCTGTCGAGCAAGCTCGCCAAGTATCTTGCGCCGCAGGTCTACAACTCGATCTTCACCGGCCGCCAGGACGTCCGCATCGCCAGCCAGCGCAAGAAGCTTACCGTCTGCTTCACCGACATCGCCGGCTTCACCGAGACCGCCGACCAGCTCGAGTCGGAGGACCTGGCCCAGCTCCTCAACCACTACCTGACCGAGATGTCGGGGATCGCCACCGATTTCGGCGCCACCATCGACAAGTACGTTGGCGACGCCATCGTGATGTTCTTCGGCGACCCCGAGACGCGCGGCGTCAGGGAGGATGCGCTCGCCTGCGTCAGGATGGCCCTCGCGATGCAGAAGCGGATCGGCGAACTCGCCGTGGTCTGGCGCGACGCCGGGATCGCGTTGCCGCTGCGCTGCCGGATCGGCATCCACACCGGCTACTGCACCGTCGGCAACTTCGGCAGCGAGGACCGGATGGACTACACGATCATCGGCGCCGGCGTGAACCTCGCCTCCCGCCTCGAGCGCGAGGCGGAGCCGGGGAGCGTGCTGATCTCCTTCGAGACCTACGCCCACGTCCGCGACGAGATCGATTGCGAGGAGCACGGCGAGATCCGGGTCAAGGGGATCGCCCATCCGGTCGCCACCTACCGGGTAATCGGCCTCAGTGCCGACGCCGCGGCGCGGCGGGCCGCGATCCGCACCGAGCTGCCGCACCTGCGGCTCGAGGTCGAACCGGGGCTGATGTCCGGCGAGGAACGCCAGCAGGCTGTGGCGGCGCTGCGCGACGCCCTCGCCCGTCTCGGGCAGGACTAGGCAACATCATGGAAAATCCTGCGCCTCGACGTCCGCCGGCCGTGGTGCGCATGGAACCCATGCCGCCAGCCCGATGCCGGCCGCCCCGCGGTCCCTTACAGGAAGCTGTAGGGATCGATGTCGATGCTCATGCGGACCGAGCCGCGCGGCCTGGCGTCGGCGAGCCAGGCGCGGCAGTAGGCCTGGATGTCGACGTCGCGCCGCGCCTTGACCAGGAACCGGAACCGGTGGCGGCCGCGGATCACCGCGATCGGCGCCGGTGCCGGGCCGAGCACGACGACGCTGTCCGCCGGCGGTATCCGGCGCGCCAGTTCCCGGGCGAACTCCTCAGCCTCCTCGCGGCGCGCCGCCGAGATGACGAGGCCGGCCAGCCGGCCGAACGGCGGCAGCCCCGCCTGCTCGCGCTGGCGGCTCTCGGCGGCGTAGAACCCGTCGCGGTCGTGGTTCACCAGCGCCCGGATCAGGGGATGGCCCGGCGCATAGGTCTGCACCAGCGCCCGCCCCGGTTCGTCGCCGCGGCCGGCGCGGCCGGAGACCTGGGTGAGCAGCTGGAACGTGCGTTCGGCGGCGCGAAGGTCGGCGTTGGCGAGGCCGATGTCGGCATCGACGACCCCGACCAGCGACAGCCCCGGAAAGTGGTGTCCCTTGGCGACCAGCTGGGTGCCGACGATCAGGTCGTAGGTCCGGGAAGCGATCTCGGCCAGCGTGTCGCGCAGTGAAGCGCCGCGGGTCAGGTCGCTCGACAGCAGCACCATCCGCGCCTCCGGCCACAGCTCCCGGGCCTCGTCGGCGACCCGCTCGATGCCGGGCCCGCAGGCGACGAGCGTGCCCTCGGCGCCGCACGCCGGGCAGCTGTCCGGCACCGGCTCGATGTGTCCGCAATGGTGGCACTGCAGCTGTCGCCGGAACCGGTGTTCGACCAGCCAGGTGTCGCAGTTCGGGCACTGGAACCGGTGGCCGCAGGCGCGGCACAGGGTCAGCGGCGCATAGCCGCGCCGGTTCAGGAACAGGAGCGCCTGGCCGCCCGCCTCGAGCGTCTCGCCGACCGCCTGCCGCAGCGGTTCCGACAGCCACGTTCCCCGCGCCGGCGGATGCCGCCTGAGGTCGACCGGCACGATCTCCGGCAGCGGCGCCGCGTTGTGGCGATCGGGCAGCACCACCCGCCGGTAGCGGCCGTGCTCGACGTTGTAGATCGTCTCCAGCGACGGCGTGGCCGACGACAGCACCACCGGGAAGCGGCCGATCGCGCCGTAGGCGACCGCCATGTCGCGGGCATGGTAGGCGACCCCCTCCTCCTGCTTGAATGCCTCGTCGTGCTCCTCGTCGACGACGATCAGGCCGGGGTTCCGGTACGGCAGGAACAGCGCCGACCGGGCGCCGACGACGATCCGCGCCTCGCCGCTCGCCACCGCCCGCCACACCCGTTCGCGCTCGCGGGCGCGCACCCCGGAGTGCCATTCGGCCGGGTCTGCCCGGAACCGCTCGCCGACCCGGGCGATGAAATGGCCGGTGAGCGCGATTTCCGGCAGCAGCACCAGCACCTGGCGGCCGGCGGCAACGGCGGCGGCGACCGCTTCCAGGTAGACCTCGGTCTTGCCCGAGCCGGTGACGCCGTCGACCAGCGTGACGGAGAAGTCGCGCGCGGCAATGGCTGCCCGCAGCGCGTCGGCGGCGGCCCGCTGTTCCCGTGACAGCTTCGCCGGTCCCGGCGAGAGGTCGGGAGGGGCAAACCGCGCCAGCGCGGCGAACGTCTCCGGCACCAGCGTGCCGGCGTCGACGAGGCCGCGCACCACCGCGTCGCTCACCCCCGCCTCGCGGGCGAGCTCCCCCGGCATCCAGATGGCGCCGTCCGCGGCCGCCGCGATCACCCGCGCCCGCTGCGCCGTCATCCGCTCCGGCTCCGGCCCGGCGAGGCGGTAGCCGGTGCGGGTCCGTTCGGGGCCCAGTGCCTCGGGGACGCGCAGGCACATCCGCAGCACCTGCCCGGCCGGATAGAGCGTGTAGTTGGCCACCCAGTCGATGAACCGCCGGTGGGTGGCCGGCATCGGCGGCGTTTCGTAGCGGTCGGAGATCTCGCGCAGCTTCTCGGGGTCGAACCCGATGTCGTCAGGAGCGTTGTCCCACACCACCCCGATGGTGTCGCGCGGGCCGAGCGGCACCCGGACGTAGTCGCCCGGACCCACCTCGAGGCCGCGCGGAACGACGTAGCTCAGCGGCCCCGGAAGGGCGTACGGTAGCAGGACCTGTACCGTGCGGCTGGCATCGTGCGGCGTTGCGCGACTCATGACATCGGAGTGTGTCAGGCTATACCGGACGCAACAAGCGCCGGCCCCCCGCGCGTCGCGCCGCAATGGCTTGACAGACCGGGTTATACTTTGTCGAAACCGCGCATGTGTCATCTTCGAAAATGCCGGACCTGCCGGCGGAGGGAGCAATGAAGTTCTTTGTCGATACCGCCGACGTGGACGAGATCCGCGACCTTGCGGCGACCGGCCTCGTCGACGGCGTCACCACCAACCCGTCCCTGGTGGCGAAGGCCGGCCGCGACTTCAAGGAGGTGGTCAGGGAAATCTGCGGCATCGTCGCCGGCCCGGTGAGCGCGGAGGTGACCGCGGTCGACGCCGACGGCATGGTCGCCGAGGGCCGCGTGCTGGCGGCACTTGCCGACAACGTGACGGTCAAGGTGCCGCTGACCTGGGACGGCCTCAAGGCATGCCGGGCGCTGACCGATGCCGGCATCGCCGTCAACGTGACGCTCTGCTTCAGCGCCAACCAGGCGCTGCTCGCGGCCAAGGCGGGGGCGGCGTTCGTGTCGCCGTTCATCGGCCGCCTCGACGACGTCGGCCACGACGGCATGGAGCTGATCGCCGAGATCCGCGAGATCTTCGACAACTACGACGCCATCACCACCGAGATCCTCGCCGCCTCGATCCGCACCCCGGGCCATGTCCGCGACGCCGCCCGGCTCGGCGCCGACGTCGCCACCGTTCCGCCGGCGGTGCTGCGCCAGATCGTCAACCACCCGCTGACCGACCGCGGGCTCGAGCTGTTCCTCGCCGACTGGAGGAAGACCGGGCAGACGATCGCATGACCGACGGCCGTGACAGCGCGCTGCCAAGGCTCGCCGGCCTCCGCGCCAGGCCCGATGCGGCACGCGCCGCCGAGGGCTGGCTCGAGCAGCTCGCCAGCGAACGGCGCGCCGCGGCGCTCACGCTCGAGGCCTACGGCCGCGACATCCGCCAGTTCTTCGCCTTCCTCACCGACCATCTCGGCGGCGAGCCGGGGCTCGACGACCTCGCCCGGCTGGACGCCCGCGATTTCCGCGCCTTCCTCGCCGCCCGCCGCCGCGACGGCATTGCCGGCCGCTCGCTCGCCCGCTCGCTGTCGGCGATCCGCTCGCTGTTCCGCTACCTGCACCGCACCGGCAAGGCCGACAACGCGGCGCTGTCCACGCTTCGAACGCCGAAGATCGGCCGCGGGCTTCCCAAGGCGCTCTCCGTCGACGCCGCCGTCCGGATGGTCGCCGACGAGCCGGCGGTCCACAGCGACGGCACGCCGACCTGGATCCGGCTGCGCGACGTTGCCGTCCTCACCCTGCTCTACGGCTCCGGCCTGCGGCTGTCGGAGGCGCTGTCGCTGAACCGCAGCGATGCCCCGGTCGCCGGCCGCGACACCCTGCGCATCACCGGCAAGGGCGGCCGCACCCGCCTCGTCCCAGTGCTCGACGCCGCCCGCGAGGCCATCGCCGCCTACCTCGAAAGCTGCCCGTGGCGGCTCGGCCCCGACGCGCCGCTGTTCGTCGGCGCCCGCGGCGGCCGGCTGTCGCCGCGCATGGTCCAGCTCGCCATGCAGCGGCTGCGCGGCGCCCTCGGCCTGCCGGAGACGGCGACGCCGCACGCGCTCCGCCACAGCTTCGCCACCCACCTGCTCGACGGCGGCGCCGACCTGCGCGCCATCCAGGAGCTGCTCGGCCACGCCAGCCTGTCGACCACCCAGATCTACACCGAGGTCGACCATTCGCACCTGCTCGGCACCTACGAGCGCGCCCACCCGCGCGCCTGAGGCGGGCCGATCACAGTTTTGCGAGCACCGGTTCTGCCGCCGCGGCGGGCGTGGTAACATCCGCCCCGGCGTGCCGCATGGCCCGCCCCGACATCAGGAGGTCTTGATGATCAAGAGACTTGCCCTGACGCTGTCCGTGGCCGTGTTCGTCGCGGCACCGATCGCGAGTGCCAGCGCCGATTGCTTTTCCGGTCATGCCACGACGGCATCGACGCCAGCCGCGCCGATGACCGTTGCCGAGGGCCCGTCGACGACGGCCCCTGCGCAGCCGGCCGGGAACTAGCGGTCCGCACTGTCGAAGTTGCCGGGAGCCCGGGCGGCGACGCCCGGGCTCTTCCCTGTCGTGCGTCCGGCCGGTACGCTGGCGGAACAAACCTCCGTCCCCCGCATTGTGCGGCCCGAGCCCATCAGGGCATGTGAGCATTCGACAGATGAGGAGGAGACCAATGAGCATCAAGCGGATTGCGGCACTGGCCCTTGTCGCGGCACTCGCCCATGCGCCGGCGGCGCTCGCCGGCCCCGACCCGGTGGAGGGCGTGGCCGAGGGCGTGCAGGCGACCGGCACCGGCATCCATGATGGTGTCCGCGAGGTCGGCACCGGCATCGGCAAGGGCGTGCAGAAGGTCGGCGAGGGCGCGGCACAGGGCCCCGTCGGTGTGGCGACCGGCGCCGTCGAGGGTGCCGGCGAGATCGCCACCGGCGCCGTCAGGGGCGGCGTCGAGATCGGCAAGGGCGCCGCCAGGGGCGTCGGCTGCGTGGTGACGCTCGGCACCAGCTGCTGACCCGCGACGGCCTGGCCGCGGCCACGAACCGGAGGCCAGGCCGGCA
>CAZSNL010000088.1:0-11295 GCA_964608275.1 uncultured Hyphomicrobiales bacterium | reverse complement strand
GGCCCTGCTCGTCCTTGCAGGCGTTGGGATGCAGGCGCGCCTTCTCGATGTCCTTGACCGTGATCAGGCCGACACAGTGATAGTTCTCGTCGACCACCAGCAGCTTCTCGATCCGGTGCTGGTGCAGCAGGCGCTTGGCCTCGTCCATGCCGACGTTCTCGCGCACGGTGACGAGGTTGTCGCGGGTCATCAGCTCGCGCACCGGCTGCGCCGGGTTGTCGGCGAAGCGGACGTCGCGGTGGGTCAGCACGCCGACGAGGCGGCCGCCGGCGGGACCGCTGCCCTCCCGCTCGGTGACCGGGATGCCGGAGATGTTGTGGCGCTCCATCAGCTCGAGCGCATCGGCAAGCGTCGCGTCCGGGGTGATGGTAACCGGATTCACCACCATGCCCGACTCGAACTTCTTGACCTGGCGGACCTGCTCCGACTGCTCCTCGGGCGCCATGTTGCGGTGGATGACGCCGATGCCGCCGGCCTGGGCCATGGCGATGGCGAGCGGCGCTTCGGTGACCGTGTCCATCGCCGAGGAGATGATCGGGATGTTGAGCTCGACGTCGCCGGTAAGCCTGGTGCGGACGTCGACGTCGGCCGGCAGCACGCTGGATGCGCCGGGGCGCAGCAGCACGTCGTCGAAGGTGAGATAGACCGACGTGGGTGAATTGCGTGGCTCGCTGGCCATGTCTGCCAACCTCCTGAAGCGGACGAGCGCTGACGGAATGCAGTGCCCTCTCCCGGGCGGACCGCGCCGGACACCGCGGCACGAGTTGGCAGCGGTTCTTAGCATTGCCGACAAGGCGTGGGAAGTGCGGCGCGGTCACGCCTTGTGACAAACTGCTGTCGCGCAAACCGCCGGTCTCGGGTATTGATGCGTCCTTCATGCAGACCCGCATCCTCGTTCCGCTGATCGTCGCCTGTGCGCTGTTCATGGAGAACCTCGATTCGACGGTTCTCTCCACGTCGCTGCCGGCGATTGCGGAAGACCTCGGCGAAGATCCGATCACGCTCAAGCTGGCGCTGACCACCTACCTGCTCAGCCTCGCCGTGTTCATTCCGGCGAGCGGCTGGCTGGCAGACCGGTTCGGGGCCAGGGTCGTGTTCCGCGCCGCGATCATCGTGTTCACCGCCGGCTCGGTGTTCTGCGCCCTGTCGTGGTCCATCGGCAGCCTGGTGGCGGCACGGGTGCTGCAGGGCCTCGGCGGGGCGATGATGGTGCCGGTCGGCCGCCTGGTCGTCCTGCGCACCATCCCGAAGGCGGAACTGGTAAGCTCGCTCGCCTGGCTCACCGTGCCGGCGCTGGTCGGCCCGGTGCTCGGGCCGCCGGTGGGAGGCTTCATCACCACCTACTTCTCGTGGCGGTGGATCTTCTGGATCAACGTGCCGATCGGGGTGCTCGGGGTGGTGCTCGCGACCCTGTTCATCCCCGACGTCCGCGGCGACCAGCGGCAACGCTTCGATACCAGGGGCTTCTTCCTCTCGGCGGTGGGGCTCGCCGCCCTCGTCACCGGTTCGACCACGATGGGGCTCGACGTGCTGCCGCCGGCGTGGGTCGCGGCCATGCTCGCCATCGGGGCGACGCTGCTCACCGGCTACGTCATCCACAGCCGCCGCGCCGAGCATCCGATCCTCGACCTCACCCTGCTGGGCGTCGCCACCTTCCGCGGCAGCCTCCTCGGCGGCTCGCTGTTCCGCATCGGCCTCGGCGCGGTGCCGTTCCTGCTGCCGCTGATGCTGCAGCTCGGCTATGACATGACGCCGTTCGAATCGGGCATGACCACCTTCGTCGGCGCGATCGGCGCGATCACCATGAAGTTCGCCGCCCAGCCGATCCTGCGCCGGTTCGGCTTCCGCACCATCCTGGTGGTCAACGCGGGCATCTGCGCGGCATTCTCGGCGGTGCCGGCCCTCTACACCGAGAACACGCCGATCGTCGTGATCATGACGATCCTCTTGATCGGCGGCCTGTTCCGGTCGCTCCAGTTCACGTCGATCAACGCGATGGCGTACTCGGACATCGACGACGAGCGGATGAGCCGGGCGACCAGCCTGACGAGCGTCGTGCAGCAGATCTCGCTCAGCCTCGGCATCTCGATCGGCGCCATCTCGCTGGCACTGTCGACCGCGGGGAAGCCGGCCGACGCCTTCACCGTCAGCGACTTCGCGCCTGCCTTCCTGGTGGTCGGGGCGATCTCGGCGCTGTCGATCGTCGTGTTCCGCCGCCTCGCCGCCGACGCCGGCACCGAGGTCTCCGGCCACCGCCCCGAGCCGCGCCCCGACGCGATCACGGTGGCAAGGGAACGCTAGGACGCCCGAGCGGCAAACGATCACTGTTCGCGGAACTGGCCATTGCCCCGCACGGCGAATGCGACCATATTCAGCCGCAGTGTCAACAGAACGAAAGGAGGTGATCCAATGTCTAGTGAGCAATCGGTGCGGTCACGGGGCTTTGGATGTTCAGCGCGAGCGACGGAGCAGCCTCTGTCGTAAACCGCGACACCTCCGGACCGGACCCCGGTTCGGGGTCCTGTGAACGACCGAACTCATGGGGGCCGCGCCGGTGCGCGGCCCTTCTGATTCCCGCCACCTGCCCGAGCAGCGCCGCGGCCGCCACGCCAGCCGGCGGACCCGCCTGCCGGCCGGGCAGGTGTCCCCCGAGGAGGCGCCGGCCGCCGGTTCGACGATTGCTCTTGCCTTGGCGCTCAAATCGATGAAAATTCGTCGCGATCCGCCATCGTGACGGGGTGTGAACCATGGCCGTGATCACGGGCACCAACGGCAACGACAATCTCTTCGGCACCGCCCTCGACGACGTCCTCCGCGGCCTCGACGGCAACGACTCGCTGGAAGGCGGCCGCGGCAACGACCGGCTGATCGGCGGCAAGGGCATCGATACCGCGTACTACGCCAGCGAAGTGCCGCCGGTCGGCGTCAAGGTGAGCCTGCGGGAAGAACTTGCCACCGACCTCGACCCGGAACCCACCATCCTTGGCACGGATAAGCTGGTCAACATCGAGAACGTCTTCGGCAGCGCCGTCGCCGACTGGATCGAGGGTGACGACCGCAAGAACGAGCTCATCGGCAGCGGCGGCAACGACACGCTGTACGGGCTCGGCGGCAACGATACCCTGTGGGGAGCCACGGACACCTTCGACACCAACGACGACGACTACCTGGTCGGCGGCGCCGGTTCCGACTGGCTGATCGGAAACTTCGGCAACGACACCCTGCTCGGCGACGACTCGCAGAACGCCCGCGAGGGCGCGTCCGATACCCTCGACGGCGGCCCCGGCGACGACCGGCTGGCCGCCCACGGCGGCAACGACCGGGTTTGGGGCGGTCCGGGAAACGAGTCGGTCACCGGCGGCGCCGGCCACGACGTCGTCGAGGGCGGAGCCGGCAACGACCGGGTGCTCGGCAACGGCGGCAACGACACACTACGCGGCGGCCCCGGCGCGGACACCCTCGAAGGCAGCGTCGGCAACGACCGGATGAGCGGCGGCGGCGGCGGCGACACCTTCATCTTCAGCCCCGGATGCGGATCGGACACGGTCCTCGGTTTCGGCTCCGGCGCCGACCGGCTCCTGTTCGAGGGCTACCCGACGCTGAAGCGGTTCGCCGACGTCAGGGCGCTGGCGAGCAACCAGGGCGACAGCCTGTTCATCGACCTGCCGGGCAACGACGACATCACGCTCGCCGGCTTCCAGCTGGCCGACTTCGACCGCTCCGACGTCCTGTTCTCGTGACTGCCGGCACCGCCGCTGCTCGCTGACCGGATGGCCGGCGGCCCCGGTTGCCGTCCATGCCGGTGGTAGCGGCGGAGGCGCGGGCCTCCCCTCCCCCCAGGGTTGCGGTCAGGACTGGCCACGGGAATGGTGATGGCCGCCGTGATCGTCTTGATCGTCGTGATCGTCGTGATGATCGTGGTCGTGGTGATGGTCGTGATCGTGGCCGCCGCCCGGCAGGTCCTCCGGCAGCTGGACCACGACCTCGACGTCGATCTCGCCGGCCTGCTCGAACACCAGCGTCAGCGGCAGGACGTCGCCCTCCTCCAGGGGCTCGGAAAGCCCGATCAGCATCAGGTGCAGGCCGCCCGGCGCGAAGTCGACCGGCGCGCCCGGAGCAAGGTCGACGCCCTCGACCCGGCGCATCCGCACGATGTCCCCCTCGACGATGTGGGTGTGGATCTCGACCCGGTCGGCGTTCGGCGACGAGGCCGCGACCAGCCGGTCCGCCGCCTCGCCCCGGTTCTCGATGGTCAGGTAGGCCGCGCCGTTGCGGCCGATCGACGGCTTGGTCCACGGATGCTCGATCCGGATCCCTGCGTGCTCGTAGTCGTGCGCGACCGCCGCCACCGGCAGCGAGAACAACGCAAATGCCAGCACCGCAAGGGTCAGTCTGAACATGAAACGGTACCTCCACCCGATCTCGAATGGCGCAAAAGAGACTTGTATACGCCGGGGCGACTGCCCACAATGCCGGCGGGATACTCGGTTCGCCGGACCCTTTGACGCAGCTGCAGGGGGAAAAGCCAAACACAACGAATCGATTGGGAGGGAAATCTCATGAAACTTGCGAAGTTCTGCGCGGGCCTCGCCGTTGCCGCCGCAATGGCCGTGCCCGGCGGCGTCGCCGCGGCGACCGTGAAGGTCGGCGTGGTGGCCACCTACTCCGGCAACGGCGCCCAGTTCGGCGAGCAGATCACCCGCGGGATGGAACTCTACATCAAGCAGCATCCCGAGGCGTTCGGCGGCCACGAGGTCGAACTCATCAAGCGCGATTCCAAGCATCCCGGCGGCGACGTCGCCAAGACCATGGTGCAGGAACTCATCACCCGCAACGGCGTCGCCATCGTCGCCGGCTTCGTCTTCTCGCCGAACGCCATGGCGAGCGCCCCGCTGGTCACCCAGGGCAAGGTGCCGATGGTGATCATGAACGCCGGCACCGCATGGATCCCCACCCTGTCGCCGTACATCGCGCGGGTGTCGTTCTCGATGTGGCACGCCGCCTACCCGATGGGGGCGTATGCGTTCGAGAAGCTCGAGTGCAAGACGGCGGCGATCGGCTACAGCGACTACCCGCCAGGCAAGGACAGCCTGCAGGCGTTCCAGATGGGCTTCGAGAAGGCGGGCGGAAAGGTCGTCGAGGCGCTGCCGATGGGCAGCCCGGCCGAGGTGCCGGACTTCACGCCGTTCTTCCAGCGCGTCAAGGATGCCGACCCGGACTGCTTCTACGTGTTCGTCCCCGCCGGCAACCATGCGGCGGCGGTGGCCAAGACGTTCAACGACCTCGGCATGAAGGACGCCGGCATCCGGCTGATCGGCCCCGGCGACATCACGCAGGACACCAAGCTTCAGGACATGGGGGACGACGCGGTCGGCATGATCACCATGGGCCATTACCAGGCCGATTATCCAAATGCGGAGAACCAGGCGTTCGTGGCGGCGTGGAAGGAGGCCTACGGCGAGGAGTCGACACCCGACTTCATGGCGATCTCGGGCTGGGACGGGATGGCGGCCATCGCGCATGCGATCAAGACGCAGGACGGCGAACTCACGCCCGAAGGCACCATGAACGCGCTGAAGGGGTGGACGTTCGCCAGCCCGCGCGGGCCGATCACGATCGATCCCGACACCCGCGACATCGTCATGAACATGCATGTCGTCGAGATCGTCAAGGACGGCGACCGGCTGAAGACGCAGGTACTGGACACGATTCCGCAGGTGAAGGACCCCTGCAAGGAACTCAAGGTCGGCCGATGCGGCGAATGACGGCCCTGCCCTGACACGGGCCGTCGCGGCGCGGGTCACTGCGCCCGCGCCGCAGCCTACCCGTCTATGGCCATGGATCAGGCGATCACTGCCGGTATCAGCATCCTGTTCGACGGCATCGCGTACGCGATGCTGCTGTTCATGATCTCGGTCGGCCTGTCGGTGACAATGGGCCTGATGGGGTTCGTGAACCTCGCCCACGGGGCGTTCGCCATGGTCGGCGGGTACGTGCTGGTGGTGTTGCTGGATGGCGCCGGTGTCGGCTTCTTCACCGCCCTCCTCATGGTGTTTGCCATCGTCGCCGTGCTCAGCATTCCGTTCGAGCGGCTGCTCTACGCGCCGCTCTACCGGGCCAGCGAACTCGACCAGGTCCTGATGTCGATCGGGCTGGTGTTCGCCGCCATCGGCGCCGTCACCTTCGTCTTCGGCCCGTCGCCGCAGAGCATCCGGGTCCCCGGCATCCTCGACGGCCAGATCGACATCGGCATCCGCCACGTCCCCGCCTACCGGGCGTTCGTCATCGCGGCAGGCTTCGCCACGGCGCTGGCGCTGTGGTACGGGATCGACCGCACCATCATCGGGGCACGGATCCGCGCCGCGGTCGACAACCGCACGATGGCGCGGTCGGTCGGGATCAATGTGGACCGCCTGTTCATGCTCACCTTCGCGCTGGGCTCGGGGCTGGCCGCCGTGGGCGGCGGGCTCGCGGTCAACATCATCGGCGTCTCGCCGCGCTTCGCCTTCACCTACCTGGTGTTCTTCCTGATCGTCGTCGCCGTCGGCGGGCTCGGCAGCGTCCGCGGCGCGTTCGCCGCCGCGCTGGTGCTCGGCATCGTCGATACCGGAGCCAAGTACCTGTGGCCGGAAGGGGGCGCGTTCTTCATCTACGCGCTGACGGTGGCCATCCTGCTGGTCAGGCCGCAGGGCCTGTTCGGGCGGGCATGACGGCGGGGCCGATCGACGGCGCCGCGGCGGCGCGCCAGGCGTGGCTGGGACGCGGCCGGTGGCACTGGGCGGAATCGCTGCCGTGGCTTGCCGCCATTGCCTGCTTCTTCCTGTTCCCGGGCTACATGGCGTTCGGCACCCAGGTGATCGTCATGATCATCTTCACGCTGTCGCTCGACCTGATCCTCGGCTACGCCGGCATCGTCACCCTGGGCCATGCCGCCTACTTCGGCGCCGGCGCCTACGCCACCGGCATCGCGTCGGCGCATTTCGGCTGGGGCGAGCCGATCTCGGGGCTTCTGATCGGTGCCGCCGCCGGTGCCGCGCTCGGCTTCGTCTCGGGCCTCGTGCTGCTGCGCTACCACGGCCTTACCCTGATCATGCTGACGCTGGTGGTGGCCATCCTGCTGCAGGAATGGGCGAACGTTCAGGAGGTGTGGACCGGCGGTTTCGACGGCCTGCTCGGCATCTCCATCGCGCCGATCTTCGGCGTGTTCGAGAACGACCTGTGGGGGACAACCTACTACTGGTATGCGCTGGCGGTCCTGTTCGCCTGCTTCCTGTTCGCCCGCCGCCTCGTGTACTCGCCGTTCGGCCAGTCGCTGGTCGGCATCCGCGAGAACACCACCCGCATGCATGCCATCGGCACGCCGGTGCGGCGCAATCTCCTCGTCGTCTTCACCATCTCCGCCGGCATGGCGGGCGTCGCCGGCGCCCTGTTCACGCAGTCGAACGCCTTCGTCACCCTCGACGTGCTCAGCTTCGCGCGCTCGGGCACCGTCCTCATCATGCTGATCCTGGGCGGCCCGGGGCGGCTCTACGGCGCCTTCATCGGCGCCACCGCGTACATGATCCTCGAGGACCAGCTGGCCAAGGCCAACCCGGTGCTGTGGGAGTTCGGGGTCGGCGTCGCCCTGGTGCTGGCAGTGCTGTTCTTCCGCCGCGGGCTGCTCGGCGCGCTGGAGGCGGCGACGGCGCGGATCGGGACGCGGCCGGCATGAGGCCGAGGCTTCAGGTCACCGGGCTGTCCCGGCATTTCGACGGGCTCTACGTGACCCGCAACGTGAGCCTCGACCTCGACGAGGGCGCCCGCCACGCACTGATCGGTCCGAACGGGGCCGGCAAGACGACGCTCGTCAACCTGATCTCCGGGGCGCTGGCGCCGGATGCCGGCCGCATCGTCCTCGACGGCGACGACGTCACCGGCCTCGACCAGGCGGCGCGGGTCAAGCGCGGGCTCGTGCGCACCTTCCAGATCAACCAGCTGTTCCCGCGGCTGCCGGTGCTCGACAACGTGGCGCTGGCGGTGGCCGAGCGCCGCGGCGAGTCGCGGCGGCTGCTCGCCGCGCCGCGGCGCGGTCGCGAGACGGTGGACGAGGCGCTCGCGCTCATGGACCGGCTGCGGCTCACGGCGGACGCGCTGAAGCCGGTCAACGAGCTGCCGTACGGCAGGCAGCGGCTGGTCGAGATCGCCATCGCGCTGGCGCTCGAGCCGCGGGTGCTGCTGCTCGATGAACCGGCCGCCGGCGTGCCGTCAGCGGAAAGCCACATCATCCTCGACGCGCTCGCCGGCCTCGATCCGTCGATCGCCATCCTCATCATCGAGCACGACATGGACGTCGTGTTCCGGTTCGCCGACCGGGTGTCGGTGCTGGTGCAGGGATCGATCCTGGTCGAGGGATCGCCGGACGAGATCGCCGCCCATCACGGGGTCCGCGAGGTGTACCTCGGGGAAGTCGGCCATGGCTGAGGCGCTGGCGGTCGAGCGGCTGCGCGCCGGCTACGGCAAGATGGTCGTGCTCGAGGACGTGTCGTTCGCGGCCCGGCCCGGCGAGTGCCTCGCGGTGGTGGGCCGCAACGGCGTCGGCAAGTCGACGCTGCTCACCACCATCATGGGCCACACCACCCTGCACGGGGGCGCCATCAGGCTCGCCGGGACCGAGATCCACCGGCTGCCGATCGAGCGCCGGGTTGAGGCCGGCCTCGGCTACGTGCCGCAGGAACGCGAGGTATTCGCCTCGCTCACGGTGGAGGAGAACCTCGCGGTGGCGGCGCGGCCGGGCGAATGGACGGCGGAACGGGTCTACGCGCTGTTTCCCAATCTTGCCGCCCGCCGCAGCAACCGCGGCAGCCAGCTGTCGGGCGGCGAGCAGCAGATGCTGGCGGTCGGCCGGGCCTTGATGGGCAACCCGCGGGTGCTGCTGATGGACGAGCCGAGCGAGGGGCTGGCGCCGGTCATCGTCGAGAGCCTGCGCCAGGCGATCGCGGAACTGGCGCGCACCACCAGCCTGACGGTGGTGCTGGTCGAGCAGAACACCCGCTTCGCACTGGCGCTGGCGCCACGGACGCTGGTGATGAACCGCGGCCGCATCGTCCACGACGGGCCGAGCGCGGAGCTCGCCGCCGACGGCGATGCGCTGGCGCGCCTGATCGGCCTCGACCAGCCGGCCGCCGCCGCCGGCGGGGTCTAGCGGCCGGTGCCAAACGCGCTCTCTGAAACATTGTCCCGTCATCACCCGGCTCGTCCGGGTGATCCAGTAACCGCCGCGGGGCAGGTGCAGGCCACGCGGTCCCTGTCTGCGGTGCACCGTTGTCACGCTGCACCGCGGGAAGACACCAACAAACATGTGTCACCCCGGATGCAGTGCAGCGGCGGGCGACAGCCAGGTGATGCGCTGCTGATCCGGCGCGGCGCTATACCCCTGCCGGATGCCTTCCCGCGGCCGCGAAATCCTCGGGCAGTTGCCCGCGATGGCGGGATGCGGCGACCCGGGCGCCACGGAACGGACGGAGCGAGCGGCCGCCAACGCAAGGAATGACACCGCCGGAGGTACTGTGCGGTCCCGTGTCTGCGGCGCACCGCTTCGCGCTGCTCCGCGCACGGGACGGCGCGGAGGGGTGCGGCGCGCCCTACAGCGGCTTCCTGAGCCAGCGGGAGAGCACGCCGACGATGCCTTCGCGGAACAGCATCACGCAGATGACGAAGGTGACGCCCTGCACCACCTGCACCCAGGCGCCGATCTCGGCCAGGTAGTTCTGCATCGAGACCACGAGCGCGCCGCCGACCATCGGCCCGAACACCGTTCCCATGCCGCCGAGGAGCGTCATCAGCACCACCTCGCCGGACATGGTCCAGTGCACGTCGGTGAGCGAGGCGAGCCGGAACACGATGGCCTTGGTGGCGCCGGCGAGGCCGGCGAAGGTGGCCGACAGGACGAACACCATCAGCTTGTACTGGTAGACCCGGTAGCCGAGCGACACCGCCCGCGGTTCGTTCTCGCGGATCGCCTTGAGCACCTGTCCGAACGGCGAGTGGATGATGCGGTAGATCGACAGGACGCCGAACAGGAAGATGGCCAGCACCACGTAGTAGAGGGTGAGGTCGTCGCCCAGCCCGATGACGCCGAACAGCTTGCCGCGCGGCACCGCCTGGATGCCGTCCTCGCCGCCGGTGAACTCGGCCTGCAGCGAGAAGAAGTAGATCATCTGCGCGAATGCCAGCGTGACCATCGCGAAGTAGATGCCGGAGCGGCGGATGGAGAGGCTGCCGAAGACCAGCCCGAGGAGCGCCGCCGCGCCGGTGCCGGCGAGGATCGCCAGTTCCGGCGTCAGGCCCCAGACCTTGGCGGCATGGGCGGAAATGTAGCTCGCCGAGCCGAAGTAGGCGGCGTGCCCGAACGACAGCAGCCCGCCGTAGCCGAGCAGGAGATTGAAGGCGCAGGCGAACAGGGCGAAGCACAGCACCTTCATCAGGAACACGGGATAGAGCACCAGCGGTGCCGCCACCAGGCCCACCGCGAGCAGGGCGAACAGCACCATGTGGTGCTGCGGCATCGCCGCGGCGGCGGCGCCGACGCCCACCGCGCGCCCGGTGTCGGGCTGTTCCGCCATGGTCGCCATCACGCGGTCCTCCTGCCGAACAGGCCGGCCGGCTTCAGCAGAAGTACGATGGCCATGATGATGAAGATCACGGTGGCGGAGGCCTCCGGGTAGAACACCTTGGTCAGCCCCTCGATCAGCCCGAGGCCGAAGCCGGTGACGATGGCGCCGAGGATGGAGCCCATGCCGCCGATCACCACGACGGCGAACACGACGATGATCAGCTCGGCGCCCATGTTCGGGTTGACGGTGTAGATGGGCGCGGCGAGCACGCCGGCGAGGGCGGCGAGACCGACACCGAAACCGTAGGTGAGCGTAATCATCCGCGGCACGTTGACGCCGAACGCGCCGACCAGCGCCGGGTTTTCGACCGCGGCCCGCAGGTAGGCGCCGAGCCGGGTCTTCTCGATCAGGAACCAGGTGCCGAAGCAGACCACGATCGAGGCGATCACGACCCACCCGCGGTAGGTGGGAAGGAACATGAAGCCGAGGTTGTAACCGCCCGAAAGGATGTCGGGAATCGAATACGGCAAGCCCGAAACGCCGTACTCGATCCGGAACAGCCCCTGGATGATCAGCGCCAGGCCGAAGGTCAGCAGCAGCCCGTACAGGTGATCGAGATGATAGAGCTTCGAGATGAGCAACCGCTCGAGGATGATCCCGGTGATGGCGACCACGATGGGCGACAGGATCAGCGCCCACCAGT
>CAZSNL010000087.1:0-11664 GCA_964608275.1 uncultured Hyphomicrobiales bacterium | reverse complement strand
GGCGTGTTCGGCCTCAAGCCGGGCTTCGGCACGCTGCCCACCGACGGCGTGACACCGATCGCCTGGTCGCTCGACCACGTCGGCCCCATGGCCGCGCGCGCGGACGATCTCGACATCCTGTTCCGGGCAATGGCTATGGACGACCTTCAATCGCAGGACGAACCGCAAGCCGGTCTCAAGGGGCTGCGCATCGGTGTGCCGACGTCATACTTCAACGAACGCATCTCACCCGAAACGGCCGAAGGCCATGCCCGGGCACTCAGAGCATTCGAAAAGCACGGAAACACGATCATCGACGTCGACATTCCCGCGGTCGACGAGGCGGTCGAGGATGCATTCACCTTTTCGCAGGTCGAAGCCTCCCATGCCCACCGCGACCGCATCCCCGATCGGCTGGGCGAACTTGGAGACGATGCCCGGGCTTTCCTGCAGATCGGCTGGAAGGTGACGGCGGCGCGGTACGTCGAGGCGGTGAAGCGACAGGTCGAATTCCGTAGGGCGATGGAGGCGTGCTTCGCGGCGGTCGACGTCCTGGTGGTGCCGGCCACCCCTGCCCCGGCGCAGCCGATCGGCACAACGGAAGTCCGGTTCGGCAGCGAAACCGAACCGCTGTTCAATTGCATGATCCGCTACACGTGCGTGTTCAACGTGTCGGGCCACCCGGTGCTGGCGGCGCCGTGCCCCGACGAGGCCGGCGAGTTCCCGACCGGCATCCAGATCGTCGGTCCGATGGGCAGCGAACACCGGCTCCTCGCCATCGCCAGGCACTACGAGGAACTCGCCCTGCCCGAACATCATGCCCGTCTCGCCGAGCTCCGGGCGGCGGTCGGCGCGTAGTTCCCGCCGTCGTACTGTCGAGGACGCAATTCCGGCCGGCCCGGCGACGGCCCAGGTGATGCCAGATCAGACCGCCGTGTTGATCCAGACGGTCACCGGCTTGGTGTAGTCGCGCACCGCGTCGATGCCGCTCTCGCGGCTCTTGCCGCTGTCGCGGAAACCGCCAATCGGGCCCATCGGCGCGCCCATCCGGTAGCAGTTGACGTACTGGATGCCGGCCCGGATCACCGGCGTGAGGCGGTGGACGCGGCCGAGATCGCGGGTGAAGATCCCGGCGGCGAGCCCGTAGCGGGTGTCGTTGGCAAGGCGCAGGGCTTCGTCCTCCCCGGAGAACGGCGTCACCGTCAGGACAGGCCCGAACAGCTCCGTCTGCACGATCGGCCTGTCATGGCTGGGGCAGGCAAGCACGGTCGGCGCGTAGTACCAGCCGCGGTCAAGATGATCCGGCCGCCGGCCGCCGCACACGAGCTCCGCGCCGTCGGCGATCGCCGCCTCCACCGCCTTCGACACGCGCTCGTACTGGGCCTTCGTCGCCAGCGGCCCGAGCTGCGAAGCCGGATCGAGCGGATCGCCGATCCGCAGCGCCGTCGCCCGCGCGGCGATGCGTTCGACGAAGGCATCGTGGATGCCGCGGTCGACGATGGCGCGCGAGGAGGCGACGCAACTCTGGCCGGCAGACCCCAGGAACACGCCGGAGACGATGCTGTCCACCGCGTTGTCAAGATCGGCATCGGCGAACACCAGCGCCGGCGACTTGCCGCCCAGCTCGAGCGACACCTCGGCCAGGTTCTCGGCGCTGTTGCGGACGATGTGGCGGGCGGTATCGGGACCGCCGGTGAAGGCGATGCGCGAGACGAGCGGATGGCTGGTCAGCGCCCGCCCGCAGGGGTCGCCGCCGCCGGTGACCAGATTGATCACGCCCGGCGGGATGTCGGCTGCCTCGAGGACACCCTGGAGCAGTTCGATGACCGGCGCCGCGCAGACCTCCGACGGCTTGATCACGACCGTGTTGCCGGCGGCGAGTGCGGGACCGAGCTTCAGCGCCAGCAGCCACAACGGGTTGTTCCAGGGGACGATCGCGGCCACCACGCCGACCGGGACACGGATCGTGTAGGCGTGCAGGTCCGGCCGCGGCGGGGTGAACGTGTGGCCGCTGATCTTGTCGGCAAGCTCGCCGAAGAACTGGAGAAAGTCGGCACAGACCTGGACGAAGCCGGTGGTCTCGGAAATCACCTTGCCGCAGTCGATCGACTCGGTCCGCGCGAGGCGGTCGGCATTGGCGCGCACGGCGTCGGCGATCCGGCACACCAGCCGGCCGCGCTCCACCGGGCGGAGCTTCGGCCACGGTCCCTCGGTGAATGCGCGATGCGCGGCGCGGACGGCCGCATCGACGTCGTCGGCCGCGCAATCGGCAATGACGTACCACTCCTCTTCGGTCGCCGGGTTCCACGAGCCGATTCCGGGACGCTGCGCGACGTCGCGCCACTCGCCGTCGATCAGGATGGGGTAGCGCGGCAGGACGGTACTGCCCGCAGAATGTCCGGCGGTGGACGGTCTCATGCGCGCTCCGGCGGCGATGTCAGTGGTTGACTGCGATCATCCTCACCCCGGTCGCATCATCCGGCAACCGTGGCTGTCACACCAGATACCGCTTCAGGACCGAAGCACCAAGCGTGTATTTCGGATCGACCATGTTGCCGAGACGGACCCGGCCGGCTTGGGTCAGGAAGAAGTAGGCCTCGAGCTTGTCCCAGCCGTAGTCCTCCACCATCCAGCGGATAAGCTCGCGGTAGGCGATCCGGGCGGCGTCCTCCATCGGCCGGGTCGAGCCGATGGCCATGATGAACTGCTCGTTCTCGAGCCGCGGCCAGGCGATTGCCCAGTCCTTGATGAGATCGACGTGAATGGTGGTCGTCGACGGCATCTCCACCGCGACGCCGCACAGTTCGCCGTCGCCCTGGGTGGCATGGCAGTCGCCGAGATAGAGATAGGCATCCTCGTGGTGGACTGGGAAATACGCTATCGCGCCGGGCGCCATGTCGGGAAGATCCATGTTGCCGCCCCAATAGTCCGGCTGCAGCGAGGTCACCGCCTCGATCTCCGGGCTCACCCCGAGGGTGCCGATGAACGGCTCGTAGGGAAGCGTGATGCGGTCATTGAACCGGATGCCCTGTTCGGTCACCTCCATCTTCTTGACCTTCTCGGGCAGCGGGTCGTTCAGGACGGCGGTGTTGGTGGTGCCGACGAGGCCGCCGAATTCCGGAATCAGCGCGGTGGTGCCGATCGGCTGCGAGCCGCGCGGCTTGATGGAGACGATGCGAACGGCGAGCACGTCACCCTTCTTCGCGCCCTCGACCGCGATCGGCCCGCACTGCGGATTGAGGAAGGGCACGTTCAGTCGCTCCGTCGGCCGATCCTGCTCCGTCTGCAGCCGGCCTTCGAAGGCATCATGGGTCTCGGCGACGACCACATCCCCCGGCTTGATGCGCAGGACCGGTTCGGCATAGGGCCCGTAGACATAGTGATAGCGACCCTGGACCGCTTCGGTCAGCTCGTGCGTGTCGCCGGTCTTCCCCTTCGCGACGCCGCGCTTCGCCATGTAGCTGTCCTCGAACCAACCCATTTGAAAGCCTCCTCGTGCTTCATTCGTGTCACACAGCAAGAAATTCGGCCACGTAGTCGGTATCCCGGAGCTTTTCGCGTTCCAGCTCTGCCACGATCCGGCCCTTTTCGAGCACGTAGGCGCGGCCGGCCACGGTCTGCATCAGGTCGATGTTCTGCTCCACCAGCAGCACGCCTATCGCCTTCTTCTCCACCAGTTCGAGGATGAACTCGCCGATTTCCTGGATGATCGACGGCTGGACGCCGTCGGACGGCTCGTCGAGCAGCAGGAGGTCCGGCGAGGCCACCAGGGCCCTGGCAATGGCCAGCATTTCCTGCTGGCCGCCGGACAGCGTGCCGCCGCGCTGCCGGGCGCGCTGACGGAGAAACGGAAACCAGCCGTACACCTCCTCGAGATCGAAGCGGCCGGCGGCGGCGTTGATGAACTGCCCCATCCGCAGATTGTCGAGAACGGTCATCTTGGGAAAGATCTGCCGGCCCTGCGGGACGTACCCGATCCCGCGGCGTGCCCGCCGGTCGGCGGATTCGCGGCTGATGTCCTCGCCCCGGAAGCGGATGGTACCGGCACGCAGGGGCAGCAGGCCGATGATGGTCTTCATCAGCGTGGTCTTGCCGACGCCGTTACGGCCCAGCACGCCGACGATCTCGCCCGGCCGGACGGCCATGCTCACGTCCTGGATGACGTCGCCGGTCGCGTATCCGGAGCGGATGCCGTGAAGTTCGAGTAACGCCGTCATCGTCACGCCTTGCCGAGATAGATCTTGCGAACGTCCTCGTTCGCCGTGATCGAATCGATCGTGCCTTCGGCGAACACGCGGCCCTGGTGCAGGACGGTGACGGTTCGCGCCACCTCGCGCACGAATGCGATGTCGTGCTCGATCACGATGATGGTCAGTCCGGTCGCGTTGAGGTGCCGCAAGACGTCGGCCGTCTGCCGGGTTTCCGCCGTCGACATGCCGGCCGTCGGCTCGTCGAGCAGCAACACGTCCGGCCCGGTTGCCAGCGCCATTGTGATCTCCAGCCACTGCAGCTGGTGGTGCGGCAGGTGGCGTGCCAGTTCGGCGCTATTCGGATCGAGGCCAAAATGCTCGAGCGCATAGGCGAGCCGTTCCTCCGCAACCGATTGCCGGTCGCTGCGCGCGGTGCGCAACGGGGTCTCGAGGTTCTGCCGTATCGTCAGGTCGTGGTAGGCCCGGTTGGTCTGGAAGGTCAGGCCAAGGCCCATGCGGACGCGCTGAAACGGGGCAAGGCGGGTCACCGCCTCCCCGTGCAGCCGGATCTCGCCCGCATCCGGCGTCTGGAGCCCGCACAGCAGCGCGAACAGGGTCGACTTGCCGGCCCCGTTCGGGCCGATGATGCAGCGCAATTCGCCTTCATTGATCTCCAGCGAGACGTTGTCGGAGGCGATCACGCCGCCGAAGTGCTTCGTCAGTCCGCTGGTGGCAAGGATCGCCGTCATCGTCAGCGTTCGGTGAGAGCAGCCCGCCAGCCGCGCCTCGGCAGCTCGCGGGCGAGTGTCACGATGATGCCCTTGGGGAAGAACATCATCACGATCACGAGCAGCGCGCCGATGATGACGAGTGCACCCTGGAAGCCTTCGGACGAAAGGGTGTAGGTGAGCCAGCTCAGGGCATAGGTCGAGATCGCCACCGCAAGCAGGCTGTCGCGGCCGCCGACGGCGACCCAAACGATCGGCAGCGCCGCCTCCAGCAGCCCTACCCGGCTCGGCGTGATGTAGTTGCCCCACTGCACGTACAAGAGGCCGGTCACCCCGGCCAGCAGCGAGGCCAGCACGAACACCGCAAGCTGGCGCGCCCGGATGTCGTAGCCCAGCACCTCGGTACGCACCGGGTCCTCGCGGATTGCAAGCATCACCTGCCCCTGGCGTGAACTGACCAGCATCCGGCAGCCGAGATAGCAGGCCAGGGTCAGGATGAAGACGTAATAGTAGAAGCTGTAACCCCAGAACTGCATGTTGCCGATCTGGAACGGCGGGATCCCGGTCATGCCGTTGTAGCCGCCGAGCTGCACCACCCCGACCCGCCACTGGTAGCCGGCCGTCTGGCCGAGAAAGGTTTCCAGCAACAGGGTGAAGACGAGGGTCAGGATCGGCACGATCCACATCTGGACCCGGGCGTAGAACATGAAATAGCCGAACACCACGGCAACCACCGCGCAGGCGGCAAGTCCGCCGACCATGCCCGTGATCGGCCCCCACGGATTGCCCATCATGTTGCCAGCGATGATGCCGTAGACGTAGCCGGCGATGCCGACGAAGGCCACCTGGCCGAAGCTCAGCACCCCGCAGTAGCCCCACAGCAGGCACAGGCCGAGCGCCAGCGGGATGTTGAGGAGGTAGAAGGCCATGTTGGTGGCCTCGAACTCCGAAATGAACGCCGGATAGGCGGCCAGGAAGGCGATGAAGATCGCGAACCCGGTCCAGAACCATGCGGTCTGGCCGATGTCTTCGGGGCCGGTCAGGAGACGCCAGATCTGCATCGGATCACCCTGTCCTGCCGCGGCGGTCATGGAATTTCTGAATCTGGGCGGAGATGCCGTCGGGCATCAGCCGGATGATGATGAGCGCGGCAAGCAGGAGCGCCACGAGGCCGGAGAATGCGCCGAACATGAAACCGATCGGCGTCCTTACCAGCGACAGCAGCACGCTCGCCCCGAGCGCACCGCTGATGACGTTGGTCGCCCCGCCGACGACCACCGTGATGAAGGCCGGCGCCACCCATTGCTGGCCCATGAACGGCATGATCGAGGTGGTCGGGGCAAGCAGGGCACCGCTGAAGCCGGCAAGCCCGGCGCCGATGCTGAAGGTTATGAGATAGATCCGGCTCGAGTCCACGCCCAGCGCCCGGGCCATGTCCGCATTCTGCATCACGGCGCGGGCCTGCAGGCCGAACCGGGTGCGGTTGTAGAGCCACCACAGCGCGAACACCGCGAGCGCCGCCAGCAGGATCATCACCAGCCAGTAGACCGAGAACGAGAAGCGGCCAACGCCGACCGAGCCGCCCGGGATCTGGATCGAGGGCAGGAACGGCCCCAGCAGCAGCAGCGTACCCTGCGCAAGGATCAGGCTTATTCCCCAGGTCACCACGAGCGCGCCCAGTTCGCGGCCGTAGAAACGACGGACGATCAGCACCTCGAGCACGGCGCCGAACAGGGCCACCGACACGAAGGAAAGCACGACCGCGATCGGGAACGGCACCCCCCACATGACCGCCGAGCTTGCCGTGTAGGCGCCCAGCATCATCAGCTCGCCATGGGCGAGATTGATGATGTTCATCATTCCGAGGATGACGATGAGACCGAGCGCGACAAGCAGCAGGAACGCGGCATTGGTCGCGAACTGGTAGAGGACACTCAGGCTGACGGCAACGATTTCCATACGTTCCGACCCATGCGCGGAAAACCTTGTCAGGTGACGGCGGCCGCCGCCGATGGGCAACGGCCGCCGCCGGAGTCCGGGATCAGCCGAACATGGTGAAATACGGATCCTCGTCCGGAGTGTACTGCTTGTACTCCGGATTGCGGATCAGGTTGACGCCGAGCCGCTGCAGCCACCACGCCTGGATCATCGGCCAGTCGCGCACGAAGCTCACGTTGTGATTCTCGTCGCACACGGCCATCCGGATCGGGTGGGCGCAGTGATGGGTTCCCGGCTCCAGGAACACGCTGCCTTCCGGCGCCTCGATGTTCCATCCGAGCTCCAGCGCCTTGCGGACGGTTTCCTGATCGAGGGTGCCGGCGAGCCTGGCCGCCTTGGCGTAGAGATGGATCGTGAAGTACGTGTTCTGCGCCATCTCGCCGATGTACTCGTCCTGCGGGAACATCTCCATCCACCGCTTGACGAACGCGCGGTTGCGGGCGGTCGGCACCTCCATCTGGTACTGGATGGCGTTGTGCATGTTGGCCAGCGACGGGGCCTGGAAGCGCTTGTGCTCATAGCCCTGCGCCATGTTGACGGTCGAGGCCATCGGCAGGTTGAGGCCGGCGGCTGCCGCCTGCGGATAGTAGTTGTGGTGGTTCTGCCCGACGAGCAGGGTCATCACCCAGTCGGGTTGCGCATCCTGGATTCGCGCAATCACCTGGCTGAACTCCGACACCGAGAGGGGAATGAAGTCCTCGCCGATGATCTCGCCGCCGACGAGGGGGATGAAGGCGCGGGTCCACGCGGCGGTGAGCTGTCCGAAATTGTAGTCGGCCGCAATGGTGTAGGCACGCGGGCCGAAGTGCTCGACCATGTACTGGACGGTCGGGATCACCTGCTGCTCGCAGACCGGGCCGGTGCAGAAGGTGTTGGCGTCGGCGACACCGCCCTCGTACTGGTTGGTGTAGAAGTAGAGCTGGTTGAACTGATCGACGATCGGCCGGATCGCCTCGCGTTCGGCACTCGCGAACCCGGCCACCAGCACGTCCACCTTGTCCTGCTGGATCATGCGCCGGGCAAGCTGCTGCCAGACCGAGTTGTTGCTCTGGCCGTCGGCCGAGACGAGCGAAACCTCCTTGCCGAGAATCCCCTGGTCGCCAGAGTCGATCAGGATGTCATCATCCTCGAGATAGAGGAGTTCGGCTTCGCTCTGGTCGCCACCGTTGTCGACGACCTCGAGGCCGGTGCCCTCCTTGCTGATGACCGGAGGACGGCCGGCGATCTGTCCGGCGGCGCCGAGGAAGCCCGCGCCGATATTGGGCGCGCCCTTCAGCGTCTTGCCCTCGTTGATCTCCTTCACGGCCAGTTGCGCCGCATGCAGCTTCTGCAGTCCGTACACGGCAAGATTGCCGCTTTCGTCCTCGATGAAGCCGAGCTTCACCGGCGAGCCATCCTGCGCTGCCGCCCGGGTGTAGCCACGCAGGTAGGTCGGAAGCCCGATTCCGGCGACCAGGCCGGTAGCGGCCGCGCCCTTCAGGAGCGTCCGCCGATCGGTACCCAGGCGGGACTGTCGGGTTGCTTCGCCGTCCGTCTGCTCGGGCGTATCGGGGGTGGTGGTCGTCTTCGTATCCGTCATAGTACCCTCCTCATGGGTTCTGGGTCATGCCTTGTTCTCGATTTTCGGCAGTCCCTCCGCGAGAACCCGGACTGCCATTTCCTCCACTGTCACGCGCTGGCGCATGCTCTCGCGGCGCAGCGCGCGGTAGGCCGTTTCGTCGTCTAGCCCGTAGCGTTCCATCAATTGCAGGATCGCCTTCACGAGGAAGCGGCGGGCGCCGTGGCGGGCTTCAAGCTCCCTGAGCCGTTCGCTCAGCTCCAGCCAGCGGCGGTGCTCGTTGAAGGCGAAGAACAGGGCCGAATAGATGCCGCTGGAATGCAGCGGCTTGTGAAGGATGGCGCACGCGCCCAGTTCGAAGGCACGCTGCAACCGGCCCGGGGTCTCGAGACCGATCGCGGCAACGATCGGCAACCGGGGGACGTCGTGCCAGGATACCTGGGGCGTGTCGGCGAGATCGGCGTCGAAGAAGAAGACATCGGCGGCCTCGAGGACCCGCGCAGCTTCCTCCTCCGCGCCAGGTGCGAAGCTGTCGACCCGAAGCCCGAGCCGGACCAGGGTTTCGGCAAGGACCTCGCGGTTGCGGTCGTCTTTGTGAAAGAGGACCCCCCGGCAGCCACTGAAGTTCTGTCGCGGACGTCGGGTCATTTCACCAGCCTCAGGCGGGCCCGGCCGCGGGCGAACTGGGTCATCGCGTCATGTTCGACCAGGTACGGGTCCGGCTTCACCGGGTGCGCGGCCTCGTACAGGAGATCGAACCCGCCGGCCTTGTTGGACAGGCCGATGCGAGGCGTCAGGTAGCAATGCCGATTGGCAGGATCGAGGCGGACCGGCCCCTGCGGGGCGTCCATGGCCGCCGAACTGAGCGCGCCGCGCACGGCCCGCAGGCAGCTCGAGCCCGCCTTCTGCATCGCCCTGCCCAGCAGGTGCACCGCGATGTAGGAGGATTCGGCATCCGCCGAGGTCGGACCTGCATCGGGAAAGCGTCGGCTGTAGGCCTCGACGAAGGCCTCGTTGGCCCTGCCCGCAACGCTTGCAAAATAGACGCTCGAGCTGACATGCCCGTCACAGGCCTCCGGCCCGATCTCGACCAGTTCCGGCTCGGACAGGCTGCAGCTCGCGACCGGCAGTGAACGTGGCTGATCGATGCCGCAGTCGATCGCGGCCTTGCGCAATGCGCGGAAGAACGCATAGGCGGAAACGCCGATCAGCGTGTTGAAGATGAAGCTCGGCCGCAGCGTGAGGATCTGCTCGATGACGGCTTCGAAGTCGGTCTCGCCGACCGGGAAATAGCGCTCGGCCAGGACCGTGCCGCCCGCGCCAAGGACGGCTTCGCGCATGATCTTGTTGTTCTCCCACGCCCAGATGTAGTTGGAGCCGACGCAGTAGGCACGGTGACCGTGGTTGGCCAGCATGTAGTCGGCGAGCGGAACGATGTGCTGGTTGGGCGCGGCCCCGGTGTAGACGACGTTCTCGTTGCTCTCGAACCCTTCGTAGTGGGACGGGTACCAGAGCAGCGCGTCGTGTTTCTCGAACAGCGGCAGGATTTCCTTCCGGCTCGAAGACGTGTAGCAGCCGACCACATGATCCAGGTGATCGTCCCTCAGCAACCGGCAGGCGGCAGCCGCGTAGTTTGCGTCGCAGCCGCCCGGATCGGCCTCGACGGTCTCGATCACGAACGGGAACGACCGGTCGGCATTCAGTTCATCGACGGCAAGCTCGGCACCGTTGCGCATGGCGCGCCCGATGGTGGCGTAGGGCCCGGTGGTGGAGAACAGGATCCCGATCTGAATCCGGTCCCGCTGCATTACCGACTCCAGACGTCCAAAACAGAAAAACGCCCGCTAGCTCCTCGCTAGGGGCGTCGTTGCCGCGTATCTGCACCCGAACATTCTGCCGGTCGGTCGGGGACGACCCCCGGCCGCGAGCCACGTTGCTCGAGTGGAAGGCTGCCATGCGTACAACCGGCCGTCAAGTGGTCGGCCCGTTCCCGGTCGCGCAGTTCACTGCCCGGCGCCCGTCGGGCATGGTGCGGTCACGGCCTGCGTCGATGACGATCGGCCAGCCGTTCCGGCGCGGGGCGTCTCATGGTATCCAAGCGGCAGCCTCAAGGAAACGACAGGGAAGGAGTGCACGACAATGAGCGAGAAGGTTGCCCTGGTCACGGGTGCCGGTACCGGAATCGGGCGCGCCGTTGCGCTCGGGCTGCTGAATGCCGGTTACCACGTGGTTCTCGCGGGCCGACGCGCAGCGCCGCTGGAGGAAACCGCGCGGCTTGGCGCCGACAGCGGCCGGCAGACGCTTGTGGTTCCGACGGATGTCGGTGATCCGGATGCCGTAAAGGCGCTCTTTGCAAAGACCGGCGAAACGTTCGGCCGCCTTGATCTCCTGTTCAACAACGCCGGGCTCGGGGCACCGCCGGTACCCATCGAGGAGATCACGTTCGAACAGTGGCAGGCGGTGGTCGCGGCCAACCTCACGGGGGCGTTCCTGTGCACTCAGGAAGCGGTGCGAATGATGAAGGCACAGCAGCCGCGCGGCGGCCGCATCATCAACAACGGCTCGATCTCCGCCCACGCCCCGCGGCCCAACTCGGCCCCCTATACCGCAACGAAGCACGCGATCACCGGGCTCACGAAGTCGACCGCTCTCGACGGCCGGCCGTTCGACATCGCCTGTTCACAGATCGACATCGGCAACGCGGCGACCGAGATGACCGACGCCATGAAGGACGGCGTCATGCAGGCCGATGGAAGCATCAGGCCGGAACCGCGAATGGACGTCCGCCACGTCGCCGATGCCGTGGTCTACATGGCGAGCCTGCCGCTCGAGGCGAACGTGCAGTTCATGACCATCATGGCGACCAAGATGCCGTTCCTCGGGCGCGGGTGAGGTTGTCGCTGCTCGCTTGAACGGCGCGCCTTCTGGCGACTGGTGCCTGTCTCACGATAGGCGTTCGAGGGCAGCGCCGACCATGGCCTGCCATGGGGCGCAGACGCCGCCGGGGCCATCATCGCCGGCCCGCCCCGCCCGGTCGTGGCGAGGCGGGGGGTGGCGCAACGTGGGTCAGACCAGGATGTCGGCCCCGTCGAGCTGGCCCTTCTTCACGCCCTGCACCAGCAGGGTGTCCAGGTTGCCGAAGTCGAACAGCACCGCGTTCCCGGAATTGGTCGCGAACGACTTCGCCTCGGCGACGCTGGCAAAGCCGAAC
>CAZSNL010000086.1:9723-11943 GCA_964608275.1 uncultured Hyphomicrobiales bacterium | reverse complement strand
CGGCAATGATGTCGATCGCCCGGGCGACGTTGTCGAAGTTGTAGAGCGGCTCGCCCATGCCCATGAGCACCACGTTGGTGATGCGCCGCTGCCCCGGCGCGGCCTCGCCGCTGGCCGGCCAGTCGGCCAGCGCATCGCGCGCCACCAGCATCTGCGCGACGATCTCGGATGCGGTGAGATTGCGCACGAGCGGCTGGGTACCGGTGTGGCAGAAGGTGCACGACAGCGTGCAGCCGACCTGGCTGGAAACGCACAGCGTGCCGCGGTCCTCCTCGGGAATGAACACGCACTCCACCGCCGGGGCACGCTCGGCATCGGAGCGGGCATCCAGCCTGAGGAGCCACTTGCGGGTGCCGTCGGTGGAGATTTCCTCGGCGATCACCTGCGGCCGGTCGAGCGTGAAGCGCGCGGCGAGCGCGGCCCGGAGCTCCTTGCCGATGTTGGTCATGGCCTCGAACGACCGCACGCCGCGCACGTAGGTCCAGTGCCACAGCTGGGCGGTACGCATGCGCCGCGCGCGCTCAGGCACGCCGAGGCCGGCAAGCGCCGCGGCCAGCTCCGCGCGCGACAGTCCGGCCAGCGGCGTCCGTTCATCCGGCAGGATGCCGGAATGCCGGGGCGGCCGGTCGGCAAGATCGGCGATGGCTGGAGCGGTGGCCATGGCTGCTCATATCATGCCGGATGCCCGGCCGTCCAAGGGGTGACGTCGTTCCGCCGTCATTGCCGTACCAGGCGGGCGGCGAACAAGCCGTCCATGCCGCCGGTCGCCGGGTCGCCGGTGTCATAGTGGCAGGGCAACGTCCTGAGGTCGCCGTCGCCGCTGATCAGTTCCGCGAGGCCGCCGACCTCGGCCGGCTGCAGCGGGTTGCGGGCGACCGGCTGTCCGGCAAGGATGCGGGCGACCTGCCCGGGGCCTTCCTCGGGCTCGAGCGAGCAGGTGCAGTAGACGAGCGTTCCGCCCGGCGCAAGCCAGCCGACGGCGCGGTCCAGCATCCGGCCCTGCAGCGCGGCCAGCGCCGTTACCGCGTCGGCGGTCTTCAGGTGGGCGACGTCGGGATGGCGCCGGATCGTGCCGGTCGAGGTACACGGGGCGTCGAGCAGGATTGCATCGAACGGCCGGTCGGGCTGCCAGGCGAGGATATCGGCTTCCACCGTCTGCGCCTTGAGCCCGAGGCGGGAGAGGTTCTGTTCGACCAGCCGCAGCCGCCGCGGGGAAACGTCGACAGCGACGACCTCGGCGCCGGCGGCGGCTAGCTGGGCCGTCTTGCCGCCGGGTGCGGCACACAGGTCGAGGACGGTCTTGCCCGAAATGTCGCCCAACAGCCTGGCCGGGATCGCCGCTGCCATGTCCTGTACCCACCAGGCGCCGTCCGAATAGCCGGGAAGCGTGTCGACGGCGCCGCGGCGGGTCGTCCGCACGGTGCCGGTGGGCGTGACGTGGCCGCCGAGCCGGTCCGCCCACTCTTCGGGATCGTGCCGTACGGTCAGGTCAAGCGCCGGCTCGTTCAGGTGCACCTCGGCGATCGCGCGGGTGGTCGCGGCCCCGTAGGCCGCCGTCCAGCGCCGCCACAGCCAGTCGGGTGTGTTGATGCGCGGGGCATCGTGGGCTGCGACCTGCGCCGGCCCGTGCTCGGCGACGCGGCGCAGCACGGCATTGACCAGCCCCTTGTAGCGGCGGGCCCGCCGGTCGGCGGCGGCGACCGCGAGGCCGATCGCGGCATGGGCGGGCGTGTCGAGGAACAGTAGCTGGGCGGTGGCGCAGGCGAGGATGGCGCGGGCGATGCCGGCCCCCGACGGCAGCGGGCGCTCGACGAACCGGGCCAGCACGTCGTCGATCTGGCCACGACGCCTGAGGGCGGTGACGACGATCAGGCGGACGAGCCCGCGGTCGCGATGGTCGAACCCCGCCAGGCTGCCGCCGGCAGCGGCGGCGCCGAAAACCTCGTCAAACGGACGTTTGCGATCGATGACGGCATGGAGGATCTCGGCCGCCGCAAGCCGCGCCGGCAGGCCGGCAGGCTCGCGCACCGGCGCGCCGCCTACCGCCACGGACCGCGGAAGCGACGGGGCGGCACGGCGGCCGCCCATGGCCCGCGGGCGCGGGCTGCGCCGCCGCGGCCACGGCGGCCGGCGACCGCGGCCTCCGTCACGCCCCTCTCGCGCGCGAGGTCCATCAGCGCGGCGATGCGGTTGTCGGTCGCCGGATGGGTGGGGTACAGG
>CAZSNL010000086.1:0-9713 GCA_964608275.1 uncultured Hyphomicrobiales bacterium | reverse complement strand
TGTCCACGCCGTGGCCGGACAACGGGTTGATGATGAACAGGTGCGCGGGGGCCGGGTTGCGCTCGGCGCTTTCGTTCTCGATGCGCTCGGCGGCGGTGGCGATCTTCTGCAGGGCCGAGGCGAGCCAGTGGGGGTTGCCGCAGATCTCGGCGCCCATCCGGTCCGCCGCATACTCACGGGTGCGGCTGATCGCCATCTGCACCAGCATCGCTGCAAGCGGCGCCAGGATCATCATCGCGATGGTGCCGATGACGCCGAGCGGGTTGTCGCGCCGGCCGCCGAAGAACATGGCGAAGTTGGCGAGCATCGAGATGGCGCCGGCGAACGTCGCGGTGATGGTCATGATCAGCGTGTCGCGGTTGCGGATGTGCGCGAGCTCGTGCGCCATCACGCCGGCGATCTCCTCGGCCGACAGGCGGCGCAGCAGGCCGGAGGTCGCGGCAACCGCGGCATGCTCGGGATCGCGGCCGGTGGCGAACGCATTGGGCTGTGCCTCGTCGATGACGTACACCCGCGGCATCGGCATCCCGGCATTGCGGGCGAGGTCGCGCACGATCCCGTAGAACTCCGGTGCGGAGTTCCAGTAGCTGAAGGCGTTCATGCCGAGCGCGATCACGAAGGCCACCGCCATGCCGGCCTGGCCGCCGATCAGGTAGCCGACGGCGAGAAACAGCCCCGTCATCGCCGCAAGCAGCAGAGCCGTGCGGAAATAGTTCATCGTTGCGTTCAACCTCTGGGTCGATGGACTTCGCGCCTTGCCGCGGCCGTCGCCGCGCATCTATATGATGGGTGTGCACCCTGAGCGGTGCAAGATTCCGAGCCCTGCCGGTGACGACGCAAATGGCCGAGAATCCGAAGCAAACGGCCGATCAGCAACCACACCGCGCGCGGCGCGAGTTGCCCGCCGCCGCACGCCGGGCGCTGGCCGAAGCCGAGGCGCGGCGGGCGCGGCAAGCCGCCACCGCCGTGCCGCGACCGCCGGAGAAGAACGGACCCTCGGGACCGGAGCCGACCCGCTACGGCGACTGGGAACGCGGCGGAATCGCAAGCGACTTCTGAGGCCCCGCGGTAAACGGCGCAAGGGGCCGTCGCCCGCAAAATGCCCGGCGGCGGTGTCGCTGCAATCCAAGGTATGTTAAAAAGTGTCCCCCGGCCGCCTCGTGCAATGTGCCGTTGCACCAGATCTGCGGGACGGCCGGCAACGGCTGGCGCCACCTTGCGGGCGCATCAGCCGCGACCAGCAAACAACGATTCAAGAAGCAAGGGAGGAAACCATGAACCGGATGTCAGTAGCCGTGGCAGCGGCCTGCGTGGCGGGTGCCATCGCCAGCGCTGGGGCTGTTCACGCCGAGGATGTCATCACCTTAGGCGCGGCCGTTTCGATCACCGGGAAGTACTCGACCAACGGCATGAATACCAAGGACGGCTACGACCTCGCCGTGCAGAAGATCAACGACAACGGCGGCGTCACCGTTGGTGACAAGACCTACCGGCTGGAAATCAAGTACTACGACGATGAATCGACTCCGGCGAGGGGAGCCGAACTTGCCGAGCGGCTGATCCAGCAGGACGGCATCAAGTTCGTCCTCGGCCCCTACAGCTCCGGGCTCACCAAGGCGATCGCGCCGGTGACCGAGAAATATCAGGTGCCGATGGTCGAGGCCAACGGGGCGGCCCGCGAGCTGTTCACCAAGGGCTACAGGTACATCTTCGCCGTCCTGTCAACGTCGGACCAGTATCTGACGAGCGCCATCGAGCTGGCCGCCGAGAAGGCCGGCGATCTCGGCAAGCAGCCGAACGAGATCAAGGTCGCCATGGCCTTCGAGAACGATCCGTTCAGCCAGGACGTGCGGGCCGGCGTCATGGATGACGTGAAGGAACACGGCATGCAGATCGTCATCGATGACGAGCTGCCCAAGGAACTGAACGACATGGCCGCCACGCTCACCAAGGTGAAGGCGCTCAAGCCCGACATCCTGGTGGTATCCGGCCATTCGAAGGGCGCGGCGACGGCGGTTCGCCAGATCGGCGAGATGCGGGTCGACGTGCCGATCGTCGCCATGACCCATTGCGATTCTGCCCAGGTCGCCGAGAAGTTCGGGGCGGCAGCGGAATACACGCTGTGTGCCCAGCAATGGGACGCGACCCTCACCTACAGCGACGACCTGTTCGGCTCGGCGGCCGACTTCGCTGCCCTGTTCGAGGAGGTCTACGACTACGCGCCGCCCTACCAGGCGGCGGAGTCGGCGGCTGCCGTGATGGTCTTCGCCGACGCCTTCGAGCGGGCAGGCACGCTGGACGTCGAGGCGGTGCGCGACGCGCTCGCCCAGACCGACATGCAGACCTTCTTCGGCGGCGTGAAGTTCGACGAAGACGGCAGGAACGTCGCCAAGCCGATGGTCCTCACGCAGGTGCTGGACGGCAAGTACGTCGTCGTGGCGCCGACGAAGTGGGCGGCCGAGCAGCCGGTGATCCCGCGACCCGCGGCGAGCAACTGAGGCGTCTTGCGCTTCCGGTACGGCGGCGCGGCCGCAAACCGCACGCGCCGCCGGCCGCATCGTCTCGTGCCTGCCGCAAGGGGTGACCGGCCGCGATGTCCAACATCAGCATCCTGTTCCAGGCGCCGCCGCTGGCGCTGCAACTCGTTATCGACGGGTTCCTGATCGGAGCCATCTTCGCGCTCGCGGCATACGGCATGGCCCTGGTGTGGGGGGTGATGAACATCATCAACATCACCCAGGGCGAATTCGTCATGCTCGGCGGCTTCGTCGCCGTGGTCCTGTACGAGGCCGGCATCCATCCGCTGTGGGGGGTACCGGCAGCGGCGGCCGTGCTCTACGCGGTCGGCTGGCTGACCTACCGTGCGGTGATCTTCCGCATCGTCGACCGCGACTTGTTCACGTCGCTGCTCGCCACGTTCGGCATCTCGATCATCCTGCAGCAGCTCATGAACCAGGTGTTCGGCGCCGACGTCCGGATCGCCGAGGCGGGACTCGGGTCGTGGTTCTTCGCCGACGGCCTCGTCACGATCAGCCAGATCAAGGTCGTCGGCTTCTTCATCTGCCTCGGAATGGGCGGCGGCCTGCTCCTGTTCCTGAAGCGGTCGCGGCTCGGCCAGGCGATACGCGCCACCGCCCAGAATGCCCGCGCGGCACGGGTGCTCGGCGTCGATACCGACCGGGTCTACGCAACGACCTACGCGCTCAATGCCGCCATCTGCGGCGCCGCCGGCGCGCTCGTCGCCATGGCCTACACCATCCACCCCTACATCGGCCTGCCGTACACGATCCGGTCGTTCATGATCGTGGTGATCGCCGGACTCGGCAACCTGGCCGGGGTGGTGGTGGCGGGACTGGGGCTCGGCGCGGCGGAATACTTCGCCGGCTTCATCCTCGGCGCACAGTTCCAGCTCGCCTTCGTGTTCCTTCTGCTGGTGGTCGTGCTGGTCGTCCGCAGCTGGCGGCTGGCAATGAAGCGGCAGTACCTGAAATGACGGCGCGTCACCGGCTCCTCCTGATCGCCGCGGCCGGCCTCATCGGCGTTCTGTGGCCGGTGCTGCTGCCGGCCTACACCATCCAGATGGCCGAGCTGTGGCTGTTCATCGTGTTCGCGCTGACCTGGGATCTGGTCGGTGGCCAGATGGGCTACAACTCGTTCGGCAACGTGGTGTTCGTCGGCGTCGGCATGTACGCCTGCGCCGTGGTCCAGGTCAGCATCCTGTACAGCGTGTCCGCCTATACGGCGGCGCGCGGCGGCGGCACCGAATTCGTGTTCCCGCCCGACGCATACCTGACCGGCCTCGGCCTCGGCCTCGCCGCCGGCGCGGTGGCCGCGGTGGTGGTCGCCCTGTGCCTCGGCTCGCTGGTGCTCGGCATGCGCGGGCACTACTTCGCCATCTGCACGCTCGGGCTCGGCGTCGCCGCGGGCGAGCTCGCCGCTGGCTGGGACTGGCTTGGCGCCGGCGCCGGCATGACCGCGCCGCCGCCGCCGCGCGAGATCGGCGACACCAACATGCTGTTCTACTACATGTCGCTGGCGCTCGCCGCGGTGACGTTCCTCGGTCTCGGCTGGCTCTACCGGACCCGCTTCGTGCTCGCCATCAACGCCATCCGCGACGACGAGGACAAGGCCGAGGCGATGGGCCTCGACACGACGCGGATCAAGGTGACGGCGTGGGCGATCGGCGCCCTGTTCCTCGGCGTCGCCGGCGGCATCTACGGCAACCTCAAGCGGTTCATCGATCCGACGGAGGTGGCGTTCTCCGGCGCCACGGTCGGCGTGTGGATGGTGCTGATGGCGATCCTCGGCGGCAAGGGCACGCTGTGGGGGCCGGTGATCGGCGCCATCGTGTTCCAGGTGACCAAGGAATTCTTCTGGACGTTCCTGCTCGGCTGGCAGCGGGTGGCGCTCGGCGTCCTGATCGTGCTGATCGTGGTCTTCTTCCCGCAGGGCATCCTCGGCTGGGTGCGCGAACGGTTCCCCGAGCGGTTCGGCCATACCGTCGAGCCGGACACGGTTCCGGCCGCGGCGAAGGACACCGTGCAATGACGACGATCCTCGAGCTGACCGGCGTGTCGAAGGCGTTCGGCGGTATCCGCGCCAACCGCAACGTGTCGCTCAACGTGAAGCAGGGCGAGATCGTCGGCCTCATCGGCCCCAACGGGTCGGGCAAGACGACGCTGTTTTCCTCGATCGTCGGTGCGCATCCGGTCGATGCCGGCACGATCCGCTTCAAGGACGTGGACATCACGCCGCTCCGGGTTCCGCAGATCGCAAGGCTCGGCCTGCTGCGCACCTTTCAGCAGACGCGGATCTATGGCGGCATGACCTGCATGCAGAACATGGTGATCTCGGCGTCGCAGCGAGACGCCACGCTGTTCGACCTGTTCGCGCGGGAACGGGCCGACCTGGACGACCGCGCCGAGCGGCTGCTGGAGTTCGTCGGACTGTACGGCAAGCGCCATCTCCCCGGAGGGTCGCTGTCGTTCGGACAGCAGAAGCTTCTCGAGTTCGCGATGGCGCTGATGAACGAGCCCGACATGCTGATGCTCGACGAACCGACTGCCGGCATCAACCCGACCCTGATCAACGGACTTGTCGACCGGCTGAAACGGGCCAACGAGGAGTTCGGCGTCACGCTGTTCGTCATCGAGCACAACATGCGCGCGATCATGACCCTGGCGGAGCGGATCTACTGCCTCGCCCACGGCGAGCTGCTGGCCGAGGGGCGGCCGGAGGAGGTTCGCAACGACCGCCGCGTCATCGACGCCTACCTGGGAGCATACTGATGGGCGGCAGGGTCATCGACGAACCGCGTCGCGAAACGCCGGCCGCGACTGCCCGCCGACCGGCCTCGGATCCCCGACGGGCACATGCCGGCGGGTCCGGCGATCCTGGCGAGGCCGTCATCTCGGTCGACGAGGTGGCGCGCGAAGTCGGCCGGATAGCCGCCGACCGACCGTCCGTCGCCGACCTGCAGCGGCTCGCCGGCGGCGACGGCTATCTCCGGATCGACGGGCTGCGCGCCGGCTACGGCCGCATGGAGGTCCTGCATGACGTCTCGCTGCGGATCGCCAGGGGCCAGTCGCTGTGCCTCATCGGACCCAACGGTGCGGGAAAGTCGACCGTGCTGCACTCGGTGTTCGGTTTCACGACCATCATGGCCGGCACCATTGCCATCGACGGCCGCGACGTGACCCGGCTGAGCCCCAACGAGAAGCTGCGGTCTGCCGGGATCGCCTATGTCCTGCAGGACAACTCGGTGTTTCCCGACATGACGGTCGAGGAGAACCTGTGGATGGGCGGCTATCTCGCCGGCCATGCGCAGGCGAAGGCGGCTGCCGGGCGGGTGTTCGACCGCTATCCGCGGCTTGCCGAACGCCGGCGCCAACCGGCGAAGGTGCTGTCGGGGGGCGAACGGCGGCTGCTGGAGATCTCGCGGGCGCTGGTGATGGAACCGGACGTGCTGCTGGTCGACGAGCCGTCGATCGGCCTTGAGCCGCGGTTCATCGACATGGTGTTCGACATCCTCGGCGACCTGCAGCGCAACGAGGGCAAGACCGTGGTGATGGTCGAGCAGAACGCCAAGAAGGGGCTCGAGTTCGCCGACATCGGCTACGTCCTCGCCTCAGGCGTGCTGGTGAAGGCGGACACCGGCGACCGGCTGCTGCAGGATCCTGACATCGGCCGCCTGTTCCTCGGCGGCTGACGGCGGCCGGGCGCCACCGCGCCCTGGCGCGGCTACTTGCGGAACCGGTTGGTGGCGTCGAACAGCGACTCCAGTTCCTGGATCCTGCCCTCGGCCTGCGGCCACAGCCGCTCGATGACGGCGGCGATCAGCGCCTCGACGAGGAACAGCGTGACCACTGCCGAGTCCCAGCGCGACGGCACCTCGATCCTGAGCGGCAGCGTGTGGCGGGCGATGGAGCTGATCGGCGATATCCAGCGGTCGGTGAACAGCACCACGATCAGGCCCTTCCTGTGCGCGGCCTGGGCGAGCTCGCCGAGATTGCGCTCGTAGCGGCGCACGTCGAAGGTCACGAGGACGTCGCCCTTGCGCATGTCGAGAACATGCTGCGGCCACAGGCTGGCCGAGCCGGGCAACGCGAAGACGCCGGGGCGCAGGGCGTGCAGATGGGTGAACAGGTAGTCGGCGATCGACCGCGTCAGGCGGCCGCCGATGACATGCGTGGCGCGCTTGCGGTCGGCCAGGAGGTCGGCGAGCCGGTCGAACTCGCGATGGTCGACGAGCTTGAGCGACTGCTGGATGTTGTCGTGCACGGCGGCGGCGAACCGGGTCAGGATGTGGGTTTCCGGCGCCCCGATGCCCCACTGGTCGTACTTGGTGAGCGGGGTGCTGAACTGGGCCGAAAGCTCCGCCCGGAGTGCCTCCTGAAAAGCCGGAAAGCCGGAGAACCCGAGCTTCTGGACGGTGCGGATGACGGTCGGCGAGCTGACCCCGGCCTGTTTGGCGAACTCGGTGATGCTGGTCAGCCCGGCAACCGGGTAGTTGCCCAGCAGCGTGTCGGCGAGCTGCTTCTCGGAACGGGTCAGCCGGTCGTAGTCGAGCCTGATCCGCTCGGCGACCGTGGGCATGTGCCGGGTCATGTCGAATGTCTCTGTAACAGAATTGACAGCATAATCCATCTCTGAAACGATAACTACAAAACGACAACCGGCAGCGACATGGCCGGGAGCGGGGAAACATGCTTGCTGACGACGAGCCGGCGCCGGTCGAGATCGTCAATCGGGAGGGGCGCTCGCCCTATCTGCTCGTCTGCGACCATGCGGGACGGGCGGTGCCGCGGAGCCTGGGCGGGCTCGGCCTGAGCGACGATGCGCTGAGCGGCCACATCGGCTGGGACATCGGCGCCCGGGCGGTGGCGCTGCGTATGGCGGAGCTGCTGGATGCATGCCTGATCATGCAGTGCTACTCGCGGCTCGTCATCGACTGCAACCGGCCGCCGGACGACGCGCAGTCGATCGTCGCCGTCAGCGAGCAGACGCCGGTTCCCGGCAACGCGGAGGTATCGGCCGATGACCGCGCCCGGCGGGTCGGCAGCATCTACCGGCCGTTTCACGAGGCGATCGACCGCCAGCTCGATCAGCGTCTGGCGGCGCGCAGGCCGACCGCCGTGGTCAGCATCCACAGCTTCACGCCGCGCTACCTGGGCCGTGACCGGCCATGGCACGTCGGCATCGTCTACGACCGGGACAGCCGCCTCGCCGACCGGCTGATCGCCGACCTCGAGGAGGACGGGCGGTGGCAGGTCGGGCGCAATGCCCCCTACAGCCCCGCTGACGGGGTCTGCCATACCCTCAACACGCATGCCGCCGCGCGCGGCCTGTGCCATGCGATGATCGAGATCCGCAACGACCTCGTCGCCGAGGAGGCCGGGCAGGCCCGATGGGCCGTACGGCTCGCCGCCGGGCTGAGCGCAGCGTTGCCCGGCCTCTTCGATCCGCCGGCCATGCAGGACCACGCGCATGCCTAGGGCGATCAGGGCCTATGTCCGGTACGTCGAGTCGGTGAACTGGCTCGTCGGATGGGCCGCGATGTTCCTCGTCTTCGTAATGATGGGCATCCTGCTCTACTCGACGATTACCAAGAGCTTCTTCATCCCGCCGCTGTGGGGCGTCGAACTGGCCCAGTTCGTGATGACCGCCTTCTACATTCTCGGCGGGGCATACGCGATGAAGCTCGACAGCCACGTCCGCATGGACCTGCTGTACTCCCGCTGGTCGCCGCGCACGCGGGCGGCGGTGGATGCCGTCACCGTCGTGTTCCTGATCGCCTACGTGGTGATGCTTCTCGTCGGCGGCATCGCCAGCACCCAGTACGCGCTGGAATACGACGAGCGGAGCTATTCGTCGTGGGCGCCGTACATGTGGCCGATCAAGATCATCATGGTGGTCGGCCTCGTGCTCATGCTGCTGCAGGTGATCGCCACCTTCTTCCGGAACGTTGCGGACGCGCTGGGAGAGCCGCTGCCGTGAGCTACGAGCTGATCGCCATCATGATGTTCTCGGCGATGCTCCTGATGCTGCTGACCGGGCAGCGCGTGTTCGGCGCGATCGGCTTCGTCGCCGGGCTGTCGTCGCTGATGCTGTGGGGCGAGGGCGGATCGGAACTGCCGTTCTCGGCGGCGATGAAGCTCATGAAATGGTACGCGCTGCTGACGCTGCCGATGTTCATCTACATGGGCTACGTGCTGTCGGAGTCGAAGCTCGCCGACGACCTCTACAAGATGTTCCACGTCTGGTCCGGGCGGCTGCGCGGCGGGCTTGCGGTCGGCACCATCGGCCTGATGGTCGTCATCTCGGCGATGAACGGCCTGAGCGTGGCGGGGATGGCGATCGGCGCCACCATCGCGCTGCCCGAGATGCTGCGGCGCGGCTACGACAAGATCATGGTCACCGGGGTGATCCAGGCCGGCAGCACGCTCGGCATCCTGGTGCCGCCGAGCGTGGTGCTGGTGCTGTACGGAATGATCGCCCGCCAGCCGGTGACCGACCTGTGGCTGGCCGGCGTGTTCCCGGGCCTGATGATGGCGGCGCTGTTCATCGTCTACATCGTCGTCCGGTGCTGGATCCAGCCGCACATGGGACCGGCGCTGACGGAAGAGGAGCGCAATGTCGGCTGGGGCGAGAAGTTCAGGCTGCTGCGCGCCGGCATCCTGCCGTTCTTCATCTTCTTCTCGATGACCGGGCTGTTCCTGATGGGCTACACCAGCCTGGTCGAGAGCTCCGCCGTCGGTGCGCTGGCGGCGACCGTCGCCGCGCTGGTCAAGGGCCGGCTCACCTGGCCGGTCATGAAGACGGTGATGGAGAAGACCCTCGGCGTCAGCTGCATGTTCATGTGGATCATCCTCGCCGCGCTCGCATTCGGCGCGGTGTTCGACGGGCTTGGCGCGGTCAAGGCGATCGAAGGCTTCTTCCTCGATCGGCTGGGTCTCAGCCCGTGGGAGGTGCTCATCATGATGCAGCTCTCGTACCTCCTGATGGGCATGTTCCTCGACGACACCGCGATGCTGGTCATCGTCGCGCCGCTCTACATCCCGCTGGTCAAGGCGCTCGGCTTCGACCTCATCTGGTACGGCGTGCTGTACACGATCACCTGCCAGATCGCCTACATCACGCCGCCCTTCGGCTACAACCTGTTCCTGATGCGCGCCATGGCGCCGAAGGAAATCACCTTGATGGACATCTACCGA
>CAZSNL010000085.1:8149-12216 GCA_964608275.1 uncultured Hyphomicrobiales bacterium | reverse complement strand
TCCTGCCATTCGGCGCGCACATGCACCGGCGACAGCGGGCGCAGCCCCTTGCCCATGATGGTGACGGCCTGCTCCCCGAACGCCGGGTCGGTCACGTCGCGGTTGGCGGGGCCGGCCCGCCAGGTGAGCGTGACGCCCGCCTGGCCGGGCTCGATGCCGGGCTGGCCGAGCGCGCCGTTCAGCACCAGGACCCGGGCGCCGGCGGCGACGGGGTCGCGCATGGCGTGCTCGGAACCGCGCTGGCCGCGCAGCAGCCCGGTCAGCTTCCACCGTCCCGGCTGGTTGAGCTCGGCGGTGGTGAACTGCACGATCTCCCATTCGCCGTCGGCGTTCTCGACCGCTACAGCGTTGGCGCCGTTGAGCACCGCAAGTTCGTCGGCGCTCTCGAAGCCGCCGGCATAAAGGTCGACCCACAGCTCGTTGCCGCGGTCCCATCGCCACGCAGGCCCGGAGAAGAAGTCGAACGCGGTCTCGCCCATGGTCGCGGCAAGGGGCAGCACCTGGTCGAGCAGGAAGCCCGCGTCGGCCGGCGAGCGGTAGAGCGCGATGCCGCCGGGCCACGGCGAGACGAACGCCGCGACGTACCCGGCATGGGCGTCGTCGCCGTCGCGCAACAGCGCCCCGTCGAGGAACACCACCACCGGCTGGCCAAGGGCGATCGGCGTCGTGGTGACGCCGGTGCGGGCCGGGAACAGGGCCGGGGCATGGATGCCGGCGCCGGCGCGCACAGCGCGGAGCCGCCGCGCCCCGCCGTCGGCGATCTCGACGATGCGCCAGGTCTCGGGATCGGGTTCGGCAAGCCGGATCACGTCGCCCGGATCGAGCGCGATCTCGGACGGCCCGAGGCCGAACGTCGCCGCCTCGCGGCTTGCCCACGCGTCGTGCAGCATCGCCTCGGCGATGATGCGGGCCCTGGCCTCCGGGATGGTCACCGGAAGCTGAGCCTGCGCCACCCGCAACGAGCCGCCGACGAGGCGCCTTGCCTCGACCGCGCCGGGCTGGTCGGCGTTGGCCGGCTCGCCGTAGCCGACCTTGACCGCGACCGGAAGCTCGGTCTCCTGGGCGCGGGTCTTCGCCACCGGGGCGGCTCCGCGGCCGGCCTCGAGAAGGGCGTCGTGGCCGTAGTCGGCGATCACCGGCGAGCCGAGGAAGGGCTTCAGCCGGATCAGGCCGCCGCTTTCCACCGCATGGGCGAGATAGGCCGGCAGCAGCGCGTCGAGCGCGGCGCGGGCCGACATCGCCCGGTCGAGCACGATGCCGTCCGCCACCCCGCCCATGGGGTCTGCGGCATGGTCTTCGAAGCCGTAGCCGTCGAGCAGCGCCGACAAGGCCTCGCGGCCGGGTGCCGCACCGAGCCGGCCGGAGATCCAGTGGCCGAACTCCCAGTTCGGCGCATCCGCCCAGGTCGTCTCGTCCTGCGGGAACGACGGCACCATGCGCGCGTCCCACGACCAGATGAAGATGCGCGCGGTGTCGATCATCCGGCCCTCGTACTGCGAGGACTGCGGATTGTTGTCGTCGTCGGCCCAGTACTCGATCGTCGCCTGCAGGCCCGCGCGCTGGATGGCGTCGTCGCGCACCCCGGAGGAGAAGTAGGGGAAGAACGATTCGGAAGACTTCGGGTCGTGGAACACGTTCGGCTGGTTGGTGCCCTTGTCGACCGCCGGCACCCCGAGCTCGGTGAACCACACCGGCTTCGACTCCGGCACCCAGGCGGTCGGGCTCTCGTCGCGCACCCCGCCGGGGCGGTCGTGGTGGGCGTTGGCCCACCAGTTCCGGATGTCCTTGTTGCGGAACACCCAGTGCTCGCCGTGCGCGGTGTCGGCGATCGGCGTGCGCTGCTGGGCGATGCGCTCGGGGCTCGGCTCGTTGCCGGTGGCGCCGGATGCCGGATAGAACCAGTCGTAGTACTCGCCGCCCTCGACGTTGGCCTTGAGGTAGTCGAGGTCGTAGACCGTGGTCGGCCCGCCGGCGTCGTAGTCGAGGTGCTCCGTCCCGTCGCGCCAGTCCGACAGCGGCAGGTAGTTGTCGATGCCGACGAAGTCGATGTCGGCGTCGGCCCACAGCGGGTCGAGGTTGAAGATCACGTCGCCGGTGCCGTCGCCGGGCCGGTGCGAGTGGTACTCCGACCAGTCGGCGGCATAGCCGATCTTCGTGCCCTGGCCCAGGATCGACCGCGCCTCGCCGGCAAGGTCGATCAGGGTGTCGACGAAGTCGTAGGCCCCGTCCGCCCCGCGCGAGCGCGTCATGCCGACCATCTCCGAGCCGATGCAGAACGCGTCCACCCCGCCGGCAAGGTCGCACAGCGTCGCCATGTGCAGGATGAACCGCCGGTACGACCATTCGCCGGCACCGCCGTAGGTGACCGTGCTGCCGGAGGAGCCGGCGAAGTCGGCCGCCGTCGCGGTGCCGGCGAAGGCGGCGATCTGGTCCGATGCGTCCTGGGTGCCGTCCGGCGAACCCTCGAAGCCCGGCGCCGGCGAGATGGTGATCCGGCCGCGCCACGGATACGGCGGCTGCCCGGTCTCGCCTGCCTCGTCGGAGTACGGGTTCGGCAGCGTGTTGTCCCGTTCGACGTCCATCATGACGAACGGGTAGACCATGACGGTGAAGCCGCGGTCCTTGAGCTCGCGGATGCAGGCGATGACCGAGGCATCGTTGGGCGCGCCGCCGAACGCGGGCCGGCCGTCGACCTGGCTCACCACCTGGGCGCCGCCGCGCCCGAGGCCTGCCACGACCCACGGGAAGTCGGCCCCGCCGGCGGTCTGCGTCGGCTTGTCGTCGGTCTCCACCTTGGGCAGTACCTGGCACGACCCGCAGCGCAGGTCGGTGCCGAACCACGCCACCACCAGGTTGACCGCGCCGCACGCCGGGGCAAGGTCGGCCAGCATGTCGAGCGAGGCGGCAAGGTCGCTTTCAGCCTCCAGCGTGTGCCGGTTCTCGCCGCCGTAGACCCCGGTCGAGACCTTCCTGTTGATGGTCTGCGGCTCGTAGCCGAACTCGGTGGTGCCGGGGATCATGGCGACGGCGCCGACCAGGCCCTCGAGGTCGCCGGTGGCGCGGAACACCTCCGCCGTGACAAGCGGCATCCGGTTGCCGTAGGTGGTGAGGTCGAGCCGCTCGAAGACGATGTAGGCAAGGCCGCGATAGGCCGGCGCGTTGCCGGTGCCTTCCTTGGCCTCGATCAGCGAATCCGGCTGCTGGCCCTCGCCGCCGAGATGGGTGCGGACCGTCACCGCCTCCTGGTCGACCTCGCGGCCATCGGCCCAGATGCGGCCGATCCGCGTCACCCGCCCCTCGCACAGGCCCACCGCGAAGTTGGCGAAGTAGGTGTAGGTGGTCGTGGTGACCCCGCCGCCGCCGCCCTTGCCGCCGTGCTTCTCGGTCTCGGCCTGTTCCTCGAACCGGGTCGCCCAGATCATCTGGCCGGCGATGCGGGTGCGGCCGAACATCCGGGTGATGGGCGCACCCTCGGTCGAGGCGGTGACGTCGACCGAGGTGAGCCTCGGGCCCTCCTGCTTCTGCCCCGGCGTGAGCGCCGAGACGATGTGGGCGTCGATCACCGCGCCGGCCGCCGCCCCGAGCGCGCGGCCGACGAAGCCGCCGATCGGCCCGCCGAGCGCGGTGCCGATCATCTGCCCGGCGGCGGACAGGATCAGGGTCGACATTCAATGCGCCCCGGGGAACCGGAACGCGGCGACGATCCGGCGTGCCCACCACGGGTCGAGGCTCACCTCGACCACCCCGGTTCCCTCGCGGGCGTGGATCATGCGCGCGCCGGCAGCGCCGGAAGATCCCGCAGCCGTCAGGATTGCTGCATGCTTGGCCGGCACGTGCCGCTGCATCCGGAACACCAGCACGTCGCCCGGTCCGGCGTCCCCGGGATCGATGGCGATGAGCCTGCGACGCGCCACCGCGAGCAGCGGTTCCAGCCCCGCCGTCGCGCCGAAGTCGCGCGAGTAGGCCGGCAGCCGCTCCGGTTCCGGGCCGACCATCGCCCGCCACACGCCGCGGATCAGCCCGATGCAGTCGCAGCCCGCGCCCTTCACGCTCGCCTGGTGGCGGTA
>CAZSNL010000085.1:0-8049 GCA_964608275.1 uncultured Hyphomicrobiales bacterium | reverse complement strand
TCGCCGACCACGTAGCCGAACGCCCGGTCGTTGCCGGGCATGTGCGGGAAGCCCCGGTAGTTGACCGCGTTGTCGAACTTCGCCTTGCAGGTGTCGAAGGTCTTGTCGCAGCCGGCCGTCACCGTGAACGTGTCGTCGGCCGCGATCGCGTCCGGCATCGCGTGCCACAGGGTCAGGAACGCGGTCTCGCCCGACAGGGTGTGCGCGCGGACCTCCATCGACCGCCCCGCGTTGGCGCCGCCGGTCCAGGTCACAAGGCCGTGGCTGAACCAGCCGCTCGCGAAGCCGTCGAGGCCCGAGGCCTGGACGATCCGGTCGTCGCTCGCCGCCGTCACCGTGCCGCTGCCCTTGAACGCCTCGTCGTCGAGGTCGATCTTGCAGCGGCTGTCGCCAAGGTCGGCGTCGCAGGTGCGCTGGTAGGTGCGGCCCCGGGTCTGGTCCAAAGCATGGGCAAGGCCGCGCAGCTCGGCGGTGAAGGCGATGCCGGACCGCGATATCTCGCCGATCTGGCCCTTGCGCATCAGCACCCGCTGCGACGTGTCGGCCCAGTTCACCCGCCACACCTCGACGGTGGCGCCGTCGTAGAGGCCCGCGGCGATGTCGGCCTCGGTGATCGCCTCCGACGACAGCGCGCCCTCGACGTCGAGGTTGTCCACCGACAGCCCGAGGGTCGAGGCGACCTCCGATGCGGTGAACCCGGTCGCCGCCGCGAACGTCGTGCCGTCGAAGGCGAGGTCGCGGTCATGGTCGGTGAACCCCATCACCGTCGCGTCGGCCCGCGTCACCCGCCAGCACCAGGCAAGCGTCGTCGCCCCGGTGTCGAGATGATCCTGCAACCCGGCCGGAAGCGTCTTCATGGCGGAACCTCACGGGACAGGCAGAAGGCAACGTCACACTGCATGCGTCACCCCGGATGCTGCACCGCCCGCGACGCGTCACCCCGTGCGCGGTGCAGCGGCGCCTTCTCCTCCGTGTCATCCCGTGCGCGGTGCAGCGGCGCGCCGCAAGGCGCGGTGGTGCGCCGCAGACACGGGACCGCGCTCGCCACGGCGTGCCTCCCCCGCGTCCTCGCAATCCTCGGCCGCTTCGCCCCGAAGGCCGGATATGGCCGCCCCGGCCTCTCCACCACCCCAGCGTCACGGAGCGCGAGGACGCCCACCCACGAATGCGCCGCAGACACGGGACCGCGTGGCACAACCACGATCCGTTTCCGTAGGTCACCACGATCCGTCACCCCGGCGGAGGCCGGGGTCCAGGGCAGCCTTTCCGCATGCCGCGAGCGTCGGACTGGATTCCGGCCTGCGCCGGAATGACGGGGTACGGAGGCCGTGGCACCCGGACCGGCAGCGCATCACCGGGCTGTCGCCCGCCCCCCAGGCGTCACGGCCTGATCTCGACGACCGGGATGTCGGCGATGGTGCCGGCGCCGAAGTGGGTGAGGTCGACGTCGAGCCGGTCGGTGTCGAACCGCACCGGCACGTCGAACGCGAAGCCCGCCGTGACAACGGCCCCGCCCGCGGGCGGGGCGGCAAACGTCACGATGCCGGTCGTCTCGTCGAGCGTGTAATCCACCCCCGCCGCCTGCAGCGCCCCGTCGACCGCCACCACCACCGTGCCCGCCACCGGCTTGACGATGTCCCGCGTCCACGGCGCGAACGCGCCGCCGTAGGTCTTCACCAGCTGGAACCCGGTCGTCCCGCCGTCGCCGGTGCCGATCGCCTGATCGGTGGCCGACACCGCGGCATCCGGCGCGGCGGCCGATGACCAGTCGGCGTGGTCCTTCCACCGGAAGCCGTGCAGCCGGCCGCGCCGTTCCTCGAAGAAGGCGACCACGGCGGCGAGGTCGGCGAGCGACTTGATGCCCCAGCCGGCGTTGTAGCGCCGCCTGGAATCGGCCCACCGCTGGTTGCGCTGCTCGTGGCCGGAGGCCAGCGTCACGATGTCGGTTCGCCGCTCCGGCCCGCCGCGCGAGCCGCGGGCGATGGCGGTCGGGAACCGCACCTCGTGGAACGCCATGGCTCACAGGTTCCTGTGTCCACGCGCCACCGCACGCGCCAGTTCGCCCATGATCTGGCCGCGCGCCTGGCGGAATCCGTCGACGTCCGGTGTGGCGATGTTCACCGTGACCTGGACCGGCGGGCCGGCGATCTCCGCGCTCACCCCGAGCCGGCCGTCCGCGCCCCGCCGCAGCGGCAGCACCGCCTCGGGGCCTGCCTCGCCCATCATGCCCGCCCTGCGGCTGCCTCCCAGCGCGAACAGGGTCGGGCTCGAAACGATACCGCCGGAGGCGAACGGCAGCGGCCGGCCGCCGGCAAACGCATTGCCGCGGGCGTTGGCCATGGCGCCGCCGAGCGCGGTCTCGAACAGGCTGCCGAGGCCCCGCTCCAGCGGCCTGAAGGCGACGGCGAGCGTGTGCCGCGACAGCGACGCCAGCACCGCGCGCAGCACGTCGGAGAGCCTGCGGCCGTCGATGGCGGCGCTGGCGAAGGCCCGCGTCAGGCTGGCGCCGAACCGCTCGCCGTGGCGGCGGGCATCCTCCAGTTCGCGGCGGAACTGCGAGGCGTCGAGCCGGAGCCCGATGGTCAGGGTATCGACGTGTTCGGGCATGGGCCGCTCCCTGTCTCGTTGCCGTCAGTCGTGGTCGGGATAGCGCGCCATCAGCCGCGCGAGGTCGTCGCGCCGCGGCGGCTCCGCGGCCGGCGCCGCAAGCGCTGCCGCCGCGGCCGCCAGTTCCTTCGGCGTCATGTTCCAGAACTCGCGCGGCGCAAGCCCGAGCCGCCCCAGCCCGAGCGCCATCGCGTCGGCCCACGGGAAGCGCGCCGGGCCGCCGGCCACCGTCATTCGCCGCCGCCGGCCGGGGCGAACGTCGCCTCGAGCAGCTGCGCCACGATGGCCACGTAGCCCGCCGCGCCGCCGTCCACCGGCATCGCCGCCACCTCGGCGTCGCTGACGTCGTGGCCGCCACCGCGCAGCCCGGCGCCGATCACCCGGATCGCGTCGACGGCGCGGATGCTGCCCTGCTCGAACCGCTGCGCCAGCGCCAGCAGGTCGATGCCGCCGTAGGCGTCCTCGAGTTCGGCCAGCGCGCCGAGCGTCAGGCACAGCGTGTACGGCTTGCCGCCGAGGCTTGCGGCGATCTCGCCGCGGTGCCGGTTGGCCATCGCCGTCACTCCGCCGCAAACGCGAGCGCGCCGGCCGACTGCAGCGCCAGCTCGTAGGTCATCTCGCCGTCATGGTCGCCGGCGTAGTCGAGGCCGGTGACCTGGAACGGCCCCTGCACGGTGCCGAAGTCTGGCACGATCACCTGCCAGTCGCGGATGGCGCCGTCGAAGAACAGCCCGCGCACCGTCTCGTCGCTTGCCTGGTCGCGGAAGATGCCGGCGCCGCGCACCGCCGCCTGCCTGACGCCGGCGCCGGCCAGCAGCTCGCGCCAGGCGCCGGCCGATTCGGCATGCGTCACGTCCACGGTGGCGGCATTGAACGCAATCGTGTGCGAGCGCAGGCCCGCCACCGTCACGAACGTGCCCTCGCCGTCGCCGTCCACCTTCAGCAACAGGTCCTTGCCCTTCTGCGCCGTCATCAGATGCTCCTGTTCCAGGCGTGTCTCCGACCCGCCGTGTCACCGCCGGTTCTCGACCATCACTGCCATGGTCGCCCCGTCATGGCCCGACATCAATGAACACGTGTCACCCCGGATGCTGCGCAGCGGCGGCCCGAAGGGCCGGTGGTGCGCTGCCGGTCCGGGGCCGGGGCCGCACCGCCGGTCAGGCCGGCTCGGTCACCGCGCGGAACCGGACGATGCCGCGGAACGTGCGCCCGTCCGCCTCGCGCCGCGCCTCGTGCGCCACATGGCGGAGGTTGACCAGCACGTGCCCGTCGAGGGCGAGCGGGCGGTCGTGCAGCAGGGTCCGGATCCGCGCCATCACCGCCTGCACCTCGCCGCGCCCGCCGGCCCGCGACCAGGCGGTCAGCGTCATCGCGTGTTCCTCGGCGGCGGCGTCGGCGGTGCCTGCCTCGAAGCTTGTGACGTCGCCGATGGTGACGTAGGGAAACTCCGCCGCGTACGGCACGTCGTCGTGGATCCTGGCGCCGCCCAGCAGCGCCGTAAGCTCGCCATCGCCGGCGAGTGCCTCGTGCACCGCGACCTGCAGCGCCATCGCCGAACCGGTTTCCATGATCCCTCGCTCCGTTGCGGCGTGATGCCCCCCGCATCTTCCGCGCGGTCAAGCTCCCGCATCACGCCTCGGCCTCGCACAGGCAGTCCAGCCAGCGGCGGTCGACGGCGGCCACCGAGACGATGTCGAGCACCCGGGTGCCGTCGCGGAACCGCATGGCGGCGGTGACCTCCGGCCGGTGGCGGATGCGCACCCGCAGCCGCCCGCGCGGGGCGATGCGTTCGTGGCCGGCCCGTTCCGCGACCTCGAGCGGCGTCATCCGCGCCCATACGGTCGCCACCTCCACCCACGCGGTCAGCGCGCCGCCGCCGGTGCCCGGCGTGCGCAGCCGCTCCTCCAGCACCAGGCGCCGCCGCAGCCCGCCTATGCTCACCCGAGCCTCCGTGCCCGGTACGGCTCGAGCAGCGCCGCCACCGCCAGCGGCACCGTCGCCGGTTCGCCGAACACCACCGGCTCGCGGTTCTCGAACCAGTGGGCGGCGAGCAGCAGGATCGCCTGCACTAGCGGCGCCGGCACGTCGGCAGCCGCATCTCCGTAGCCTGCGGTCAGCGCGATCTCGATGCCGAGCGCGGGCCGTCCCGGCACCGGCCACGGCGCCGCCGTCCGCCGCACGAGCCGCGCCGGATGCGACACCGTGTCGGCGACGAAGGCGCCGAGGTCCGCCTCGACCGGCTCATCGCCGTCGCCATGCAGCCGCACCGCATCGATCGACTGCAGCGGCGCCAGCGGCAGCGTCACCGCGCGGTCCTTCGGCCATGCGTCGAGGAACACCGACCACCCTTGCGTGATCAGGAGCCGGCCGGTGGCCAGTTCGACGTGGATGCGGGCGGCGGCGACGAGGCCTGCGATCAGAACGTCCTCGGTGTCGGTGTCGACCCGGAGGTGGGCCTTGGCGTCGGCCAGCGAGACCGGCTCGATCGCCGGTCCGGTGTTGAGCACCAGTGCCATCGCGGGGCCTCCTTCGCTTGCAGGTCAAGCAATGCCGGCGTTGGCCGGATGGGGCGGGCGCGGGGCGCAACAGGCCCCGCGCCCCGTCGGCCGCGGCGGGGGAGGGAACGCGCGCGGCCGGGGCCGCCGCCTCAGGCGGCGGCGAACTTCATCAGCTTGATCGCCTCGAAATTCTGCACCCCGCCGCCGACCCGCTTGGTGGTGTAGAACATGACGAACGGCTTCGACGAGAACGGGTCGCGCAGGACGCGCACCCCGATCCGATCGACCACCAGGTAGCCGCGGCGGAAGTCGCCGAAGGCGATGGCCAGCGCGTCGGCGGCGATGTCCGGCATGTCCTCGGCCTCGGTGATAGGGAAGCCGAGCAGCGTCGCCGGGGCGCCGGCCTGGATGCCCGGCTGCCACAGGTAGTTGCCGTCGCCGTCCTTGAACTTGCGGATCACCGCCTGGGTGGCGCGGTTCATCACCCAGCGGGCGTTGGACCGGTAGCCGGACTTGAGCGCATAGACGAGGTCGATCAGCCGGTCGCCGGGATCGCTGCCGGCGAAGGCACCGTCGGCGCCGCTCGCCACGTAGCCGATCTCGCCCCAGCTCCACGACGTCTCGGCCACCGCGTCGTAGTCGAGGAAGCCGCGCGGCTTGTTGACCCCGTCGCCGGAGACGAACGCCGCCCCCTCCTGCTCGGCGAAGGCGATCTGCACCTCTTCGGCGAGCCAGCGGTCGATGTCGACGGCGGCATCGTCGAGCAGGCTCTGGGTCGCCGCCGGCATCGCGTAGAGCTCCATCGCCGGGAACTGCAGCTCGGCGAGCGTCGGGGTATCGGTCTCGATCCGGGCCGTCGCTTCCGCCACCCAGCCGGCGCTCGCGCCGGCGGTCGCGAACGGCTTGCGGTAGACGTTGGTGCTCACCCTCGCCTGGCCGGCGATGGCACGGACCGGCGATGCCTGCGACAGCAGGCGGCCGATCTCGGCCTCGGTCTCGTCGGGGACGAGGTGGCCGCCGTCGGCGTCACTGCCGACCGACAGAGCCTTCCGTTCGAGCGCGTCGAGGCCCACGGTGGCGCCGCGGCGGACATAGGCCTCGAAGGCCGCCTTGTGCCCGGCGGCTTCCGCTCCGGCGTCGCCGCCGCCGTCGGCCGCGGTCGAAAGCGCCGGCCGCGCCGCCTTCAGCGCCAGCGCGTCGAGCCTTCGCTTGTGGTCGTCGAGCGCCTCGCCGATGCGGGCGACCTTGTCCTCGTTCAGCGCGTCGGCGGCCATGCGCCGCTCGATCTCGTCGAGTCGCTCGTCGTTCGCGGCGCGGAACGCCTCGAAGCTCTCCATGAAGGCGTCGAAGGCGCGGGCAATCTCGCCGTGCGCCGGCTGGCCGGCCTTGGTCTCCAGTCCCTCGGTCGGGGTCGTGACGTCCATTTCGGTCTCCTCTCGGTGGTCACGGATGAACGGTACGCGCCGCCCGGCGGATGGCGCCGGCGACCGGCGGCTGCAGCGGCATGGCGTCGATCGCCGTCACCCGCGCCCCGTCGAGCAGCGGAAAGGTGACGATCGAGATCTCCCACAGGTCGATGGCGGCGAGCCGTCGCGCCCCAGCCCTGTGCCGCGTGTCGGCGGCGCGGGCGCGAAAGCCGATCGACAACCCGTCGAGGGCGCCGGCGCGGATCAGGTCCGCGACCTCCCGGGCGCGCTCGACCTCGAGCGTCAGCCGCCCCTCCGCCCACAGGCCGCGGCGGTCCTCGACGACGCGGGTCCAGGCGCCGATCGGCTGCCCCGGATCGTGCTGGTACAGCATGCGGATGCCGCCCGGCCCGCGCCGCCTCAGCGTGGCGGCGAACGCGCCCGGCAGCACCGTGTCGCCGGCGAGGTCGCGGGCATGGAACACGCTGGCGTAGCCGGCGATCACCCCCTCGTCGGGCCTGGCCGGAGCCGTCGGTAGCGCCATCTGCGGGTTCTCCGTGTACGGCGGCCCGGAACCGTTGCCGCGGCCGCCGGTTACTGGGTCACGGACGCCGGGCGCCCGCGTCGGCGGGCGCCGTCGGTGTCCGTGACGAATTTCCGATGGAGCCGATACGATGCCCCGCACCCGCAACACCGTGACCTGCACCCTCGCCGCCACCCTCGCCGCCGCCCTCGCCGCCGTCGCCGGCCATGCCCTGGCGCAGGACCGCAGCGCGCTTTCGCCGGACGAGGTGAGGAGCTTCTTCGACCGGGCCGAACAGGATGCCGTGCGGATCGCCGGCTCGAACGATTTCGCCGGGTTCGAGACCTGGCTCCGCGATTACGTGTCGGACGACGCCAGGTTCGACATCAGCGCGATGCTCGAGGTCGCCGGCGAGCCCAAGGGAGCCTTCACCCTGTGGCTCGACATGGATGACATCGTGCCCATCGTGCGTACCTCGATCGGCACCATGTCCCATCCCGGCATGACGATCGACGACTACGCGCTCGACATCGAGGTGGTCGAGGTGGTGCCGCTCGGGCCCGGTGCCGCCACCGCGCGGACCGCGATCACCGAAACCGGCACGCTGGCCTACGCCGGCAAGTCGGATGCCGATGCCGCCGCCATGAGCATCCGCATCGAAGCGAAGGCGCAGTGCGATCACGTGGTCAGCCGCGACGGATCCGGCAACCTCAGGATGGGGCTGTCGACGTGCCGGATGACCCTCTGCGTCGGCCCCGGCGCCAATGCCGCCGAGGCCACCACCGCCTGCTAGGTCCCGCTTACCAGCACCATCGCCGGTTACAGGATCACCCGGACGAGCCGGGTGATGACAGAGGGATGGATGGCGGTGGAGCACCGCGATCCGTCACCCCGGCGAAGAGCCTGCCCCGGACACGGTCCGGGGCCGGGGTCCAGGGCAGACTTTCCGCATGCCGCCCGCGCCGGACTGGATTCCGGCCTGCGCCGGAATGACGGGGTACTGAGGCTGTGGGCG